>NZ_JAMYKZ010000010.1:0-312566 GCF_040317735.1 Mesorhizobium sp. M1399
CCGCCTGAAACCCCAAACAAGACGTCAAATCCCCCGCAAACAAGCGAACAACCGCCGCAACCCCGCCGCCGCAAGCTTTTGCTCATGACTGCGCAACAGGTCCCTTGTGGGAGAAGGTGGCCGAGCGAAGATCGGTCGGATGAGGGGTGTTGGACGGATCGCTACCTTGATGGCGTAAGTGCTTAAAATCGCGTCTACATTTCCTCCGCCGCGTTCCTTCCAGCACCCTCATCCGGCTCGGCGCTGTGCGCCGATCCACCTTCTCCCACAAGGGGAGAAGGCAACAAGCGCCCGTCAATACCCCAGCAGTTCCTTGAGCGGGATGACGCGGAAGACGTTCTTGATGGCGTAGCGGTTGAAGGTCAGCGTCTTGGGCGGATTGTATTGCTCGACGATCAGCTCGGCGGCGGTGCGCTTGACCAGCTTCTTGATGAAGGCCTTGCCGTTTTGCTCGTTCTCCTCGGGCAGCGTCTCGATCACCACATGGTCGCCGGGCACGGCCTCGCGGCCGCCGCAATAGATCATCTCGCCGGGCTCGTAGCGCGGCACCATCGAATCGCTCAGCACGTGCAGCGCAAACACGTTGCGCAGATGCCGGATCCCCGGCGGCCGCTGGACATAGCCGGCCGGCTGGCCGTTGAAGGTGAAGTCGCCATCGTCGCCGCCGACGGCGGTGCCGAGAAGCTGGATGTCCATCGGCCCGGCGGGCAGGGGGCCGGGATCGGTGACGATCTCGGCATCGGCAACCGGCCCGGCATCTTCGAGGAAGACGACCTCGCCCTTGCCGAGCGCCACCGGGTCGACGCGCAGGAAGGCGGCGGTCTTCAAAAGGTTCTCGGTCTTGGGCAGGTTGCGCCCGGTTTCCCAATTGCCGACGGCAGCGACGTCGGTGTCGTTGTGCTCGGCAATGTGGCGCATCACCAGGCCGCGCTGCTTGCGCGCCCGGCGGATCGCCGCCCCGACCTTGATCGACAGTGCAGTTTTCACCATGGCTCCATCTGAGGCACAAGATTCGGTTTCGTCTATGCAAGAATCACTTGCATTACGGATTGAGTTATGCTCTTATACGGCCATGCACAAGTCGCTCCGCCAGCTTTCGGTCCTCGAACCCGCCCTTCAGCGCCAAGGAGGCGGCCGCGGCAGTCATGTGCCAACCTTTTCGCCTTCGTCCTGGCTGTCCTCCTCCCCGGCCGGGACGATGCCCGAGGCTCGCGCCTCGGATCCGGCAGCGCAAGCGGCCGGAACGGCCGGAGCCGTTCCCCTCACGGCTCCGGCCACGAATTGCCTGCCGGCCGGCAATGCGGATGCCGCAGTTTCCTGCATCCGCACCGAAGACGGCACGGTCATCGCCTTCGACAAGCGGGCGGGCAAGGCAGTCTCCGGCGCAACAAGGCAGGCGGCCGGGATGAAGCTCGATAGCAGGCCACGCGAGGGCTGACCGGCTTTCGAGCCTGAGGCCGGCGAAGCCGGCGCCACACAACCACCTTTGCAGGGAATAAAACGTCATGGCCGCCCGCTATTCCCCCTCCGAATTGGAACAAATCGAGAACTGGCTGATGAGTGGGCTGTCGGCCGCGAAGATCGCCGCCCGGCTGAGTGCGCAGCGCGGCCGCCCGGCCTCGCGCGCGGCGATCATCGGCATCGTCCACCGCACCGCCCGTCTGCACGCCATCGGCCTTGCCAGATCCAAGGGCTGGTGTAGCGGACGGTCGGGCGGCCGGCATGGAAAATCGGCGCCAGAGCCGTCGAACCCCGCCGGCCAGGCAGGGGCAGTACCGGCCGAGCACCACTGCCGCCCGGCAAGGCTGTCGGCCAGGCTGGCACCGCCGGCCTGGCAGCCGGGTCCGGTTCGGATCACGGGGTCCGATGGCGAGCCGCTCGAAATGCCGGCGCCGCGCCCGATCGCCGCCGGCGGCCGCCAGCCGCACTTCGTCGCCATGCGCTTCATCGATTGCCTGTTCGACCGCTGCCGCGCGCCGCTCGACACGACGCCGCAGGAGGATGCGGGAAACGACGCCCCCGGCAGCCGCCCCGGTTTGGACATGCTGTGCTGCGGGCTGCGCACAAGGCCTTCGAAAAGCTACTGCGCCTATCACGCGGCGCGCTTCCTGCGCACGCTGCCGGCCAAAGCTATTTGAGCCCCGCTGGATACGGAAATTCGCCAGAGCCCGACGACAGACCAGGAGGACAGAGCCGATGAGCAACAAAACCGCCCAAAAGACCAAAGCCAGGCTACCGCGATTGCCGAAGGGCGAGGCCGAGCAGGTGCGCATCCGCAAGGAGATCGGCCATGATTTCGCGCTGCAGGACGACCGGTTCGGCCGCAAGCGGCTGGCCAAGGGAACGCAGGAGGCGGCGCGCCTCTATGAGGTTTCCAATGACGGCCACACCGCGACCGGCGGCATCGTGCGGGTGCGCAATGTCGACCCGCTGACCGGCCTCACCTCGTTGTCGCGCCAGCAACGCGAGGCAGGCATGCGCTACCGCCAGGATTTCCGCAACTCGTCGGAGGCAAGCGCCAAGCCGATGGCCTGGGCCGAGCGCGTCGACGGCGGCCGCACTGGCAGCGGTGTCGCCGATCACATCCTGTCCGCCGGCCGCGACCATGCCGAGGCCACGAGGGCGCTTGCCCATTGGGAGATCGCCGGCATCGTGCAAAAGGTCTGCTGTGCCGACGCAACGGTGAAGAGCCTGGCCGAACAGGCCGGCGAGCCGCGCGACGTGGTGGTGAAACTACTCAAGATCGGGCTCGACATTTTGGCCGTGCACTACGGCATGATGCTGATGCGCAAGCCGCGGTGAGGAGCTCCACCGATCCGGCCGGCACTGCCGGCCGGATCGATCCGTCAACGACGGCAGACACGGATTCTTTCGATAACCCGGTGGTGATGACGCCAGTGCTTGACGACTTCCGTGTGGCAGCGCCGGTGATACCGGTAGCGTGGCCTGTAGTCCTCGTCATAGACGTCATAGCGGTAACGGGGGACGTACTCATCGTCGTAATCGGAATACCGATGATGGCGATAATAATAGTCGTCGTCATAGCCGTTGCCGATGCCGATCGTGACACTACCGCCGGCATTGGCCGGGCCGATCACGGAAGCCGCCGAGGCGATGGCGATCACCGAGGCAAGCAGGAGCTTCTTCATAGCTACCTCCTTCTTTAACGTCCCTCTAATAGAAAAACCCCCGAGGGGCAGGCTCGTTCCACAAATTTGCAAGATGCCACGAACCGAGAGCCCCAAATTAGCGCCGGCGGGGGCGAAAACGCGTCTGGCTGTGCGCCAGGGTGGGGCCGCCGACGCAAGCCCCGAGCGGGTTGTGGTCCGCGCCCTATGTATCCCGTCAAACAGCGACAAATTGGCCAGCGCCAGTCCCGTCACCTTGCCGATCTACAGAACATGGCCCAGTTCCAGCAAAACGAAAGCCGTCGCGCCCAGCACAGCGAGGGCGTAGGCCGCATAAAGAACAAGCAGCATCACCTCAAAGTCCCGGACGAAACTTGCGGCAATCCTGGTCTCCTGAGGTTCCGCTTTCTCGATGCCGTCGGTTTCCAGCTGCTCCGTTGCCACGACGAGGCAGACGATCCTGTCGTTTTCGGCCGCCTGTAATATTCGTTCGGTCAAATCGACGGCAATCACTGGATCATCGGCCAACTGATCTCGCGATAGCCAGCTTTCAGTGACAGTCTGGATTTCACGCTTTTTCACGCATGCATAATTGCGCCAACTAAATTAGGTTCCACTAAAATACATGGAATGCATCGACCCAATCGCGATGTGATGAGGCGTGGCCCTCCTGGGCGGCGAACTCCCGCCTGAGGCCCGCATTTGCCGACCGTCGAGGCGAATCTCGATCCGCATCCTCCGATCAAAGGGCGCCGGCTTCTTCATAGGCTGCTACGGTGCGCCATTGCTGGTAGGTCGCAATGCCAAAGCAGCCAAACTCTCATATCGCGAACGCAGCGCCGACGTCTTCAGTGCCGACCGGTTATGACGAAGATCGCATGCTTACTTACATCAGGCTGCTCGACGCGTCGGCTGAAGGGACCGATTGGCGTGAGGTCGCCCGCATCGTTCTGCACATTGATCCGGAGCAGGAGCCGGACAGGGCTTTCCGGGCGTGGGCGACACATCTGGCGCGTGCACGATGGATAACCAGGAAGCGGAACGAGTTGCGCCAATTGCATGATGAGTGGTGGGGATGAGCACCATCTAAGCGGAACCGCCATCCCGGTCTGGCCGTTGAGGGAGGAGGCCAACATGGAAAAGCGACCAATGACTTCTTGGCGAGCCAATACTTTCGAGCTGTGCTGCCTTCTTGCAGTTCCGCTGTCGCTTATCCTTACGGTTTTCCTGGCGGGTCTCATCCTTAGCTAACCCCGCATGGTTGCCGTGTCGGTCAACGTGGCACCAAAGCCCGCCTGAAGGATTTCGGAGGGAAAGGCTGCCGGCGCCGTTACTTCACAGCCGCTGCCATCACATCCGAAAACAGCGCCCGCTCCACCGCCGGCTCCAGCGTCTCGGCAAAAGGCGTTGCCAGATGGTGGCGGTCGCGGAAGGCGAGTTTGCCGTCGATGAAGACGTGGCAGGTGGTCTGGTCGCAGAAGCGGTCGGTCATGTCGATATAGCTGGCGTTGGGTGTCGAGCGCACGATGTCGCGCTCGATCGTGGCGATGTCGTCATTTGCCGCCATGATCCTCGGCGTATCGCATGTCGCGGGCGTCTGTCCCCGCCACAGCGCCCGCGCCACGCATTTGTCGGCGTAGCTTGCATTGTAGGGCACGTCCCTGATGACCGCGACCTTGATGCCGGCCTGGCTGAATGCTTGAAGCGTCCAGGTCAGGCCCGTCCGCCACTGCTCTTGCCAATCGGCGTGCTTTAACTCCTCGGGCGATTCCTTGATCACATTGCCGATCGAGAATTCCGAGATCACCACCAGTTGCGGATTGAGCGCGATGATGTCCTTGACCGACTGCTGGCGCCATTGGTCGCACTCGGTGTAGTCGCGCTTCAGCCGCCAATTCCAGGTCGTCACCCGCGAAGCCCGGCAGGAGGATTTGAGAAAGGTGACGACGCGAAAGTTGTTCTTCTCGGCCGCCTTGATCAGCGGCGTCGACCAATGGTCGGCATGCGAGTCGCCGAACAGCACGACCGAGCGCTGGGCGTCCTTGCGGCCGAACATGCAGGGTTTCGGCTTGACGGTCTCGAAATCGAGCACGCAGCCGCCGTCGCTCGCGCGCACGGTGGAGAGCTGCGCGGCGCTGTCGGCGATGACGTGCTGTTCGGGGCTGAGATTGTGCTCGGCAAAGCGCGCATTGCCATAGGCCGCGACCACGCCGGCGCCGGTCAGCGCGACGGCGGGCACCAGCGCCCGCGCCGCTCCGGCCATCAGCCAGCCGTTGCGGCGGATCGGGTTCTCGATGAAATGATAGGTGAACATCGACAGAAGCAGCGTCAGCGCCGCGCAGGCAAGCCGGTCAAGCGTGGACAGGTTGGGAACCATCATCGCCGCATAGACGATGACCGGCCAATGCCAGAGGTAGAGCGAATAGGAAAGCCGGCCCAGCCATTGCAGGGGCGCCAGCGCCAGCACGGCGCTTGGCAGGTTGCGGCCGCTGCCGCTGAGCAGCAGCAGCACGGTGCCGGCGACAGGCGCCAGCGCATTCACCCCGGGAAAGGGCGAGTCTTCGTCCAGCATCAGATAGGCCCACGCGATCAGCGCCAGCCCGAGGCATGCCTGGAGGGTGGCCAGCAGCGGCCGGTCGCGCCAGATCCTTGCTGGCGCCATGGTGGCGAGGCCGCCGGCGGCGAATTCCCAGGCCCTGAGCGGCGAGAAGTAAAAGGCCCAAGGCTGCGACACTTCGGTCAGCCAGGCGCAGGCGGCGAAGGAGGCTAGGCCTGCGACGCCGATGACGATTATAGCGGTGCGCTTGCCTGGGCGCAGCCATGCGGCGGCAAGAAGCAGCGCCGGCCATGCCAGGTAGAACTGTTCCTCGACCGAGAGCGACCAGAAGTGGATGAAAGGGTTGTTGGTGGCGTCGGCGGCGAAATAGTCAAACGACCAGCGGATCAGCCAGAGGTTGATCATGTAGGCGGAGGCGAACATGGCGCCTTTCGAATAGAGCGCCTGTTCCTCCGGCGACAGGATGAAATAACCCGCGAACAGCGTGGCGAGGATGACGAACAGTGCCGCCGGCAACAGGCGCCGGGCGCGCCGGGCGTAGAAGCGCCAGAGATTCAGCCGCCCGGTTTCGGTGATTTCCGTAACCAGGTGTTTTGTAATCAGGTAGCCGGAGATGACGAAGAAGATGTCGACGCCGGCAAAGCCGCCGGGCAGACCGGAGAGACCAAAATGAAAGGCAATGACACCCGCCACCGCCAGCGCGCGCAGCCCTTCGATGTCAGGCCGAAATGATGCCGACACAGTCACCTCGTGCAAGGAATACCCACCTCGCAGAGGCTCGACCCGATGCGCTGATATTGCAATGCAACAAATCTAACGCAGTGCAACATAGGGGGAGGGCGCGGCTCCTCCAACTCCTGGCGTGGGCGATTCACTCACATGAGCGGTTCAGTCATGAGAGCGATTGATATTGAAGCGAAGCGAAGGGTGCCGAGGCAATCACGCCTTTTTCAAAAACTCGGTCTTCAGCACCAGGCCCTTTACCTGCCTGGTGCTGCATTCGATCTCGCCGGGATTGCCGGTGAGGCGAATGTTCTTCACCAGCATGCCGCGCTTGATCGTCTCCGAGGTGCCTTTGACCTTGAGATCCTTGATCAGGGTCACGGAGTCGCCCTCGTGCAGCGCCGTGCCATTGCTGTCTCTTACGATCGTGTCCGTCATGGCAGGTCTTTCGCGGGGCTCCGGTGCGGAGGTGGTTGGGCCAGTCCCCGGCCTATCCCACGGTTGGCGAGGAGGTCAAGCGGCCGGGTCAAGCCGCGTTGCCGGGGTCAGGTGCATCAGCTATTGACCGGCAGCCATCCCGGCACAATTCAAGACGGAGCCGACCATGACAGACAAGACCATCCTCAAATTCGGCGCCGTCGAGAACGCCGAGACCGGCGATCTCGCGGGATGGGTCGTGGTCGAAGGCGAGCCGACCATGAAGACCGCCGTCCAGCACATTACCGAGGACGGCAAGGTCATGTCGGGGACCTGGCAGGCGAGCCCGGGCACCTATCACGCGACCTACAGCGACTATGAGTTCGTGCACATGATAGCCGGCCGTATCGTCATCACGCCCGACGGCGGCGCGCCTGTCGAAGTCGGCCCCGGCGATGCCTTCGTGGTGGAAGCCGATTTCAAGGGGACGTGGAAGATCATCGAGCCGGTGACCAAGCACTTCGTCGTCAGGATCGGCTGACGCCGAATAGTGCGATTGACGTTTGCGCCCGACTGAACCGAAGGTCCCAAAATGAAGATGGCGGGCATCTGCCCGCCACTGCGATTGTGCTGAACCGACCTGCCTAGTTGGCGCCGCCGAGTTGCTTGGTCATCTTGCAGAAATCGTCATGCTCCTTGGCAATGGCCTCGTCGCCGCATTCCTTCATCATCATCGCCTGGTCCTCTTTGGACATGGCCATCCATGCGGTCTTGAATTCGGCTGCCGGCTTCATGGTCTTCATGCCGGCATCGGTGAAGAAGGGCGACATTTTCTGCGGATCGTCGAGCGCCGAAGTGCCAGTGGCACCGGCGGCAAGCGCTGCGCCGGTCATCATTGAAAGCGCCATCGCGCCCATGCAAAGCATCTTGATGTTCATGATCATTCCTCCTGAGCTGCTGCCTTGAGGTTGTCCATTAGCGATCTACGAAGGAACGGCGTTTTGACCCAAAAGTTCCACGTTCTGGCGCAAGCATGGAACAGGATTGCTGGTGCCGCCATTTATGCAAAAAATTCTACCGTGACGGAATTGCCGCGCTGCCGGCAGCAAGCCAAACGACGGCAAATCAAAGCTTCGCTGTAGGAGAGGCTGCGAAGTTGCACGCCGGCTCAATATGCCCGATCATGGCGATGGCGGGGCGGAGGTATCAAGTGGCGGCAAATAGTCGAAACGGCGCGCACCTGTCGGAGACCCGGCGAGCGAGCATTGTTACCGCGGCCAGGGCGCTTCCGCGCACATCGTTGCCCAGCGTAGCGTCGGTCGTGACGGCCGTCGCGGCGCTCTATTTCGGGCGCGAGGTCTTTCTGCCGATCGCAATCGCCCTGCTGCTTACCTTTGCGCTTGTGCCCATGGTGTCGGCACTCAAGCGAGCCGGCATTCCGCGTCTTCCTGCCGTGATCGCCAGCGTGCTCGGCGCATTCACGGTGCTGGCGCTGTTCTCCTTCATAGTCGCCACGCAGGTCAGTGAACTGGCGCAGAACATCCCGCTTTACCAGGCGAATATCCTGGCCAAGGTCCGGTCGCTCAAGGAATCCGGCGTCGGCGGAGGCATCGTTTCCAGATTGAGCCGGGTGATCGAACGCGTCGGCCAGGAACTCGACAGACCGGAACCCGCGCAACCCGCCGCCGATCAGCCTCTGCGGGAGCCGATCCCGGTCGAAATCGTCGCGCGCGAACGACCGCTGGAGGTTCTCCAGAATCTGATCGGCCCGCTGCTGAGTCCGCTGGCATCGGCCGGACTGATCGTCGTGGTGGTCATATTCATGCTGCTTGAGCGGGAGGACCTGCGCGATCGCTTCATACGCCTCGTCGGCTACGGCGATCTGCATCGAACCACCGAGGCGCTGCAGGATGCCGGCAAGCGCGTCGGCCGCTATCTGCTCATGCAATTGGTCGTGAACATCGTCTATGCCGTTCCGATTGCAATCGGACTTTGGCTGCTGGGCATACCCAATCCATTGCTGTGGGGTTTGCTGGCGCTGGCGCTGCGCTTCGTTCCCTATATCGGCCCGGTTATCGCGACGCTGCTGCCTCTGTTCCTGGCGCTAGCCGTGGCGCCCGGCTGGTCGCTCGTGCTATGGACCGCCGGGCTTTTCGTGGTGGTGGAACTGATCACCGGCAACGTGATCGAACCCTGGCTCTATGGCTCGCGCACCGGGCTGTCGCCATTGGCTATTATCGTTGCGGCGATCTTCTGGACCTGGCTCTGGGGGCCATTGGGCCTCGTTCTGTCGACGCCGCTCACGGTCTGCCTCGTCGTGCTCGGCCGACATGTGCCGCAGTTCGAATTCCTCGACGTTCTGTTCGGCAACGAACCCGTGCTCGAACCGCACGCCCGGCTTTACCAGCGGCTGCTGGCCGGCGATCCCGAGGAAGCGACGGACCATGCCGAGGAGATGCTGGAGGAAGAATATCTGGTCGAGTTCTACGACAAGGTCGCGATTCCCGCACTTCTGCTCGGCGAGCAGGACCGTGTGCGTGGTGTGTTGAGCGATGAGCAACGACAGCAGGTCGCGGGCAGCGCGCTGACGATGGTGGCGAACCTCGACGACAGCGCGCAGGAGGAGGCGGAAGCGGGCGACACTGCCGCGGCCGAGGACAACGGCTCACGCGAGGACAAGCAGGTTCAGGGGGAGGTTCAGGGCGGGGACGACACCGAACTACCGGATGGCACGGGCATGTCGGTGCTGTGCGCCGGAGGGCGCGGCGAACTCGACGACGCGGCTGCCGCCATGCTGGCACAGGTGCTCGAAGTCCAGGGCGCCACGGTGTTGAGAGCGAGCTTCGCCGATATGGAACCGGGGAGCATTCGCCGCCTTGAGCTCGACGCTATCGATACCGCCGTCGTCGGATTTTTGAACCGGAATTCCGTCAAGCACGGCCGGTTCCTGGTCCGTCGGCTGAAACGCGCCAAACCAAGGTTGCGGGTGGGTATCGTGTTGTGGTCGGAACCCGACAGTGACAACCAGGAGGCAGCCGCCAAATTGGCCAATGAGATCAACGCTGATTTCGTCGCACACGGAATGGTCGGTGCGGTGCTCGGTGCGTTGTCCAGCAATCCGCCGGTGGCGCTGAAGACCACCGCCAAACGCCGCATGCGCCGCCTGGCGCAGGCGCGCAAGAAAGAGCCGCTCGCCGCGGCAAAATGAGCGCGGCCAACGACCGCGGCAGTGGGGTTATTACCGTTTTCGCGAAAACGGTAATAACGAAACGGATCAGGTTATCTTCGCAAAGTCGCGCTGAACCGTCCGGACGGTGCCGCGGCAAACGGCGCCAACCCTCATACTGTCCAGAAATAGCGCACCGTATGAAAGAACACCGGGGCGGCGAAGACCAGGCTGTCGGCACGGTCCATCATGCCGCCATGGCCTTCGATCAGGTGGCCCCAGTCCTTGACGCCCTGATCGCGCTTGATGGCGGAGGCGACCAGCCCGCCGAAGAATCCCATCAGGCAGGCGACCAGAGCGACGCCGGCCGCCTGCAGCGGCGAAAACGGCGTCAGGAACGACAGCAGCGCGCCGAGCAGGCTCGATGCCGCCAGCCCGCCGACCAGTCCCTCCCAGGTCTTCGACGGCGAGACCGTCGGCGCCAGGAGGTGGCGGCCGAACAGTTTGCCGAAGATATATTGCAGCACGTCGCTGCCTTGCACGGTGACGATCAGGAAGGCGATCAGCAACAGGTTGCGGCCTTCGAAACCGGGTACTTCGAGTGTTAGCAGCGCCGGCACGTGGCTGACGCAGTAGACCGAGATCATGACCGCCCATTGCTGCGCCGAGACGCGCTCGAGAAAGCGTTCGGTGTCGCCGTGCAGTGCGGTGATCGCCGGCATCAGCAGGAAGCAGTAGACCGGGATGAAGATGGTGAAGAGCCCGTACCAGGCGGTCCACACCAGCCAGTACTGGAACGGGATGACGATGCCGAACATGCCGAGCAGCACCCAGTGGTCGCTGCGGCGGCTGTGTGT
This sequence comes from Mesorhizobium sp. M1399, assembly GCF_040317735.1. Lineage (NCBI taxonomy): Bacteria > Pseudomonadati > Pseudomonadota > Alphaproteobacteria > Hyphomicrobiales > Phyllobacteriaceae > Mesorhizobium > Mesorhizobium sp. M1399. The sequence continues at coordinate 10,849 of NZ_JAMYKZ010000010.1, forward strand.
CAGCGTCACGAATTCGCGCAGAGCGGCGAAGGAAATCAGCGCGAACAGGATGGTCATGCCGGGGCGGCCGAAGAAGAAGGCAACGGTGATCGCCACCACCATCACCCACCAGGCATTGATGCGCTGGGTGAGGTTGACCAGCGTCGGCGACAACGGTTTTGGCGCGCGCCATGACAAGACGCCGGCGACGACGCTGGCGCTGATCAGCACCGCCAGTAGGCCGACAATCAGAATGAGGGTTTCGTGCATCATCGGCAGCATTTTGCCTTGGTCCTCAATCGTCTCGTTGCGGCCGGGGGTTCAGCGCCAGCAGCGTTTCGCGGGCACGGTCGAGAAAGGCGCGGCGTTCCTCACCCGGTTGAATAGCGATCGGCGCGCCGAAGACGACACGGCAAAGCAGCGGCACCGGCACGAATTGCCCCTTGGGCAGCACCCGCGACATGTTCTCAATCCAGCACGGGATGAGTTCGACATCGGGCCGCGCCATCGACAGATTGTAGAGGCCGGAGCGGAACGGCAGCAGCGGTTCGTCGGTCATGTTGCGCGTGCCTTCGGGAAACAGGATCAGCGAATGGCCCTGATCGAGCACTGACAGCATGATCGAGATCGGGTGCTGCGTTTCATCCGTCCACTGCCGGTGGATCAGCACGGAAGACAGCATGTCCTCGGCAATGAAACGGCGCAGCCGCGTCTTGCCCCAATAATCGGCGGCGGCCACCGCATGGGTACTGGCGCGTTCCTTCTCGCTGAGGCAGGCCGACAGCAGGATGAAATCGCCGTGGCTGGCATGGTTGGCGAAGTAGATGCGCTGTCGGTCCGATGGCTGGCTGCCGTTCCAGATCGGCCGCACGCCGGTGACCGCCCAGGCCAGCGCCGACAGGCCGACCGAGGTCACCGTCTGCAGCAAGGTATAGGTGCTGACACGAAGCTTTGTCATGTACGGGCTCAAAAGAATGCCGCGACGACCGAGGCCGCCGCGAACAGGCCGAACGTGATACGCTGCTTGGCAAGCAGGCGGCGCGTGCCGGCTATCCGCTGGTCGAGCGAGCGGCCGCCGGCCGCCGTGGGTTTCAGCCGCATGCGCGCCAGCACATCGTCGACCGCGGCACCGCCGCCTGCCTCGCTGGCGTGGCTGGCCATCAGCCGGAACAGCAGCGCGTCGAACAAAAGCAGGGCCGAGAGAATGATTGTGGCTATGGCACCCGCTGCGGCGATCAGCCAGGCTACCGCCGACAGCGACGATGTTTGCGGCACTGCCGCCAGGCCGACGACCGGCGCCGCCAGCAAGGCAGCGGCAACCAGCAGCAGCGGCCATGCCACCTGCACCATCAGCCCGGCGGCGAACGTCTCGGCCCTATCTCGAAAGGCGGTCATGCCGGTGCGTCCACGCCAAGATGCACCGGCCGGCCCGCGGCGGCGAGCTTGCCTCGCGCCTGAGCCGGCGTGTCGGCCCGGCCGCTGGCGACCAGCCATTCGGCGACGACGGCGGCGCTGCGCTGGAAGCCAAGCGCACAGCAGACCAGCACCGTGCCCTGGCCCCGCGCCGTCTCGATCGCCGCCACCGCTTGCGCACGCGCCTCGCGAGACGGCGGCAAAAGGTCGACCATGGGCAGGCTCACCCAGCGGATCGAGGCGCCACGCGGCCTTTCCAATTCGCCGGCAAGATCGACCACCGTGCCGAAGGCGTCGGCCTCGGCGGCGGTCGGAAAACGGCCGAGGCAAACACCGTCGGCGATGACGATCTGCGCTGGAAGCTTTCGCGTCCACGCCCACACATTGACCCTGGCAACAAGGCGGTAGGGCCAAAGCAGGAGACGGCTGGCCAGCGACACGCGGCCATCAGCTGTTTTCTGGAACACTTTGGCGCCGGCGCCGGCATAGGCGAAAGCGACGATGGCCAGCGCCAGTGCCGGCCACAACAGGATGAGCCACAGCGCCGAGACCAACGCGCCGGCAGCGGCACTGGCCAGCGCAAGGCTTGCGCCGAGCGCATAGAACAGCGCCAGCCGCCGCGCTTTCGGGTCAACGCTCAGGCGGAAGCCGTCGAATGGCAGCTCGCCGTCGCGCGGAAACAGCCACAGAGCGAAAAGGCCGAGCAGCGCGCCGGTCGGAATGTCGATGAAATGGTGCTGCCACGTCGTCAGCACCGAGGCGCCGATCAGGAAACACCAGACATGCCAGGCGGCGCCGGCGATGCCGGTCAACCTGTGACGCCAATGGTCCCAGATGATGACCAGTAGTGCGATGTGCAGCGACGGCGCCTGGTTGAAGGGCTTGTCGAAGCCGCCGAGCACGGCGAACATGAAACCGGGCAGGCCGCTTGTCTGCGGACGCACGAAGGTCGCCGTCAGCGGGAACAGGATAAAGCAGGCGACGGCGATGATCTGCGCCGTCAGATAGCGGCCGGCGAGGCGGTCGACGCCGTTCTTCGAATTGTTCAACAGCAGCGACAGGCCGTAGAATAGATTGATCGACCAGTAGGGCACGATCGTCCAGGCAAGGAACGGGATGCCATGCTCCCAGCCGAAGACGATGCTGCCGACATCGTCGCGCCGCGACGCCAGCCAGTTGGCGAAGCCGTAGGTGGAGTAGAAGAACGGCGCCAGAAATGCCAGCCACAGCGCGGCGCGCAGGACTATCCCGGGATACGGCTCGCGCGGCAAGGCCGGAAGGGCAGGGGCATCGCGAGGCAAGGCAGAGGCAGGCAAGTCCATGCTCAGACGCGCCGGGCGATCGAAACGGTGAAGATGCCCCACTGGTCGATGCGCTGGTCGAGCTTCTCGAATCCGGCGCCCGCCACCAGCTGGTCCATCTCGGCCTGCGTGCGCCGACGCATCACCCAGGCCTGGCCGCCGCGATGCGAGGTCAGGCTGCGCGCGATCATCTCGAGCTGCGGATGCCAGGGCTGGTTGGTGTAGACGAGCAGGCTTCCGGGCTGCATGGCGCCGGCCAGTCCACCGAGCGAGCGGGCGATCATGGCATTGTCGGAAAACAATTCGTAGAGCCCCGAGACGATGGCGAGATCCGGCGCCGGGTCGAGGCCGGCCAGCATCGTGGCGTCGAAGGCGTCACCTTGATGGAACGAGACGCTCGCCGGCAGCTTGCGCTCGGCGATCAGCTTGCGGCCGAGCGAGATGTTGAGCTCGGAGAAATCCTGCAGCCGCACGCTGGCCGGCGGCTCGGCGCATTTCTGCACAGCATCGAGCACGTAGCGGCCATGGCCGGCGGCGATATCGACGATATGGACCGGCCGGCCGGCGGCCTTCAGCGTCTCAGCGGCACTGCCGATCAGCTCTTCCAGATGCAGCTTGCGCTGGCGGATGCCGCGCCAGCCAATAGCATCGAGAAAGGTGCGGTCGATCATGCGGCCGCCGGGGCCGATGCCCCGCGCATCGTTCTCGTAGACATAGTCGAGCGTCGAGCCGGAATCGAAGCCGGTGGCAATCCCGGTCTTCATGCCGGACGACAGCCATGCGCCCATGCGGATCGAGGCGCGGCTCGTTGCCCAGTAGAGACCTTTGGGTGACAGTAGCGGCAGCGGCGAGGCCAGCCGGTCGGCCTCGTCGCGTGTGTAGCCGGCGCGGTCGGCCCCGGTCAGGTCGAGCGGCTTTTCCGGCGCCGCGAACTGCTTTTCGAGGAAAGGCCTGATCAGGTCGAGTGCCTTGTGGCGGTCGCGCTCGCCCAAAGTGTCGTGGAAGAAGCCGGGCAGCACATGCCGCTCCTTGGCCGGGCTCGCCAGATTGACGAAAAACTCGTGCTGCGGTCCATGCCGCACCACCCAGTCGCTGCCGGAGATCAGAAGCTGTGTCGGCACGGTGATGGCGCGGGCATCGGCGACGATGCGCGCTGCGTGGTCGTAGAGTTCGACCAGGATGTTGGAGGCGATCGGCCGGGTGATCAGTGGGTCGGCGTCGAAGGAGGCGATGCGCTCGGGATCATGCGTCAGGAATTTCGCCTTGACGTAGGAATTGACGAAGAAACGGCCCTTCAGCTTCTGCCACAACGCAATGCCTTGCTTGGCGAAGGGCACGTAGAGCTTGACCGAGAAGGCCGGCGAGGCCAGCACCAGGGCGCGAATGTCAGGCGCATAGTCGTGCACCCAGGCGGCGGCAAGCACGGCGCCGAAGGATTGCGCGATCAACGCTATATCGCGCCGGGCAAAGCCGTCACTGCCGATCTCGCGCACGAAGCAATCGATGTCGCGCACCAGCGCGGCAAACGACGGCGCATAGCCGCGCTCGCCGGCGGAGCGGCCATTGCCACGCGCGTCCCAGGCATAGAAGACGTGGTCGGGCATCTGGAGCTCGTCGACCAGATGCGCCATGCGGCCGCCATGCTCGTGGCCGCGATGGAACAGCAGGATGGCACCCTTGCGATGTTCCGACAGCGCCGGCCAATAGCGATAAAAGATCTCGGTGCCGTCATGGCTCTTGAAGCTGCGCTCCTGCGCCACCCGCTCGACGTTGGCTGGAGCCACGGCGGCAACCGTCTGTTGGTGAAGCATGTTGTTCTCCCTGGCGAGACCGGAATTCAGCTGCCGTTCCCGTTAAGGCCGCCGCGTATCCGGTTGATGGCGGTCACCAGCGAGAGTGTAGCCATGGCCGGAAACACGAGCGGCGTGAGCGCCGGGACCCACAGGCCGGACGCGATAAGCACCGCGAGGATGCCAAGCGCCAGCGCCCGATCGCTTTTGCCGAAGGGGCCGGCATAGTTGCGCCCCGCTCCGGCCGCGATGCCGAGCACGCCGGCGAATTCCGCAATCACCGCCGCGATAGCGAATGCAACGACGCCCCAGGCAGGAAAAATGACGGCAAAGGCCAGGATCAAAGCGAGATCGGAGACAACATCGCAGAGCTCGTTGAGATACATGCCGAGCTTCGAGGCCTGGCCATGTTCCCTTGCCAGCATGCCGTCGATGGCATTCAGCGCCATTCGCGTAAACAGCACGAGCGGCATCAGCAGAAAGACCATGCGGTGGCCGGCAAGGGCTGCCACCACAAGGCCGGTGAAGAGCGAGAGGGCAGCGGCCAGCAGCGTGATCTGGTTGGCGGTGACGCCGGCCCTGGCCAGTCCGTCGGCAAGCGGCCGCAACCTGGCCTGAAAGGCCGGTTTCAGCGCATAAAGCGTCGGCATATGCGAACCCCCCGGCCGCGGTGCAAATAATGTTGGCGAGGATGGTCAATTGGCGCGCAAGACGCAAGGGCGTCGCCCTGCCACTTTTCGACATCCGGATGTGTCGGCGCTAGCTTTCGCTGTTGACATTGTCGCCCGGGAACAGTGCGGGCAAGCTTTGTTCGGCCGCCGCCCAGGCGCGACTGTGGTAACGCCGCAGGATGAGAATGCATGCGGCGAAGACCAGCAGCCCGCAAATCACGCCGAGCGTCATGCCCCCGCCAAACGCGGACTTTACAACGATGCCGGTGAAGACGCCGGCGATGGCGCCATTGATCGTGCCCACCATCCCCGCGGTGGTCATGAAATATTGCAGCGGTGAGGGCCTGAGGCCCTTGTCGACCAGCACCGCCGAGGGATCGTCATGGGTGGAATTGACAAGGTATCTTTGCAGGACGGGCGTCAGCTCGACGAAATAGTGGCGGATCCTGGCCATGCCGCGGGCATGCACCATGTCCTCGATGGCAACCTGCACCGCGCGCGCGAAGGTGACCAGGCCGATGAAGAAAAGGCAAGGCAGCAAGATCAGGCTGAACAGCACGAACGGCCTGCCCATCTCCGTGACCTGCGCGACGAAGGACAAGGCAATGGTTGCGCTCGAGACCGAGGTCAGGAACAGATCGGCTCGCTGGTTCGCTTCCTGAATGGTCGCGGCGCGAGCATTTTGCAGCACGAAATGCTCGGTCGTCAGGCACTGCAGGGCTTGCTGCGCCTGGTCAGGCGGAACCGGAGCGTCGGGAGAACGGGTCATCGACAGTTGCCCCCTCTGCCCGCCGGAACCGGCAGGGCAGAAGGGAGGGTCGTCCTGATGCGAGCCATCAGGACTTGCCGTTGCCGTCGTTGATGGCGATACGCTTGGCCTTGGCCTGGGCGCGCTCCGTCTTCGGCAGCGTTACGCTGAGCACTCCGTTCCGGAACGCGGCGTTCACCTTGCCTTCGTCGACTTCGTAGCCGAGCGGGATACGCCGCTCGAAACGGCCATAGAAGCGTTCGGAGAACTGCCTGTCCTTGTCCTCGGTCTCTTCACGCTTCTCGCCGCGCAGCGTAAGTACGCCGTCATCGAGCAGCAGCTCGATGTCCTTCTCGTCCATGCCGGGGATCTCGGCGGTGACGCGGATCTCCTTTTCGCCATCGGAGATTTCGACACTGGGCCAGCTGACGCGGGCAGCGGAGAAGCCACCGAGCGACGGCAGCCGCGTGTCGAAGCCGCGGAACGCCTCGTCGAACAAGCGGTTCATCTCGCGATGCAGCGTCAGGAAGGGATCGCGATCGCCGTCGCGGAACAGGCTGGGGGCCTGATTGTTCTCCCGGCCCCAGGGAATGAGATCACGAATAGCCATTGCATAGTCTCCTTTCTCGACTGGTGCATTCAGGCAGCCTGCTTGTTTGCTTCGTCTTGCGCGACCTTCGGCCCGGTCTTCGGCGAGGCGACATCGGTCGCGATGGCGATGCGCCGAGGCTTCATCTCCTCGGGCACCTCACGTACCAGATCGATGCTGAGCAGGCCGTTGTCGAGCGTGGCGCCCGCGACCTTGACGTGATCAGCAAGCTCGAAACGGCGGGTAAAGGGCCGTGCGGCGAGGCCATGATGCAGATACTCCGCGTTATCCGGCTCCTTGTGCTGGCCGGAGACAATCAGGAGGTTGGGTTCATGGGTGATTTCGAGGTCGTCCTCGGAAAAGCCAGCGACGGCGATGGTGACGCGGTAGTTGTTCTCGCCGCTGCGCGCGATGTCATAGGGCGGCCACGCGTCGAAAGCCTGCGGGGCATTTTCCAGCAGGTTGAAGACGCGGTCGAAGCCGATGCTCGACCGATAGAGCGGGGAAAAGAGCTGGCGCTCCCTGGTTTCGCCGGCCCCATTTCGGCGACCGGTGCCATCGATCTGGTTATTGTCCGCCGCAAGTCAAGACCCGGCGGCTTTCGCGTTGCCGGTTTTTCGGTCGGTTCGGCGAGGCTGCCAATCTCCCTATTTGCGGCGAGATGTCCGGCAGGAGATTGCCTGTTTGCCAGCTGGCTTCAATCGCCAACGCCGAGTTCCCCGGCGGGTTATTGTCTGCCGCAGGTCAAGACCCAGATTCCTCTGTTGCCGGGGCTCCGTTCCCGGCAATCGCAGATGGAGCTGACCATGACACGCGACGAGATCATTTCTGTGGTGGGCCCGGTCGACGACGCCGTTATCGCCGACATTGCGGCGACAGACGGGACGGTCCAAGAATTGCGTGAGGCCCTGGCCTGGATCGCCGCCGACGAGGCGCTGGTGAACGAGGGCCGACCGCTGCCGACGGCAAGAGTAGCGATGCTGATCGAACTGCTGCAAGGGCCGGACGAGGAGGAATAACCGGCCATTTCCGCGATGCTCTTGAACCGCGCAGAGAGACGAACCATGTCCTTCAGCGGCGCCGGCCGGCCGCCGGTGCCCGCCAGCATGACGTTGCTGCTCAAACAAGAAGACGATCACAAGACACGGAGGAAGTGATGGACGACGTCCGCTTTGCCGAGCCGATCACGTTGAAATTCCAATCCAGCGAGCGCAAGGTCGCCAGCAGTTGGGAAGCCATCGAATGCATGCGCCAGCAGTGGCCGGACCGTGCACGCGGCCGGAGTTGGCGCGCTGCCTATCGGACCTGCCGGGACGCGCTCGACGGTTGGCACACCGCGCGTGATGCGCGCAAGGCCTTCGCCAGGGCGGCGCGCAAGGCCGGGTTGCTCGCATCGGCCCGCAAGCCTGTCGACCACGCCGGCTAGTCCGGACCCCTCCGATATTGTGAGATCCAAAACAAGTGGGGAGAGGCAGCTGCCTTTCCCCCACTCCGGAGACTTTGTCCGCTGTCTAGTGGTACCCACCTGACTTGTACCCACTGACATAAGAGTCCGGCTCGGGATTTCCCTTGGCTACACGCGAAGGAGCGGGATTTTGCTTGGGCCAACTCAGTTAGTCACCGTCGTGAAAAGTTCGAGTACCAATTCCATTCCCACGTTCTGCCTGCATCAGCGGAGAACGCACGGCTGTAAATCGGGGTTTTCGGGTTGCGCTTATCCCAGTGGAATTTCACGATAATGTCCTTGCCGGCCACAACCTCACGGCCGAAGAATTCGCCTTCGTCGCCATTGAACGAGCCCACCTTTCCGTCGTCGAGTTTGCCCGCGTTGCTGTCGGCCCAGTAGATCGTCCAGAGACGCGTCTTTGGATCGAACAATCGCACGGTGAGGCCCTCGAACGGCTTTCCTCCCAACTCCGTATGAAAAATGTCGAAGTTGCCCAAACCCATTAGGATTTGGCGGAACTCTTGGGTCGCGTCGAATTCCTCCCACTCGTCGCTGCCGGCCAGCGGTTCCTTCAACGTACGGTTCCTGATGTTCCAGTTGCCCACCAAATAGTCGAAGTCATTTTTGGACGACGTCTGGCTCGCGGTTATCGCAAGTTTCCCGTCCGATGAAAGAGAGAACGCACTCATCTACTCTCCTTTGGATCGACGTCGTGCCAGCACTGCCATCGCCGCGGACATGACGAATGTATGGGCGTTTCTGCGATGACTTCGGCGCGCTTCGCATGTCCAATCGCGGCAACAAGTGGATGGGACGCAACCGCGCGTCGTGAGGCACGCCCGCCGTCGCCTCCATGTTGCAACGCGTAAGCCGAAGACCCGTTCCGGACACGATCCGCTTCGGTTAGCTCCGCCACTCCGTCGCGAAGTCGCGTTGCTCCGCGCTCCACACAGGATTTGCTAACCGCCTTGAATCCCTGAACCGACCGCCCAACCGGATACCAAGTGTCAGATTCTGACCACTAGCGGCTGATCGGCTTGCTCTTCAGTGGACGGTGATGATGCCGTTTACGGCCCGCCATTCGGAGGGCTGGATCAGGTGATGATGGGCGACGCGCACCGAATGCAACGGGCCTTCGATCTCGCGCTCCCAGAAATCAAGGAAATGCTTCAGCGTCGGGAAATCAGGGGCGATATCGTATTCCTGCCAGATATAGAGCTGCAGCAGGCTTCGATGATCGGGTAGGCGGTAATGGATCTCCGCCGTGGTGAGGCCAAACCCTTGCATCTGAAGCTGAAAGTCCCTGCTGGTCATGCAATCTTCCTTCCGTTGAAATCTCCGTCCGCGAAAACGCCTCTTGTTCCACATAGGTTCCAGTCGCGTCGGGAGAGCGACGAATGTGCAAGCAATTACAGTACATTGGCACTCTCATTGGTCGAGTGCTAAAATTTTTGCGTGACCCTCTTGAAAGCAGAAAAAAGCGCGACTAGTTCGTATGCGCGCGATGCCTGATGAAGGGGTCGCGCACCCCGTGCCGGGCCGATATTGCCGGTCCGGTCAGGAGGATCTTCGAAAATCTGTTTGTCCCGAGAGGAGAACGACATGACGTTCCGTCCATTGCACGACCGTATCCTGGTCCGCCGTATCGAGGTCGACGAGAAGACCGCCGGCGGCATCATCATCCCCGACACTGCCAAGGAGAAGCCGCAGGAGGGCGAGGTCATTGCCGCCGGCCCCGGTGCGCGCGACGACAGCGGCCAATTGCAGCCGCTCGATGTCAAGGTCGGCGACCGCATCCTGTTTGGCAAATGGTCCGGCACCGAGATCAAGCTCAATGGCGAGGATCTGCTCATCATGAAAGAGAGCGACGTGCTGGGCGTTATCGAGGGCGCCGGCGAGATGAAGAGGGCTGCCTGAGGGGGGCCTGAACAAGCATTCCAGTCAACGAAAAGCTGCCTATTCGAAGGAGTGATCCAATGGCTGCCAAAGATGTGAAATTTCATACCGAAGCCCGCGAGAAAATGCTGCGCGGCGTCGATATTCTCGCCAATGCGGTGAAGGTAACGCTCGGTCCAAAGGGCCGCAATGTCGTCTTCGATAAGTCGTTCGGCGCGCCGCGCATCACCAAGGACGGCGTGACTGTCGCCAAAGAAATCGAGCTCGAGGACAAGTTCGAGAACATGGGCGCGCAGATGGTGCGCGAGGTCGCCTCGAAGACCAGCGACACCGCAGGCGATGGCACCACGACCGCGACGATTCTTGCTCAGGCCATCGTCAGGGAAGGGGCCAAGGCGGTCGCTGCCGGCATGAACCCGATGGATTTGAAGCGCGGCATCGACAAGGCGGTCGACGCCGTCGTCGCCGACCTGAAATCCAATGCCCGCAAGGTGACCAGGAACGACGAGATCGCCCAGGTCGCCGCCATCTCTGCCAATGGCGATGCCGAGATCGGCCGCTTCCTCGCAGAGGCGATGGAAAGGGTTGGCAATGAGGGTGTCATCACTGTCGAGGAAGCCAAGACCGCTGAGACTGAGTTGGAAGTGGTCGAAGGCATGCAGTTCGACCGTGGCTACCTCTCGCCCTATTTCATCACCAACCAGGATAAGATGCGCGTCGAACTCGAAGAACCCTATGTGCTGATCCACGAGAAGAAGCTGTCCAACCTGCAGGCCATGCTTCCTGTGCTCGAAGCCGCCGTGCAATCCGGCAAGCCGCTGTTGATCATCGCCGAGGACGTCGAAGGCGAGGCGCTGGCGACGCTGGTCGTCAACAAATTGCGCGGCGGCCTGAAGGTTGCGGCCGTCAAGGCGCCGGGCTTCGGTGACCGCCGTAAGGCCATGCTCGAAGACATCGCCATCCTGACCGGCGGCACGGCGATCTCGGAAGACCTCGGCATCAAGCTCGAGAGCGTCACGCTGGAGATGCTCGGCCGCGCCAAGAAGGTGCTGATCGAGAAGGAGAACACCACCATCGTCGACGGTGCCGGCCGCAAGGATGAAATCCAGGCGCGCATCAGCCAAATCAAGGCGCAGATCGAGGAAACCACCTCCGACTACGACCGCGAGAAGCTGCAGGAGCGGTTAGCCAAGCTCGCTGGCGGTGTCGCCGTCATCCGCGTCGGAGGCTCGACCGAGATCGAGGTCAAGGAGCGCAAGGATCGCGTCGACGACGCCATGCATGCCACACGCGCGGCGGTCGAGGAGGGTATCCTGCCCGGCGGCGGCGTGGCGCTGCTGAGGGCGGCGAAGGCGCTCGATAACGTTGTCGTCGACAATCCCGATCAGAAGACCGGTGTCGACATCGTGCGTCGCGCCATCGAAGCGCCGGTGCGCCAGATCGCCGAGAACGCCGGTGCGGAAGGTTCGATCATCGTCGGCAAGCTGCGCGAGACGACCGACTTCGGCTATGGCTGGAACGCCCAGACCAACGAGTTCGGCGACCTGTACGGGCAGGGCGTCATCGATCCGGCCAAGGTCGTTCGCTCTGCGCTGCAGGGTGCCGCCTCTGTTGCCGGCCTGCTGGTGACGACCGAGGCGATGGTGGCCGAGAAGCCGAAGAAGGAAACGCCCATGCCTCCGATGCCCGGCGGTGGCGGCATGGACTTCTAAGATCAGGCTTTCAAAGCGAGATTTCGAAACGGCAGATGGGCCGTGTCCGCCAACGCGGGCACGGGCTTGCCGGTTCGGGTCGAATGCTGAGCAGGTGTTGCCATGGATATGACGGACAGTTTTGGGAAGATCGCGGCGCCGACCCGCCCGAAGAACGATTTCAACTATGAAACCGATTGCAGGGAGGCGCTGGCGCCTTTGGTCGACGGCCTGCTGGATATGGCCGAGTCGGCCGGCTGGGACCGCCGCAAGGCTGCCTACACGCTGATGTTTTTGTCGGCTCAACGCGTGGGAGCCGGCAAGGAAGGAGCGTAAATGATCGCGGCGCGGATGCGCGATTGCCTGCTCTAGTGGGGAAATTGGCAGCTTCGCCGACAGCGCTCTAAGCCATCGGTAGTAACCGGCGCATAATCAGCGAGGCGTGGCCGCCCACCCCGTGTGCAGCCGGCCGGCGCTCGACCACTTCGAAACCGTGCTTGCGATAAAAGGCGATTGCCCGGTCGTTGCCCTCGATCACCTCCAGCGCGATGCTGGGAATCCCCGCATGCGCTGCAAGAACCGCGTGCAAAAGATCGGCCGCCAGCCCGGTGCCGTACTCGCTTTTGTCGATATGGAGCCGCTCGAGCATGACATCGCCCTTGTTGCCCATCGCGGCCATCGCGTAGCCGGCGAGCGAGCCGTCCGCCCGCTCGGCCACGAACCACATCTTGCTGTCGTCCCCGAGCTCGGTCACCAGCCGCTCCGGCGCGTGCTTCTCATCCGACAGCCGTGCCGTGGTCTCGGCACCCAGGATTGGCGAATAGGTGTGGCGCCAGGATTGGCCCAGCAGCCGCGATACCGAGGGCACGTCCTGACGTCGTCGTTCCAGAAGCGCAGGATAGTCCAGCCGCTGCTCTCCAAATAGGCGCTGCGTATCCTATCCCGCTCGGTGTGCTCAACGTCGGCGTGCTGGCTGCCATCGACCTCGACGATGAGGCCGTGCGTCGGGCAGGCAAAATCCACAATGTAGGGTCCAATCGGCACCTGCCGGCGAAAGCTCAAATCCATGAGCCGATGCGCGCGAAGCTCATTCCACAGTTTCAGCTCGGCGTCGGTCATCGCGCGACGCATGGATTTTGCATTCTTGCGCTGGCGTGACGGAACGAGATCGTGCCCCACTAGGCGCTCCTGTCTTCGTGATTGGCGAAGTCATGGGTGACGGCCGATCTCCCCCCTTGCGGGGGAGATGCCCGGCAGGGCAGAGGGGGTGCTGTCCCGCCAGCTTGTCAGCCATTTGCAGTCTAATCCTCCTGCTGGAATGGGCTTGGAAGCGGCTTACATTGAGACGTTGGCGATCCTTCCCACCCCCCTCTGTCCTGCCGGACATCTCCCCCGCAAGGGGGGAGATTGGCTGTTGCCAGCGCTTTCGCCAACCTCTTGCTGCCTTGCAGCGAAAATCGTCGCCCCCGCCATCACCGCCTTACCCGCGATTTCAGCCAGCGGTCGAAGGCGACGGCGAGGATGAGGATCAGGCCGATGACGATGCTTTGCGTGTATGACGAGACGTTGTTGAATTGCAGCCCGTTCTGCAGGACGCCGATCAGCCCTGCACCGACCACCGTGCCGCCGACGCTGCCGATGCCGCCGAACAGCGAGGTGCCGCCGATGACGACCGCCGAGATCACCGTCAGTTCGTAGCCGATGCCGGCGACGGCTTCGGAGGAGTTGAGCCGCGCCGACAAAACGAAGGCGGCAAGGCCGGCGAAGAAGCCGACGATGATGTAGACCGAGATCAGGATGCGGTCGACGCGCAGGCCGGAGAGCCGCGCGGCCTCGGCATTGCCGCCGACGGCGTAGACGGCGCGACCGTAGCGCGTGTAGCGCAGCACGATGTGGCACAGGATTGCGGCAATCGCGAAGATGATCGCCGGCACCGGCACCGGGCCGATCAGGCCGGTACCGAACCAGCGCATCGAGGCGTCGAAGCCGGAGATCGGGCCGCCATTGGAGATCGTCAGCGTTAGGCCGCGAAACACGGTGAGGCCGCCGAGCGTGACGACGAAGGGCGGTACTTTCAGCCTGGTGATGGCAAAGCCCTGGACACCGCCGGCCACGGCGCCGACGACGACGGCGGCGAGAAGGGCGGCGAACCAGCCATAGCCCAGCGTGCCCGTTGTCGACAGCGACAGCGTGTTGGCGGTGCCGCCCTTGGCCACCACCGCCGCGACCATGCCGCAGAAGGCGAGCAGCGAGCCGACCGACAGGTCGATGCCGGCGGTGAGGATAACGAAGGTCATGCCTAGCGCGATCAGGCCGGTGATCGAGATCTGGCGCATGATGTTGAACAGGTTGATCGGGTCGATGAAGCTCGGCTTCAGCACGGTGAAGACGACGATCAGCACCGCCAGGAACATCAGCGGGCCGAAGCTCATCAGCAGGCGCGCAAGATTGACGCCGCCGCGCTGGCTCCGTTCGGTCGTGCTGGTCATTGCGTTGCTTCCTGATTCTGGGCTTCCTGCTTCTGGTCGAGCGCCATCAGTTCCATCAGTTTCTCCTCGGTCGCCTCGATGCCAGGCATCTCGCCGGTGATGCGCCCGCGCCGCATGGTGACGATCCTGTCCGACACGGCAAGCACTTCGGGCAGCTCGGACGAGATCATCATGATGGCGATGCCGCGCGCGGCGAGCTCTACCAGGATCTGATGAACCTCCGCCTTGGCGCCGACGTCGACGCCGCGCGTCGGTTCATCGACGATCAGCACCTTGGGATCGCGTGCCAGCCAGCGGGCAAGGATGACCTTCTGCTGATTGCCACCGGACAGTCCCTCGATCGCCTGCTCGGGCGAGGCCATGCGGATCGACAGCATCTTCCTGTAGTTCGCCAGCGCTTCTCGCTCGCGCCGCTCGGCCATGAAACCGACATTGGAGTAGCGGTCGAGCGCGGCGATCGAGAAATTGGTGAGGATGGCGAGTGCGGCGAAGATCGCCTGGTGCTTGCGGTCTTCCGGCACCAGGCCGATGCCGAGCTCGATGGCATCGGCGGGTGAGGCCGGCGCGATCGGCCTGCCATCGAGCCTGATGGTGCCGGCGGCAATGCGGTCGGCGCCGAAGATGGCGCGGGCGAGCTCGGTGCGGCCGGAACCGACGAGCCCGGCGACGCCGAGGATTTCGCCCGCCTTGAGGTCGAGATCGACGCCTTCGAGCACGATGGCGTGCGGCGCCTGCGGATCGCGCACCGTGCGCAGGCCGCGCACCGAGAGCCGGACGTCGCCGGCGACATCGCGCTGCGTCGGCCTCGCATAGAGCTCGGAAGCGGCGCGGCCGACCATCTTCTCGATGATCTTCGGCAGTTTGATCGGCCCACCTTCGCGGTCGAGATGGCCGGCCAGCCTGCCGTCGCGCAGCACCGTCATACGGTCGCAGATTGCCGATGCCTCCTCCAGCCGGTGGGTGACGAACATGATGGCGACGCCGTCTTTGCGCAGCCGGCCCATAATCGCCATCAGCTTCTGCACTTCGGTTTCGGTCAGCGCCGAGGTCGGCTCGTCCATGATGATCAAGCGGCTCTTCAGCGATAGCGCGCGGGCGATCTCGACCAGCTGCTGTTCGGCCACCGACAGTGCGGAAACCGGCGTCGCCGGGTCGAGATCGAGGCCGACACGAGCGATGATCGCGCGGGAATCTTCCTCCATTCGCCGCCAACTGACCAGCCCGAACCGGCCGAGCGGTGCGCGGCCGATGAAAATATTCTCCGCCACGGTCAGCGTCGGGATCAGGCTCAGTTCCTGGTAGATGGTAACGATGCCGTGGCGTTTCGCATCCTGCGGATTGTGCGGATTGAATTCGACGCCGTCGAAGACGATGCGACCGCTGGACGGCGGCATCACGCCGGACAGGATCTTGAGCAGCGTCGATTTGCCGGCGCCGTTCTCGCCGAGCAGGCCGAGTATCTCGCCGGGGCGGACTTCGAGCGAAACGTCGTTCAGCGCGGTGACGCCGGCAAAGCGCTTGGTCACGCCCTCGACGGTGAGCAGGGCGGGGGAGGGCACAATAGCGGCTGCCTTGGGCAAAGTTTGCTCCTCGATCATTCGGTTGTACGAAAGGCTGGCGGGACAGCACCCCCCTCTGTCCTGCCGGCCATCTCCCCCTCAAGTGGGGAGATTGGCAGCCTCGTTGGCCTCGCTTCTTCTGCAAGATCGAAAATTAGCGAAAGCCCGGGTAACATCCAATCTCCCCCTTGAAGGGGGAGATGGCCGGCAGGCCAGAGGGGGGTGCTGTCCCGCCGGCTTCGCCTACTTCGTCTCGC
The DNA here is from genome assembly GCF_040317735.1 of Mesorhizobium sp. M1399. Lineage (NCBI taxonomy): Bacteria > Pseudomonadati > Pseudomonadota > Alphaproteobacteria > Hyphomicrobiales > Phyllobacteriaceae > Mesorhizobium > Mesorhizobium sp. M1399. Next base: position 26,679 of record NZ_JAMYKZ010000010.1, read on the forward strand.
CCAGCCTCTCCGCCTTGTCGAGATTGTCCTTGCCGATGACGATCGGCGTCAAAAGCACCAGCTTTTCCTTCGGCTCGGTCTTGTCCCTGGCGTAGGCGACCGCGATCTGCACGGCGGTGCGCGACTGCTCGCCGGGGAATTGCTCGACCGTGCCGGCCAGCTTGCCGTCGCGCACAGCGACCAACGCTTCGGGAAGCGCGTCGAAGCCGTAGATCTTGACGTCGGTGAAGTTGCGCGCCGCGCAGGCTTCAACCGCGCCAAGCGCCATGTCGTCATTGGCGCAGATGATCGCGTCGGGCTTGCCGTTGGCGGCAAGGCCGGCCTCGGTGACGGACAGCGCCTCGGCGCGGGCGAAGTTGGCGGTCTGCTCGAAGATGATCTGGTACTTGTCCTTCATGGGATCAAGGACGTTGTGCACACCCTTGTTGCGGTCGATCGCCGGGCCGGCACCGGGCTGGCCCTGCAGATGGAAGATCTTGGCGCCGTTCGGGAACGCCGCCACCATGGCCTGTGCTTCGGCCTCGCCGCCCTTGACATTGTCGGCGCCGACATGGGCGAGGATGCCTTCGACGCCCTCGACGCGGCGGTCGATAGTGACGACGGGAACGCCGGCCTTCACCGCTTCCTCGATGGCTGGGGCCAGCGCGTTGACGTCGAGCGGCGAGATGACGATGGCGTTGACCTTTTGCACCAGTGCCGCCTCGATGTCGGCGGTCTGCTTGGGCGCCGAATTCTGGCCGTCGCTCTCGACCAGGTTGACGCCTTGCGCCTGCGCCTCAGCCTTGATCTGGTTCAGCATGTGCACGAAGAACGGAAAGCCGAGGCTCGGCACCGAACCGAGGATGGTCAGCTTGTCCTGGGCGAAAGCCAATTGCGGAGCGGCCAGCGCCAAGGCGCCCATCGCCGCGGTCGACAGCAGGAATTCACGTCTGTTGATCAATTTAGTCTCCTCCCAGATGAGCGCACGACCCCGAAACCGGAATGGGTTTTCCGGAAGGTTCCTTGCGTCGATTCAAAAATGGAGTGTCCTTCGAGCGCCCAACTCGTGTTTGAAGGGACGCAACGGCGCTCCAGCCGGTCCACCGCGACGTTCTCCTCCGCTCGGTGCCTGCCGGCGGATGCTAGCCAAGGCCGGAGCTTTGCGCAAGAACGGGAGAAGGCAAGACCTACCGATCGATCATCACCATGGTGCGCTCGCCGTAGCGCGGACCGGCGACCTTGCCCGGCGCCAGCGCGTCGTCGAGCACCTGCATCTCGGCGGCGTCGAGCCTGATCGAAGCCGCGGCGACGTTCTCCTCGAGATATTTTCTGCGCTTGGTGCCGGGGATCGGCACGATGTCGATGCCGAAGTCGCTCCCCTTGTGGAGCAGCCAGGCCAGCGCGATCTGGCCTGGCTTGACGCGCTTGGCCGCGGCGATGTCGAGTACCGTGGCTGCCGCCTGCATGTTGGCGTCATAGTTGGCGCCCTGGTAGCGCGGATCGCCGCGCCGGTAATCGCCCTCTGGATAGTCTTCGGCGCGCCTGACATCGCCGGTGAGAAAACCGCGGCCGAGCGGCGAGAACGGCACCAGGCCGATGCCGAGCTCCTTCAGCAGGGGAATGATTTCCGGCTCGAGATTGCGCTCCCACAGCGAGTATTCGCTCTGCACTGCCGACACCGGATGCACGGCATGCGCCCGGCGGATATTGGCGGCGCCGGCCTCCGAGAGGCCGAAGAAGCGGACCTTGCCCTGAGCAATCAGCTCGCCGACAGCACCCGCCACCTCCTCGATCGGTACCGCCGGATCGATGCGGTGCTGATAGAGGAGGTCGACGTGGTCGCTGGCTAGCCTCCTCAGCGAACCTTCGACAGCCTCGCGGATATGCTCCGGCCGGCTGTCGCGCTCGGTGCCGACTTGCTTGCCGTTTTCGATGCGAAAGCCGAATTTCGTCGCGATCGTCACCACATCGCGCCGGCCCTGCAGCGCGCGGCCGAGCAGTTCCTCGTTAGCGTGCGGCCCATAGACTTCCGCAGTGTCGAGGAAGGTGCAGCCGAGTTCGATGGCGCGGTGCAGCGTGGCGGTCGATTCCGCCTCGTCGGCCGGGCCGTAGGACTGGCTCATGCCCATGCAGCCGAGGCCGATCATGGAAACCTGCAGCCCCTGGCCGCCGAGTTTGCGTGTCGTCAACGTCATGTGAAGTTCTCCAGGTCAGCATCGCGTTCCAAGCCGCCACGTTCAATATAGCGCGCCGGCTCGGTTTCCACAGAGCGAGAGACGCCACCGCGCGAGGGCTCGCAGCGGCCGCCAAATTGACAGCCGACCCGCTCTCGGCCATCCTTAGGCATGCCGCCTTGCGGCTTTGTGCGTGAGTAACCAGCATGGCCAGTTCCGTCACCAGCCAGAAATCCAAGCGCGCCGCGGTGCGCAAGGCGCTCGACCGCCACAAGGTCTACATCACCGCGCAGCGTTTTTCCGCCGGCGGCTACAGTGCGCGGGTGCTGGTCGACGGCGAGGCCTATTGGGTCGACGAATTCCGGCTCAGCCAGCTGCAGCAGGGCCTGTCGCCGGCCGAGCTCGAATTGACGCCGGCCACCGACGATTGAGCGGCGTGACCTCCCATCCTTCGTCATCCCAGGGCGGAGCAGGAGCGAAGCGACGTCGCGGAGACCCTGGGATCCATGCCGTGACATTGGAGCGCCGCTGCGATGGGATTTTGATGCTGCGCTCGTTGCTTTTGCCCACCACCTACGCCTAGTCCATGCCAGCTCCTTCGAAGCTCAAGGCCTATCGCGCCAAGCGCGAGTTCACGAGGACGCCGGAACCGGCCGGTGGCCTGGCTGCCGGTGAAGGCAACCGCTTCGTCGTCCACAAGCACCACGCCACCGCCGATCACTATGATTTGCGCCTGCAGGTCGGCGACGTGCTGAAGAGCTGGGCGGTGCCGCGCGGCCCGTCGCTGAACCCGGCCGACAAAAGGCTGGCGGTCGAGACCGAGGACCATCCGCTCGAATATATCGATTTCGAGGGCGTCATTCCCGAAGGCGAATATGGCGGCGGACCGATGATCGTCTGGGACACCGGCGTCTGGGCGCCGATGGACGATGTCGAAAAGAGCCTGCGCACCGGCTCCTTCAAGTTCCGGCTCGCCGGCGAGAAGCTCAATGGCGGCTGGATGCTGACGCGGCTGAAACCGAAGCCCGGCGAGGATGAGGGCAAGAAGAACTGGCTGCTGTTCAAGGAGCGCGATCTCGCCGCCGATGCCACGCTCGACATACTGGAAGCCCGGCCGGAAAGCGTCAAATCCGGCCGTCGTATTGAGGAACTGGTGGCACCGCCGAAGCCTGCCGCCAAACCTGCCAAGCCGGTGGTGCTGAAACCCGGCGCTTTGCCGGGCGCCGTCAAGGCGCCCCCGCCTTCCCGGATCGAGCCGCAGCTGGCGACCTCCGTGGCCAAGCCGCCGGACGGTGAGGATACTGGGGAGGAATGGCTGCACGAGATCAAGTTCGACGGCTACCGCACCATGGCGCACCTGGCCGACGGTGCGGTCAGGCTGATCACCCGCGCCGGCCTCGACTGGACGAAGCGCTATGGCGACCTGCCGCTTGCCTTCGCCAGGCTGCCGTGCCGGGAGGCGATCATCGACGGCGAGGTCGTCGCGCTCGACGCCAAGGGCATCAGCCGCTTTGCCCTTCTGCAGGACGCGCTGGCCGAAGGCGCCGGCAACAAGCTCCACTTCTACGCTTTCGACCTCGTCTATCTCGACGGCTGGGACCTGACAAAAGCGCCGCTTCGGCGGCGCAAGGCGCTGCTTTCGCAACTTCTGTCCGGTCTCGGCGCCAACTCCGCCATCCAGCTCAGCGATCATGTCGAAGGCGACGGCCAGGCGCTCTATGACCGGGCATCCGAGATGGGGCTGGAGGGTGTGGTGTCGAAACGCGCCACGGCGATCTACCAGAGCGGCCGCACCAAAACCTGGACCAAGACCAAGGCGCTCCAGACCGGCGACTTTGTCATCGCTGGCTACACCGTCTCCGACGCGGCCGAGGGACTCGCTGCACTTGGCCTCGGCGAATTCGAAGACGGCGAGCTGCACTATCGCGGCAAGGTCGGCACCGGCTTCGATGCCGCGACCGCAGGCGAATTGCTGGCGCGGCTGGAGCCGTTGCGGGCCGGTGCATCCGCGCCCGAGGGCGTTCCGCGCGAGATCATGCGCGAGATGAACTGGGTGCGGCCGCTGCTTTCGGCGCATATCCATTACGCCAACCGGACCACCGACAATGCGCTGCGCCATGCCGTGTTCCGCGGCCTGCGTGACGTCGGCCTGTCGACGCCGGTTTCGGCCAAGCGCAAGCGGCTGATCGCCGAGGCCGACCTCGCCACAATCTGGGTGACCAACCCGACGCGGCGGCTGTTCGGCAAGACCGGCCCGACCAAGCTCGACATCGCCGTCTATTACGCGCTGGTCGGCGATTTCATGCTGCCGCACATTCTCGGCCGGCCGGTCTCGCTGGTGCGCTGCCCGACCGGCAAGCCGCAGGACTGTTTCTTCCAGCGCCACGCCTTCACCGGCATGCCTTCCTCGGTGGCGACCTTCGAGGCGACGAATTCGGAGGGCGAGACCAAATCCTATCTCTCGGTGGAAGACGCCAAGGGCTATCTGGCTCTGGCGCAGTTCGGCGTCGTCGAGTTCCACACTTGGGGCACCCATCGCACGCGGCTCGACAAGCCGGACCTGATCGTTTTCGACCTCGACCCGGGCGAAGGGATCGCCTGGCGCGAGGTGGTTGAGGCGGCGGTGCACATTAAGGGCGAGCTGGAAGCGCTAGGGCTGGTGCCGTTCGCCAAGACCTCCGGGGGGCACGGCATCCACATCACCGTGCCGGTGACGCAAAAGCAGAACTGGAAGAAACTGCACCAGGCGACCAGCGCCATCTCCACGCATCTTGCCGCCACCGCGCCCGACACTTTCACCACCACCATGGGCAAGGACAACCGCAAGCGGCGCATCTTCATCGATTTTCACCGCAATGCGCGCGGCCACACCTCGGCGGCTCCCTATTCACTGCGCGCCCGCACCAATTTGCCGGCCTCGACGCCGGTCAGCTGGAGCGATCTGGAATCCATCGATGCTCCGCAGGATCTGAATTATTCCTCGCTGCCGGGCCTTCTGGCGACGTCAGGCGACCCTTGGGCCGACATGGAAGATTTCGCCAGGGATTTGCCGGCGATAGGCACCGCGACGTAGTTCTGCGAGCGCGGCCCAGACTCCATCGACGCTCCGGAAAATTTGAATTATTCTTCGCCACGGACCTCTTGCCTGCAGGCGGCTCCCAGCGGAGGAAGATTTCGCTAGGGATTTGCCGGTATTGTAAGGGGCAATGTAGGATTTCGGCAGCCGCATTCGTCCTCCGGACGAAACAGCGCTGCGAACAGTTCGACAGCACAAGGCCGCGTAGGAGTATTTCATGGCGCCCAGGGCAAGTTGGAAAGGTTACCTCAAGCTCAGTCTGGTCAGCTGTCCGGTCCGGCTCTATCCGGCGACCAGTGCCAGCGAGCGCATCAGCTTCAACCAGCTGCACAAGAAGACGCACAACCGCATCAACATGAAGCCGGTCGACCCTGAACTCGGGTTGGTCGAGCGTTCGGACCTGGTCAAGGGCTACGAATACGAGGACAAGCAATACATCATCATCGACGATACCGATCTCGACGCGGTGCGCATCGAATCCAACCATACGATGAACATCGAGGCCTTTGTCGACGAGCGTTCGGTCGACGTCATCTACCAGGACGCGCCCTATTACCTGGCGCCGGATGGCGCAATGGCCGAGGAGACCTTTGCCGTGTTGCGCGAAGCGATGCGCAAATCCGGCAAGCTGGCGATCGCCCGCCTCGTGCTGTCCAGCCGCGAGCGCGTGGTGACGATCGGCGCGCGCGAGAACGGCATGTTCGTCTGCACCTTGAGGAATCCGAACGAAGTGCGTGGCACGGCTGAATATTTCGGCAATATCCCGGCCGGAAACCCCGATCCGGAAATGCTGCAATTAGCCGAAGCGCTGATCAAGCAGAAGGAAACCACCTTCGACCCGAAGAATTACGAGGACCGCTACGAGATCGCGTTGATGACGATGATCCGCGAGAAGCTCAAGGGCCACAAGCCTATCATCGCGGCGGCACCTGAGCGCGGCAACGTCATCAATCTCATGGATGCGCTGAAGGCGAGCCTGTCGCAGTCGGCCAAGCCACCGGCCAAGTCGAAGAGCAAGGCCGATGAAACAGCCAAGCCTGCGGCGAAATCCGCCAAGGCCGGCGCTGGCGCGGCCAAGGAAAACCCGCTCAAGGCGAACCTTCTCAAAGCCGTCGGCAAGAGCAAGGCGTGACGGCTCTTGCCGGCACGGTCTTCGGCATCGTCGGCGCGCTGGCGGCCTTTCCGCTCAGGCTGGCGGCGCGCGAGGTCGCGCGCCAGCACGGCCAGTTGCGGCGCGGCGTCACTCGGCGCACCACGCATGTCGTGTTGGGCCGCATGTTGCTCGCCAGGGCCGGCGACATCGAGATCGAGCGCCGCGTCGCTGCGGAACGTGCAGCCGGGCGCAGGCTGGTCAGCGAGAACGGCTTCCTGCGGCTGCTCGGGTTGATGAAGGCACCGGAAGCCTCGACGCTGTCGCGGCAGTCGCTGATCGATCAGTCGCGGCTGACCGGCGCCGATCTCGACCTTTTGTCGCTGTTCGACGCCTTCGAGCATGATTGCGAACCGTATTCCTTCCGCGACCTGATCCTCGCCCGCAAATATGCCGGGCTGGTCGCCGGCGGCGCCTCATGGGGGGCGATCGTGCGGTCGGTGCATCGCTCCGGCCCGATCGCCTCGCTCACCGCCAAATCGCTGAATGTCGGCTCGCAGCACGGGCGGGCCGACGCGATCTATCTCGAGGGCGGCCAGAGCGAAGTCAACGGCCAGCTGCTGTTCGATCTGGGAACGCAGGATGACGACACGCTGGAAGAGCTGTTCGCCGATGCCGAGGCGGCGGAAGGGGCTGAAGACCACGAGCAGGCCGCGGCACTCTACCAGCGCTGCCTAGCCATCGACCCGAGCGATGCCATCGCCGCCTTCAACCGCGCCAACTGCCTGCGCGCCTCCGGCCACGCGGCCGAGGCGGCGCACGACTATGCCCGCGCCATCAAGTGCGACCCGGTGTTCGTCGAGGCATGGTTCAATCTTGCCGGGCTGATGAGCGAAGAGGGGCGGGTGGCGTCGGCTCGGCGGCATCTGCTGAAGGCGATTTCGCTAGATGCGAAGTACGCCGATGCGGTGTTCAACCTTGCGAGGCTGGAGTTCGACGCCGGCAATCTAGCCGAAGCGCGGCGGAACTGGGCGCGCTACCTCGAACTCGACGCGGATTCCGAATGGGCACGTATGGCGGCCAAGGGTATCCAGTTCGTCGATTTGCAGCTGGCGCGGATGTCGGCGGGTTAGGGCTTCATTTGGTCGCGCTTGAACACCCCCCTCTGTCCTGCCGGACATCTCCCCCGCAAGGGGGGAGATCGGCAGCTTCTCCTTACCGCCCGCCTTCCAACGTTGGTGATTGGCGAAAGCGATGGCGACATCCAATCTCCCCCCTTGCGGGGGAGATGGCCGGCAGGCCAGAGGGGGGTGCGAAGGAACTCGGCCTTCATCTGCGGGCCACCCCATGACGACCTTCCTCTTCGACGGCCCCGACACCGCCCCAATCACCATCCTGCTCGCCCATGGCGCCGGGGCGCCGATGGATTCGCCCTCGATGACCGCGACGGCAAAAGCGCTGGCCGAGGCCGGCTTCCGCGTTGCGCGCTTCGAGTTCCACTACATGGCGGCCCGCCGCTACGGCCATCGCAAGCCGCCGCCGCGCGCCGAGACGGTTAACCCGGAATATATCAAGGCAATCGCCGATCTCAGGGCGAAGGGCGTGAAGGGTCCGCTCATCATCGGCGGCAAGTCGATGGGCGGACGCGTCGCTTCGATGATCGCCGACGAGATGTTTTCAAAGGGCGAGATTTCAGGGCTGCTGTGTCTCGGCTATCCCTTCCATCCGCCGGACAAACCGACGCAGCTTCGGACAAAACACCTCGCCGACCTCAAGACGCCGACATTGGTCTTCCAGGGCACGCGCGACGAGTTCGGGACCAAAGACGAGGTCGCGACCTATGCTCTGTCCGACGCAATCGAGATCTTCTGGCTGGAAGACGGCGACCATGATCTGAAGCCGCGCAAAAACATCTCCGGCTTCTCCACCGCCGATCATCTGAAGACGCTGGCTGATGCAGTGAAGGCGTGGACCGAACGGATCGTGCGCTGAAGCAGGCCGATGAAGATCGCCACCTTCAACGTCAACAACATCAACGGCCGGCTGCCAAACCTGCTCGCATGGCTGGCCGCCGCCAAACCCGACATCGCCTGCCTGCAGGAGCTCAAGGCCAGGCAGACGCAGTTTCCGCGCACCGCGCTTGCGGCGGCCGGCTACGGGGCGGTGTGGGTCGGGCAGCCGACCTGGAACGGCGTCGCCATCCTTTCGCGTGGCTCGGAGCCGGTGCTGACCCGCGAGGCGCTGCCCGGCGACGACGGCGACCAGCAGGCGCGCTACATCGAAGCGGCGGTCAACGGCATCCTCGTCGCCTGCCTCTACGCGCCGAACGGCAATCCGCAGCCCGGCCCGAAATTCCAGTACAAGCTGGCCTGGCACGAAAGGCTGGAGACGCATGCGGCGCAGTTGCTCGACACCGGCCTGCCGGTGGTGCTGGCCGGCGACTACAACATCGTGCCCGAGCCGCGCGACATCTACCCGACCCGCTCCTATGACGACAACGCGCTGGTGCAGCCGGAAAGCCGGGCATCGTTCCAGCGGCTGCTCGACCAGGGCTGGCTTGATGCGCTGCGCAAGAAGCACCCGACGGAGACGCTCTACACATTCTGGGACTATCGCCGCAATCGCTGGCCGCGCGATGCCGGCCTGCGGCTCGACCATATCTTGCTCGGCAAGAAGCTGTCGCGCCGGCTAGTAGCGGCGGGCATCGACCGCGACGTGCGCGGCGAGGTCGGCGCCAGCGACCACGCGCCGGTCTGGCTGGAGTTGAAGTGAGGCACGAAAGCTGGCGCCGCCTTTCCGGGCGGCAACCAGTCAGGTTGGCCGCGCCGCTTCGCGGGCGAACGCCTCGATCAAAGGGGCGTATCCCTCAAGGTCGGGCTGAGTAGCGAAACTGTAGGTAGCGGCGGTCGAAGCCCAGGGCAGCTTTTCCGAAGTGAAGACTTCGACGAAGGGCACGTACCAATGGTGCTCGTCCAGCATGGTCGCGCGCACGTTGACAAGGAAATCCAGGCCATGCGGACGCGTGAACATCCAGTTCTTGCAGTGCGGGCAATAGAGCTGCCGGTGCGGGCCGTGCAGGCCGCCGACCACCGGCTCGCCTTGCGTTATGGCGAAACCGTCGCTGGGCACGGCGATGGTCAGGGAATACGCGCTGGCGCTCAGCTTCTGGCAGCCGGTGCAGTGACACGCCGTCGTCAGCAAGGGCGGCGCGCTGATGCGAAAGCGTATTCCACCGCACAAGCAACCGCCGTCCCAAGGTAGCTTCCAATCGTCCATCGCTGGCCTCGCCTTAGCCTCTGCCAGCGATCTAGCGCGCGACCGCCAAGCTGCAATCTCACCCTTGAGGGTCCCAGAAGGGAGGAGATCGGCAGCTTCACGTCCTTCCCCCAGGAATCGTGAACACCACGTCGGCGCGGCCGTAGCCGCCATCGGCGACCTCCTCGATCAGCACCATCGTGTAGGGGCGCACGCCTTCGCCGAACATCTCGACGAACAGGGCTGTGGTCTTGTGGACCAGGTCTTCCTTTTGTCCGGCGGACAGCGCGCGCTCAGGCACCTTGAAATTTGCAAACGGCATGATGTCGATTTCCTGTTGGCTGTTGGAGGTAAAGTCAGACCGTGCCACCATTGGCGCGCAGCACCTGGCCGTTGACCCAGCCGCTGTCCGGTCCGGCGAGGAACGACACCACGCCGGCGATGTCGGCGGGCTGGCCGAGCCGCCCGAGCGGGATCATCCTGGTGATCGTCTCGACCAGTGCCTCGGACTTGCCGCCGAGGAACAGATCGGTGGCCACCGGCCCCGGCGCCACGGCATTGACGGTGATGCCGCGCGGCCCGAGTTCCTTGGCCAGCACATGCGTCATCGCCTCGACGCCGGCCTTGGTGGCAGCGTAGACACCGTAGCTCGGCTGGTAGAGCCCGACCACGCTGGACGAGAAGCTGATGATGCGGCCGCCCTCGCGCAGCCGCCTTGCGGCCTCGCGCATGCCGCGGAAGACGCCGCCGAGGTTCACCGCGACCTGTTGCTCGAAACCGGCGTCGTCCGTCTGCGCGATCGGCGCGAGCTTCATGATGCCGGCATTGTTGACCAGCACGTCGAGGCCGCCAAAGGCCTGCTCGGCTGCGTCGAACAGATGCGCGACCCCCTTGGGATCACCGACATCGGCTTGAACTGCGATCGCCGTGCCGCCTGCCGCCTCGATCTCGCGCACCACGCCTTCGGCGGCTTCTGCGCCTCTGGCATAGTTGACGACGACCGAAAAGCCGTTGCGTGCCAGGCGCCTGGCAATTTCGGCACCGATACCCTTCGAGGCGCCGGTCACCAACGCCACCTTTCCATTCCGCGCAGTCATGTCAGCTCTCCAATTCTTGTCGGCTGAAAATAGGCGATAAATCCTGCGGGATAATCGCTCGGGACTTGCCAACACCATTCGGATATGGCGAACAATGGCGATGGACAGTCTCGACCGGATGCGCCTGCTTGCCCGTGTGATCGAGCGCGGCAGCTTCACCGCGGCTGCCGCCGATCTCTCGATGTCGCGATCGACCGCCACCGAGGCGATCAAGGACCTAGAGGCGCGGCTGGGGGTGAGGCTGCTCGAACGCACCACGCGCCATGTCACCCCGACGTTGGACGGCCAGGCCTATTACCAGCGCTGCCTCGCCATCCTTGCCGATGTCGAGGATGCCGAGGCCGGCTTTCAATCGGCGCAGCCGCAGGGCCTTTTGAGGATCGACGTGCACGGCTTCATGGCCCGTCATTTCATCCTGCCGCGGCTCTCCGAGTTCCTCGACCGCTACCCCGGGATCGACCTGCATATCGGCGACGGCGACCGGCTGGTCGATCTGGTGCGCGAGGGCATCGACTGCGTGCTGCGTTCCGGCGAACAGGCCGACAGCGGCATGATCGTTCGGCGGGTGGCAACATTGCGCGAAGTCACATGCGCCAGCCCCGCCTATCTCGAAAAGCACGGCATGCCGGCAACCCCCGACGGTCTCGAAGGCCATCTTATGGTCGGCTTCCGCTCGTCGCGAACCGGTGAGGTCATGCCGCTCGAATTCACCGTCGGCGGCGCGTTGCGCTATGTCGGCCTGCCCAACCGGGTGACGGTCAACGGCTCCGACACGATGGCGGAGCTGGCGCGCCTTGGCTTCGGCCTAGTGCAGGCGCCGCATTACCGCTTCGCCGGGGATTTCGCACGCGGCACGCTTGTCGAAGTGCTGCCGGAGTACCCGCCGTCGCCGACACCGCTGTCGGCGCTCTACCCGCAGAACCGCCAGCTCGCGCCGCGGGTACGCGTGTTCATCGACTGGGTGACCGGGATTTTTGGCGAGGATGGGACATCGGGCCGGGTGTGAAATGCACCGGGGCCGCCGGGCTACTTTGCGAAGGGCCGCGATACTTCACGCCCCCCTCTGTCCTGCCGGACATCTCCCCCACGAGGGGGGAGATCGGCGGCTTCAACGGCGGCGCCGAGCATCCTTGACCCACCTACCACCCACGCTATGCTCGCATCCATGTCAGGGACCAGCCCCGCGGCCACCGCACCGCTCATCGTGATCGACCTTCAGACCGGCATGTTCGACGGCGTTGCCGAGCCGCCGATCCATGATGCCGACGGCATGGTTGCCCGGACCCGCGCGCTGATCGAATGGGCACGGCGCAGCGGGCGCAAGGTCGCTTTCATCAGGCACGACGGCCCGCAGGGCGATCCTCTGGCGCCGGGTGAGCCGGGCTGGCCGGTGTGGCCGGCGCTTGGCCAGGCCGAGGACGAGCCGACTTTCGCCAAGCGTGTCGGCGATGCGTTCAGCAATGCAGCCCTTGCAGAATGGGTGGCCGGGCAGGGCGCCGGCGAGGTCGTTCTCATCGGCGCGCAGACCGATTTCTGCGTGGCGGCCACGGTGAAGGGCGCCTTTGCAGCGGGCCTGGGCGTCACGGTGGTTTCCGACGCCCACAGCACGCTCGACGCCGCCAGCGAGACGGCCGCGGAGATCATCGCCCGGCACAATGCGGCATTTGCCGCCACCGGGGTTAAACTGGTGACGACAAAAGCCCTGACCGATAGCTGATCCGCCGGCTCATCCCTACGCCGTCAAAGCCTGATCCAGCCGGGAAGAAACTGGCGGGTTCAGACAATTTGGCGCGGGGCACCTCACCACTTGCGGGCTTCCGCAAGCGCGGCCTATCGCGTATTGGCGCGGGAACGCTCCTTTGGCCTTTCCCGGAAAACCATGATTCGTCTCGAAAGCATCAGCAAGCAGAACGGCCGGCAGATCGTCTTCATCGAAGCCTCCGCCGCGTTGCAGAAGGGCGAGAAGGTCGGGCTGGTCGGGCCTAACGGCGCCGGCAAGACGACGCTGTTTCGCATGATCAACGGCGAGGAGCAGCCCGACGAGGGCCAGGTCTCCGTCGATCGCGGCGTCACCATCGGCTATTTCAGCCAGGATGTCGGCGACATGGAAGGCCGCAGCGCCGTTGCCGAAGTGATGGACGGCGCCGGGCCGGTGAGCGAAGTGGCGGCCGAGATGCGCGAGCTCGAGCACGCCATGGGCGACCCCGATCGCGCCGGTGAGATGGACGAGATCATCGCCCGCTACGGCGAGGCGCAGCACCGCTTCGAGGAGCTCGACGGCTATGCGCTGGATGGGCGGGCTCGCGAGGTGCTGGACGGGCTCGGCTTCAGCCAGGAGATGATGGACGGCGACGTCGGGAAACTCTCCGGCGGCTGGAAGATGCGCGTCGCGCTGGCCAGGATACTTTTGATGCGGCCCGACGCCATGCTGCTCGACGAGCCGAGCAACCATCTCGACCTGGAAAGCCTGATCTGGCTGGAGCAGTTCCTGAAGAACTATGACGGCGCGCTGCTGATGACCTCGCACGACCGCGAGTTCATGAACCGCATCGTCAACAAGGTGGTCGAGATCGACGGCGGTTCGCTGACCGCTTACTCCGGCAACTACGAATTCTACCAGCAGCAGCGGGCGATTGCCGATCGGCAGCAGCAGGCGCAGTTCGAGCGCCAGCAGGCGATGCTGGCCAAGGAGATCGCCTTCATCGAGCGCTTCAAGGCACGTGCCTCGCATGCCGCCCAGGTGCAGAGCCGGGTGAAGAAGCTGGACAAGATCGACCGGGTCGAGCCGCCCAAGCGGCGCCAGAAAGTGTCGTTCGATTTCCAGCCGGCGCCGCGCTGCGGCGAGGACGTGGTGACGCTGAAGAACGTGCACAAGGGCTATGGCAGCCGCTCGATCTACGAGGGGCTGGATTTTCAGGTGCGTCGCCGCGAGCGCTGGTGCGTGATGGGCATCAACGGCGCCGGCAAGTCGACGCTGCTGAAGCTGGTGGCTGGCGCTTCCGAGCCGGATAATGGCACGGTGGCGCGCGGCCCGAGCGTCAAGATGGGCTATTTCGCCCAGCACGCCATGGAAGTGCTGGAGGGCGAGCGCACCGTGTTCCAGACGCTGGAAGACGCGTTTCCGCAGGCCGGCCAGGCGCCGCTCAGGGCGCTGGCCGGCTGCTTCGGCTTTTCCGGCGACGAGATCGAGAAGAAATGCCGCGTGCTGTCGGGCGGCGAGAAGGCGCGGCTGGTGATGGCACTGATGCTGTTCGATCCGCCCAATTTGCTGGTGCTGGACGAGCCGACCAACCACCTCGACATCGCCACCAAGGAGATGCTGATCACGGCACTGTCGCAGTACGAGGGGACCATGCTGTTCGTCTCGCATGACCGGCATTTCCTGGCGGCGCTGTCGAACCGGGTGCTGGAACTGACGCCCGAGGGGATCCATACCTACGGCGGCGGCTATACGGAGTATGTCGAGCGCACCGGGCAGGAGGCGCCGGGGTTGAGGAGCTGAGGCGCGGACCCAGCTCTGCCGCTCGATTCCTGAGGCTAAGCACGAGCTGTTCAGCCGTGTATCGCAATTTCGCGCAGCGGATCGCCGCCGTCGATGAACAGCCGGCCTTGCGCGGTCAACACAGCGCCGAGCCGTTGCAGGGCGATTTTTCCCGCTTCGGGATGACGACCGTCCAGCGCGCCGACGCGCACCGCAACGGCAATGTCGAAGCGCTTCTCGTCGGCCTCCAACTCGAAATCTTCGATCGCGACCTGCCGAAGACTCAACCGGCCTGCCGCAATCTCGGCGCGCGAGGCGGCTCCGGCCTGTGCGATGGCCTTGGCGGAGCGATCGATCGCCAGCACATGCCCGCCGCCGATCCGGCGCGCGATCTCGCGCGCCGCAGCACCTGGTCCGCAGCCGATCTCCAGCACGCGCATGCCCGGCCGCAAAGGCAGCGCGTTGATGATCGCCAAAAGCCTTGGCGACAAGTCGTTCGCCATTCCCTGTTCTCCAGCTTTTTCGCGATCCGAGATTAGCGACCGCGGCCGGCGACGGGAAGAGACGCGGACATCGCCGATGCATTCACCCAGCTGCCGGGTCGAGGAGGGACATGATCAACATCGAAGAGAACTGGTCGGTCGCCTCAATTGCGGCGGCCGAGCGGCCCGGCGTCGTTGACCTGAGGGGTAGGGAGGGACTGGCGCCGAGCCTAACCGGTGGGGGGTAGATTACCGGCCGTTTATGTGTATACGCTCAAGCTAATATAAGAGCAAGCTAATGTTATGCGTCAGCGGGCGGGACGTTGGTTTCTGATCAGTGGACGGCCGCCGCCTCCTGGCCGCGCACTCCAACCGGCCCAACACCGCTTATTGCCTTCAAGTCGTGGCTCCAATGCTGTACCCAGCCCGAATTCAAGGAGCCTCCATGACCTCACATCCCGACATCCCCGACGCCAGCATGGCCGTCGATGCGGCCGGCATGACAGCCGATGACGAGCGTGCCGACGAGGCGGATGCCGCATGGCAGGACGATGTTCGCGAGGGCGTGCGGCACATAGGCGATCTGGATTCCCTGCCGCTGTCGCCTGCCGAGCGCGCGGCGGCCGAAGCCGCGGCCATGCGTCACAAGGTTCGCATTCCCAAGGCCTATCTCGACCTGATCGACTGGAGCGACCCGGCCGATCCGATACGGCTTCAGGTCATCCCGTCGCCCAATGAACTGACGGAGCAGGAGGGCGAGCTCGACGATCCGATCGCCGACCACGCCTTCAGTCCGGTGCCGAGATTGACGCATCGCCATGCCGACCGGGTTCTGCTGTTCCCGACCTATCAATGCGCGGTCTATTGCCGGTTCTGCTTTCGCAAGGAGTCGCTGACCTCGATCGGCCGGGGTTTTTCGCGCGAGGCGCTGGAGCCGGCGTTCGCCTACATCGAGTCCCATCCGGAAATCCGCGAGGTGATTCTGACCGGCGGCGATCCGCTCTCCCTGCCGGACAAGGCGCTGACGGAAATCCGCGCCCGCGTCGAGGCGATCCAGCATGTGCGGCTGTTGCGCATCCACACCCGCGTGCCCGTGGCGCTGCCCTCGCGCGTCACCGGCGGGCTGGTTCAAGCCTTGCAGGGCCGGCTGATGGTCACGGTCGTCACCCATTTCAACCATCCGCGCGAGATCACCGAGGCGACCGAGCGGGCCTGCCGTACTTTAAGGCAGGGCGGCTTCGTGCTGCTGAACCAGAGCGTTCTGCTGAAAGGCGTGAACGACACGGTCGAGGTGCTGGAAGAGCTGTGCCGCGAGCTGATGTACCGCCTTGGCGTCAAACCCTATTACCTGCACCACGGCGATCTCGCGCGCGGCATGGCGCACCGGCGCACCACGATCGCCGAGGGCCAGGCGCTGGTCAGCGCCTTGCGTGCGCGCCTGTCGGGCATCTGCAACCCCGTCTATGTGCTGGACCTGCCGGACGGCGGAGGGAAAGTGCCGCTCGGCCGGTCCTATCTCGAGGCGCGGGACGGGGAGACGTGGCAGATACGTGGGCTTGATGGGGTTGTGAGGGCGTACAGGGAGGTTGCTGGGGAGTAGGGGACGCGCAGCCACCGAACCGTCGAGGTCGCGTTCAGCTTATGTAGTAATGTCCCATATAGATATCATGGTCTAGACAGGACATGTTCGGTTCTGGGAATGTGCATTGGACGTTCCGCTAGTTTAGTCAACTAATATATATCGCCCAACTCATATCGTCGGTTTTGGGCTAGCGGGAAAACCTGCCTCCTGCTTGTACGACGGTGCCTGAGGCCACACTTTACAACCGGCTGGCAAAGCTCCCTTTTGTTGATGTCAGCCTAAATCCGGCTGGTGTTTCGATGCGGCGTTGAGGCTATAAAGCCGTTCAACCGGGCGGCCTTGAGATGCATTTCGGTCGGTCGAGAGGGGGTATGGTGATCGACGGAACGCCAAACGTGATTCTGCTGATCGGCAGCGCCCCCGATGTGGTGCGCTGCGCGGCCTGGCCCAAGCAGGCCTTCGGCAAGATCGTCGCCATCAACAATGCCTGGCGCGTGCGCCCCGACTGGGATTTCCTCGTCCATGCCGGCGATTTCCCGGCGGAGCGGATGCCGCAAGGCGATCCCCTGCAGCAGGCGCAGATCTTCAGCGCCTCGCATTACGTTCCGGCGCAAAACAGCTTTGGCGGCTTCGTCTATGCCGGCGGCACCATGTCGATGACGGCGGCCTACTGGACGATCCACAGCCAGAAGCCCGACGTGCTGGCATTCCTTGGCTGCGACATGATCTACGACCAGCCCGGCAATACGCATTTTTACGGCGTCGGCCGCGCCGACCCTTTGCGCAACGACGTCACGCTGCGCAACCTCGAGGCGAAGTCGGCCCGCCTGCTCATCCATGCGCTCCGGCGCGGGTGCCTGTGCGTCAACCTATCCGACCTGCCGCGCAGCCGGCTGATCTTCCCGCGGCTGACGCTCGACGAGCTCGGCGCGCTGTCTTCTCGCAGCTTTCGGAAATGAAGGCGGAGATGCTTGCCGGCCTGCAACTCGATCAGGCGGAGGAGGCCGACAGGATCGAGAAGGAACTCGGCTATTTCTTCGAGGACGGCATGTACTGGAAGCACCTCGACAAGCTCGACGAGAAATTCCTGGCCGATATCGACCGGCTGTGGATGGCGGCGGTGGAGGCGAGCCAGCCGAAGCTGCCAATCTCCCCCACGAGGGGGGAGATCGGCGCGTCGTCCGCTTAGCTTTTGGCCGCCTCGAGCTTGTCTTGCGTCTTCGTCTCGAAGTCGCTGGCGTCATGGCGCTCGTGCAGCTGCATCGAAGGCTCGCCGAAGGTGCGGTTGACCATGCGGCCGCGCTTGACCGCCGGCCGGGCGTCGATGGCGTCGGCCCAGCGCTGCACGTTCTTGTACTCTTCCACCTTCAGGAACTCGCCGGAATCATCATACATGCGGCCCTTGGCCAGCCCGCCATACCAGGGCCACACCGCGATGTCGGCAATCGTGTAGTCGCTGCCGCCTAAATACTCGCTTTCGGCCAGGCGCCGGTCAAGCACGTCCATCTGCCGCTTGGTCTCCATGGCGAAGCGGTCGATGGCATATTCGATCTTCATCGGCGCATAGGCATAGAAATGGCCGAAGCCGCCGCCGAGATAGGGCGCCGACCCAATCTGCCAGAACAGCCATGACAGGGTTTCGGCACGAGCCGGCTGCTCTGTCGGCAGGAATTCGCCGAATTTTTCGGCGAGATAGAGCAGGATCGAACCGGATTCGAAGATGCGGATCGGCTTTTCGCCGCTGCGGTCCATCATGGCCGGGATCTTGGAGTTGGGGTTGACCTCGACGAAGCCGCTGCCGAACTGGTCGCCGTCATTGATCCTGATCGGCCAGGCGTCGTATTCGGCGCCGCTGTGGCCGAGCGCCAGAAGCTCCTCCAGCATGATCGTCACCTTGACGCCGTTCGGCGTCGCCAGCGAATAAAGCTGCAGCGGATGCTTGCCGACCGGCAGTTCCTTGTCATGCGTCGGGCCGGCGATCGGCCGGTTGATGTTGGCGAAAGCGCCGCCATTTGGCTTGTTCCAGGTCCAGACTTTTGGCGGCGTATATTGGTCCGTTGTGTAGTCGTTCATGTCGGGAGGCCTTTGGATTGGAAGGATTGGGGATTGGAAGGATTGGGGTTCGGGAGGATTGGGGGAGGATCTCAGGGTATCAACTTGGGTGATGGAGGCGGAACTTTGCATAGGACAGCTTCGGATAGCCGTAGGTACAGATAGGGCGGCCGGCGCTGTTGCAAAACCCCGGCGCCAACGGCGAGGCGCCGGTCCACACCAAAGCCGGCGCCGCCTCTTGCGCCTGGTCACCTGTGCCATACCTATAGCCCATATCGGCCTGCGAACCTCATATCAGCCTGCGAACATTGCCAGGAACCAAACCATGAATATCGAGCCCCTTTTGCGATCCATCGTGGCCGTCCGCGCCACCGTCCCCGAAGACGCCTTCACGGCAGACGCGCTGGGCACCCGCCGCGAAGGCAGCGGCGTGGTCATCCGCGGCGACGGGTTGGTGCTCACCATCGGCTATCTCATCACCGAGGCCGAGGAGGTCTGGCTGGCCGACCAGGACGGCCGCGTGGTGCCCGCCCATGCGCTTGCCTACGATCAGGAATCGGGCTTCGGCCTGGTGCAGGCGCTGGCGCCGCTCGGACTGCCCGCCATTGCGCTCGGTGATGCGTCCAGGGCGAAGATCGGCGATCCCGTCGTGCTCGCCGACGGCGTCGGCCGCTCGGTGCGGGCGCAGATCGTCACCAAGCAGGAATTCGCCGGCTATTGGGAATATCTGCTCGACGAAGCGATCTTCACGGCGCCGGCCCACCCCTCATGGGGCGGCGCCGGCCTCATCGGCGCTGATGGCAGGCTGCTCGGCATCGGTTCGCTGCGCCTGCAGATGAGCCGCAACGGTGAGGTCGCCGACATCAACATGGTGGTGCCGATCGATCTGCTGCCGCCCATCCTCGACGATCTCCTGACGCGCGGCCAGGTCGCCAGGCCGCCGCGGCCGTGGCTCGGCGCGTTTTCGGCCGAGAGCGACGGCAAGGTCGTGGTGATGAGCGTCGCCGAGGGCGGCCCGGCCGCCCAGGCGGGCCTACGCCAGGGCGACGTCATCTCGGATGTCCGCGACGCGGCGGTCGACGGGCTCGCCGATTTTTATCGCAAGCTGTGGAAGAGCGGCCCGGCGGGCGCCGAGATCCCGATCCGCGTGCTGCGCGACGGCCGCGAAACCTGGCTGCGCGTCAAATCCGCCGATCGCAACAGCCTGCTGTGGAAGCCGCCGCTGCAGTGAGGCAACCGAAACCTCTCACGCTCCGCAAGCGCTGAAGCCAGTGCCTGGGGTCCACTCCGCGAACGGGATGACCTTGCCTTCGACCGATACGGTCGCGTGCCTGGTGGTGCCGTCCGCCAGCTTCTTGCTGCTTTTGCCCTTGCCGGTCAGCACATTGTAGTCGCAGTCGCCGGCAACATTGTCGTCCATGTAATCCCAATATTCGTAGGCGAAACCGGCGACGACGAACGTGCCGTTGCGCCAGGCGAGCGTCAGCGTCTTGTTGGTCCGCTCGCTGCCGATCTCCATCGCCGGAATATAGAGCTTGATCGAGCCGTTGGGGAGCGCGGTGAGTTCGGGCTCGGTGTCGGATGTGGCGGGGCCCGGCCGGTCGTAGTTCTTCCATTCACCGTAAATCTGTTCATGCACGACCCCGGCAGGTCTGAGAAAATCGCCGTCGCGGTCCCTGAGGAACAAATGCAGGTCCATGGGATGGCCGGGCTCGGTCTCGACTATCATCGCCAGATCGGCGGCGCCGTCGCCGTTCCAGTCGCCGGTCGCCGCCGTGATGATCTTCTGGGTCTCGATCGGCTCCGCCAGGGCGGCGGCCGGCAGCAACAGGACCAGACCGAATATTGTCGATCGCATGTAAATCCCCCGAGTTTGGGCAGGCCTGAGACGCAAGCGCTTCTTATGAGGCCCGGCTCTGCCGCGTCTCGGAACGGCTCGTCTCGTTGAGCAGCCGGCAGAGCGAAACCGCTTCACGACGGCTCAGGCCGATCAGCGCGATTTGCGAAAATTGCGCCGGCAGATCGTGAACGATGTCCCACACCATCCATCGTCCGTTCGGCTCCATGACACATTCGTAACGCAATAGTTGTTCCTGCATCCGACCCCCCGGCTTTGCTCACCGGACTGGTACAGTGTCGAGGTAAATGAGTTGTTGCGCCGCGAGAGTATTCCACGGCTTTCAAAACCAGGCGTTGAATCCCGCAGCGGCGAGCCCGACACACGGCGGGCCGCCCGGCGGGGCGGATCTCTCGACAAGGCGGCAGGGCAGGGACGCTTCTGGCGTGAACGGCGCCGGCCGCCAACGTGGATCACGCGTTGCGGCTCGCCATATGCGCGTCGAGCTTCCTCCTCGAGGGGCCGTAACGCTTGATAATGGTCGCGGCCTCGCTTTGCGGTATGCCGTATTTGCGGGCAAACGCAGCGACCTCGTATGGCTCTTCGCCGGAGACCAGTTTGCGATCCTGCTTGGTCTTGGATTTGTCGTCGGCCATGGCGTCCTCCATCACATCTGGTCGTTATAGGGCTCCTTGGTCCGGCCGACCATCCTGGCCAGTTCGGCAAAGGACGGCACGCCGGTTTCGCCCTGGGCATTGTTGGCCGCCTGCAGCAGCCTGAGCGGAAAGCAGACGGCGTCGCGGTTGGACGGCGACATGTCTTCATAGAGACGCTCGTCGCTGGTCATCGCCGCCTCGGCCCGGCGCAACGCCATGTCGACTTCGTCGACCGATAACAGGCCCTTGTGGACCAGCGCGTTGTTGACGGCCGCGATTGCCATCATCAGTCCTTCGAGCTGGAGATTGGCGACGTTCATCGTCTTGCGTCCTTGCCGGGCTTCTTGACGGTAGCCTTGCCGTCTGGACGGATCGCTGCGCGCGGCGGGTTCTGGCCCTCCGAATGCCGGGTCTTGTCGTCGAAATCGTCAGCCGGCCTGGTCAATCCCATGCCGCCGGGAGGTGGCTTGTTGCCGGCCGCATCCTGCGAGAATTCGTCGGCCGCGTCGGGGCTCGTCTTTGCCGGATATTTCCTCGCTCCGGTCTCGTAGCGGTTCTGGTCGTCGGCCATGTCCTGTGCTCCGGTTGCAATGAGCAGATAACTTTCATGCGACGGCAGCGGTTCCGTGGCGAAATCGACCTTGCCGGTGCCGCAGCCTTAGCAATCTGTCGGGTTTTCGTGCATTCTTGTGCATGCCAACGATGCTTCGCTCCGACGCGCCGGCAAAATGCTGCTCCTACTGCGGTGGGCGCGACCACAATTACGAGGATTGCCCGAAGCGCAAAAGCGATGCCGAACGGCAGAAGGACGCGTCAGGCAACGCCTACCAGCGCGGCGCTGCGCTGGAGTGGAAGTCCGCTAAAGCGGTTCCAGAAAAGTGTCGGCGGTTTTCCGTCCGGAACTGCGTCAAACAGACAAGCGGTTTTCAAAGCCAATCTCCATTGTCCGCTTAGCCTGGCGAGCTACCAATCGCTACCTTGCATAAACAGGTAGCGTGTTATATACAGCCATTGAATTGGAAGTTACGCATGACCGACTCGATCCAGGTGCAGTTGCGAAAAGGCGCTCTCGAGTTGTGCGTCCTGGCCGTGCTGTCGCGGGGCGAAAGCTATGGCTACGAGATCGCCAGCACGCTGGTCGCCGCTGTGAACATGGGAGAAGGCACGATCTATCCGCTGATGCGGCGGATGCAGAATGACGGCCTCGTCGCCACCCGCATCGTCGAGTCGAGCAGCGGGCCGCCGCGCAAATATTACCGGCTCACGCCGCTCGGCCAGCAGGCTTTCGAAGCTCATCGCCGCGACTGGCGCTCGCTCGCGGGCGCAGTCGACAAACTTCTTGAGGATTTGCCATGACCAGGGATGCCTTCCTGCGAAAATTGAGACTGGGGCTCGCCGGCCTGCCAACTCAGGAGATCGAGGATATTATTGGCGACTACGCCGCCCATTTCGCCGATGCCTCGGGCCGCAGCGAAGCGGAGGTCGCGGCGGCCCTGGGTGACCCGGCCAGGCTTGCCCGCGAACTCCGCGCCGAAGCTGGGCTGCGCCGTTTTGAAACTCATTGGAGCGTGTCGAACATGTTGGCGGCGACGTTCGCGCTTGCCGGCCTTGCCTTCGTCGACATCGTCTTCCTGCTGCCGCTGCTCATCACCGCGGTCGTGCTTGCGCTCGGCCTTGGCATCACGCTTGTCGCCATCGGTGCGCTGGGCATCAAGATCATTCTGACCACGCTGCTGTTCGAGCCCGGCGGCACGCTCACGGCGATGCTTGGCCGCGTCTTCATCGGCGCCGGACTGGTGTGCGGGTTCCTCGGCGGCGGCGCCCTGCTGTTGCTGGGGTCGAGCGCCGGCATACAGGTCTTCGGGCGCTATGCCCGGATGCATTCCCGTCTGACCCACCCGGACCGCAACCAGGCTTGAGCGGTGCCAAGATCGCAATTTGTCATCACGTTGAAGGAAACGGACCATGACGGGAAAACTGGCATTCGTCGCAGCGGCGGGACTGGCCGGCGCCGCGCTCTTCCTGGCCGTCGGCATCGGGCTGGCCGGGCCGGACTGGATCAACGCCGGGGGTTCATGGATTGGCGGACAATCCACCTGCGGAGCAACCACATCGACCAGAAAAGAGGTCACGCTGCCGTTCCGCAACGACGGCAGTTTCACGATCGCTTTGCCGGCTTCAGTCCGTTATCAGCTGGGTGACAAGGCCGAGGCCGTCGTCAGCGGCGAGTCGACCCTGATCGACCATGTGCGGATGGAAGGCAGCAGGCTCACCTTGGATTGCGAACCGGGCTGGTTCGCGTCCCGGTTCGATGTCAGCGTGTCGGGGCCGGCAATTTCAGACTGGAAAGTGGTCGGCAGCGGCGACCTTGCCCTGTCGCAGATCAATCAGCCCGGGCTGCAGCTGAACATCCGCGGCAGCGGCAGCGTTACCGCAACCGGAACCGCCCAGACGGTCGATCTGGATATCCGCGGTTCGGGCACCGGCCGGCTCAGGAACCTTATCGCCCAATCCGCGCGGATCGAGATCCGCGGCAGCGGCGATGCGGAGATTACCGCACAAGCGTATGCGGACGTCACGATTTCCGGCAGCGGTGACGGCGACGTCTATGGGCACCCGACCATGCGGCGTTCGGAGGTCAGAGGCAGCGGCAGCATTACGCAGGTGCCGTAAAGCAATTTCGGCGTAGGGAATTGCCCTGGCCGGCCCGAACCACCCGGCCGGTCCGACCGGCCGGCGCGAACATCCTTCCATGTCCAGAGGATTGCAATGCCGCCACTATTGTGGGCAAAACCAGCACGGGCAATCAAGTTGGGGTGGGCAATGACCGATACGCGAGGCAATTCGGGCCGTCCGCAGGGCAAGCCGGGGACGGCGTCGATCGGTTCCGGCCTGATCGCCCTCGTCATCGTGGCGCTCGGCGTCTTTGCGCTCCTGGGATCCTGGTACACGATCGACCAGGGCGACCGCGGCGTGCTCTTGACCAACGGGGCGCTGAGCTCGGTCGTCGATCCCGGGCTGCATTTCAAGCTGCCATGGCTGCAGCGCGTCGAGAAGATCAGCCTGCGCCAGCAGGTGCTCAAATGGGGCTGCGAGAACCAGAACGATTGCAGCGGCCTGCCGGCCATGCAGGCCTATTCGCGCGACCAGCAGCCGGCGGACATGCGCGTCACCGTCAATTTCCACGTGCCGGCCGCCGAAGTCAGCAACGTCTACACCAATTACGGGTCGATCGAGGCACTGGCCGACCGTGTCATCGCCAGGAAAGCACCGCAGGAAATCAAGACGGTGTTCGGCCAGTACGACGCGGTGTCGGTGATCCAGAACCGGGCGAAGTTCAACAAGGACGTCGCCGAGGCCATTGCGGCGGTAACCGATGGCCCGGTGATGATCGACAGCGTGCAGGTCGAGAACATCGACTTCTCCGACGCCTACGAGCAGGCGGTCGAAGCCAGGATGACGGCGCAGGTCGAGGTGCAGAAGCAGGAACAAAACCTGCAGCAGGAAAAGATCAAGGCCGACATCGCCGTCACCCAGGCCAAGGGCCGCGCCGACAGCGTCAAGGCCGAAGCCGAAGCCAGCGCCTACAAGACCAGGATCGAAGGCGAGGCGACCGCGGAAGCCATCAAGGCCCGCGCCGCCGCAATCGCCAACAATCCGCTGCTGGTCGAACTGACCAAGGCGGAGAGATGGAACGGGGAATTGCCGAAGTCGATGATCCCGGGCTCAACCGTACCGTTCCTCGAACTCAGCTCGCCGGCCGCAGCATCGAACTGAGGCGCGGCATCGCGGCGCAACCAGGTCAGGGCGGCGGCGCGGTAGCCGTCCTGATGCGGTCACGGCTGAAGCACGGCGCCTCGGGCGCTTGCTTGCGTTTGCCCGAGAAAAGCCGTCAGCAGCTCCATTCCCGCCGGCCAGTCGCCGAGCCCGCTGTCGCCATTGATGTGGCCAAGCGGTCCGGCGATATGGAGATCGCTGCCCCAGCGCTCGGATTTTGCCCTGACATAGTCCAGCGAGCCGTAGGGATCGTTGGTGCTGGCGACAATCAGCGAGGGAAAGCGAAGCCGTTGTTGCGGTGTCTCGGCGAAGGCGCGGGCGGAGGAGGGGAAGGCCGGCGACGCAGGGTCCGGAACCGCAACCAGCAACGCGCCGCCGACCTCGCGGGGCGAGATCCGCTGCCAGTGCGCGACTAGCAGGCAGCCGAGGCTATGGGCGACGAGCACCGGTGGTGTCCTTGCCAGGCCTACAGCGGCTTCCAGCGCAGCCACCCAGTCGTCGAAGTCCGGCGCGTCCCAACTCGCCGGGCTGAACCGCCGCATCGCCAGGTCCGCCTGTTGCCAACGTGTCTGCCAGTGGGCTTTGCCCGATCCGCCGATGCCCGGCACAATGATGAATTCGGTCATGCGAAGCCCTTCTCTCCTGATGCAACGCGCGCAATTCTAGGTCTTCTCCCAGGCGGCGGAATGAGAGATCATCGGAAAGCAGCGAAGAAATCCGATGGATTAAAGGTGATCATGCGGAACGGCGATTATCGGCCAAGGCTCGATCCCACCGATCTGGCGATCATCGAGATCATGCAGGAGGATGCCCGCATCGGCATCTCCGAGCTTGGCCGCCGCGTCGGCCTGTCCCAGCCCGCCGCTTCGGAACGGGTGAAGCGGCTGGAGGAGCGCGGCGTCATCACCGGTTACAAGGCGGTGATCAATTCGGCAGCGCTCGGGCTCGGCACCATGGCGGTCATCCGCTTGCGCACCACGCATGAGCATATCCAGGCCTGCCTGAAGAAGTTCGCCCAGTTGCCGGAGGTGATCGAGGTACTGCGGGTGACCGGCGAGGACTGTTTTCTGGTCAAGGTCGTGGTCCCGTCACCGCCCGACCTTGAAAGCATCGTCGACAGCATCGGCCACTACGGCACGGTGACGACAAATGTGGTTCTGCGCGCCGAGCCACCGAAGCGGCTGGGGCGCGAATTGGTGACGAGGGCCTGACCGGGGCGCCGCCCCGCCGCCCGTCTATCGCTTTGTCTGCGTATGCCCGACGGCATTGGCGAACGAGATGCCGCCCTTGATCTCGCGCATCGCCATCGAGGTGATCGTGCGCCGCACGCCGGGTAACCGGCTGAGCTCCTCGCGCAGCATCCTGTCGAGCGCCATCATGTCGACGGTGACGATCTGCAGGAGATAGTCGGCCTCGCCTGTCGTGGCGTGGCAGCGGCGGATCAGCGGATGCTTCTGCACCGCCGCCTCGAAGGCGTCCGACAGCTCGAAATCGATCGACACCTGGATAAAGGCTTCGATGCCGAAGCCGAGCTTGGCCGGGTCGATGCGGGTCGAGTAGCCGCGGATGACGCCGGCGTCCTCCAGCGCCTTGACCCGCTTCCAGCACGGCGTCTTGCTCAGGCCAACCTCGTCGGCGAGCGCGGCAAAGGAGATGCGGGCATCGCGTTCGAGCGCCGCGACGATCTTCCGGTCGACCGCATCCAGCAGCATTCGTTCTTTCCTTCCGCTTCAGATGCAGTTTTTGTCCTTTGTTTCCCGCCAGCCGAATAACAGAAAGGGACAATGTTCGGCAAGAAAGCGATTAGACTCGGGGACCGGGACCCAACAAGCGCCTGCGGCCCGACGGCCGGGGCAAGGAGCATGGCCATGGACAAGCAGGACTATTATGCCCGCATCGAAACGCCTGAGATGCGCGACTATGGCGTCTACCTCAAATGCGACAGGCTGCTCGCCTGCCAGAAGCCGCTGGCCGAGATGGTCAATGCCGACGAGCTGCAGTTCCAGATCGTGCATCAAGTCGAGGAACTGTGGATGAAGCTCATCGCCTATACGCTGGTCGACGTCGTCGATTTCCTGGAAAAGCAGGACACGCATCGCATCGTCACGCTGATGGGGCGCGTGCACCGGCTGATGCGCATGATGACGGCGCAGCTCGACCTGCTCGAAACCATGTCGCCCAAGGAATACCAGCAGATCCGGTTGCAGCTCGGCAATGGCAGCGGCCAGGAATCGCCGGGCTTCAAGCAGCTGCTGCGGCTGCCGCCCGATCTGTGGCGGGCCTTCAAGGCGTCCTACCTCGATGGCCGCGGGCTCTCGGTCGAGGACGTCTACGATGCCGGCTACGATCACGGCGACAGCTAT
This sequence comes from Mesorhizobium sp. M1399, assembly GCF_040317735.1. Taxonomy (NCBI): domain Bacteria; kingdom Pseudomonadati; phylum Pseudomonadota; class Alphaproteobacteria; order Hyphomicrobiales; family Phyllobacteriaceae; genus Mesorhizobium; species Mesorhizobium sp. M1399. The sequence continues at coordinate 53,580 of NZ_JAMYKZ010000010.1, forward strand.
GTCGTTGCCGAAGCGCTGGTCGAGTTCGACGAGCTGTTCCAGAAATTCCGCGCCAACCACCTCTACCTCATCCACCGCACGATCGGCCTCGGCGCGAAATCGCTGAAGGGCCGGCCGGTCGAATTGCTGGAGGCCGGCGCCCGCCACCGCTTCTTCCCGGAGCTCTGGGACATACGCTGGGCGATGACCGACCGCTGGGGCAGCCAGTATGGAACGATACGGGAGCCGATCAGCAAGCCGGGGGCCAAGGTGGGGTAGTCCTGAACCTGGTTCCTCGCCCTAGTAAAGGCAGACAATCGATAGGGAGTCCCCCTCATCCGGCCGCGGAGCCTGTCCTCGGGCTTGCCGGAGGCAAGACCCGTGGGCGGCCACCTTCTCCCCGCTGGGGAGAAGAGGCTGGCATCAACGCAGGCGACCTCCTCTCCCCTCGGGGAGAGGTCGGATTTCCCCCAAATGCCCGTCGGAATTAGGTTGGCAATCCGGGTGAGGGGGCACATGCCCATATGCGCCCTGCCTCCATTGGGCGAGGAACCAGGTTCTGCAATGTCTGGCCCGCTACGCGCTTGTATCCTGCAGGTTTTTCGGGGGATGATGTCGGGCTTGCGGCTGGTGGTGCGTCCTTGGGGCGAAACCGTCGCAACTCTTGGGAGGACATCATGACCTTGGAAACCACTCAATCATCCGTTCAGTCGCCGTGGCAGACCGCGGCAATCCTTGTCGCCCGCCTGATCTTTGCCGCCGTCTTCCTGATGGCCGTGACCTTCAAATTCATCGATATCGGCGCCACCGCCGGCTATATCGCGGCGGCCGGATTTCCGTTCCCGCTGTTCCTGGCCTGGTGCGCAGCCCTGCTCGAGGTCGTCCTCGTCCTATGCTTCCTGACCGGCGCCTTCTTCTCCTGGGCAGCACTCGTCGCCGGCGCCTATGTGCTGTTCCTGGGCTTCGCCTTCCACGGGCCATCGCACTGGGCCGGCAACCAGGCGGAGTTCGGCTTCTTCGTCGACCATTTCACCTTCCTGGCCGGGCTGCTGTTTGCCGCCGTGCACGGGCCAGGCCGCGTCCTGGCGCTGAAGCTTGGCAGGGGGTGATGCCGGAATTTCGGATCCGGCGTCTCGATCCGCACCAGCATCGTCGTGACATCGAGGACGGCCGGGTCCCGTCATTCAGGCCATCGCAGGTCGACTGCAATAAAAGCGACAGCTAAAGTAACGGGCGTTCTAGGTTTATGCTTTTTGTAGAGGCGCCTGCATTCCCTCTGTACTTCCAACTTTCGACGGGCTAAGCAAGACACGGGTCTTGAGGGGGAATTCATGAACATCGCCACGCGTTTTGCTGCCGCCATGATCGGCGCGTCACTGCTTGCCGGCTGCACCACGTTGACCGAAGGCGAATTCAACACGATGCATGCCACGCTTGAAGGCAGCCCTGCCGTGAAGCGCCTGGTCATCAAGGACTGCATTGCAAGAGAGAAATCCACGTCGCTCGGCGAAAAGAAGACTTACGCTGCGTTCATGAATGTGAGCGTGGCGAAGTACGAGACGGCCCTGTGCAGCCGTATCAGCAATGCCATTGCCAGTGGCAGACTGACCTACGCCGACTATGTGAAGCTGCATTCGCCAACCGCCGACAACAGCAAGGTCATCAGGATCATGCAGGGCCGCTAGCAGTCGCCGCCAGCCCGGCACGGCAGCCGTTATCGCTGTGTCAACTCCGATCGCGGCGCCAGTTATGATCGCCGCGTCACATCTGGTCGTTGTAAGGTTCCTTGATCTGACCGACCATGCGCGCCAGTTTCGAGAAGGACGGCATGTCCGTCTCCGGCTGACACTGATTGGCCAACTCCAGCAGTCGGATCGGGAAGTTGACGGCGTCGCGGCTCGACGCCGACATGCCTTCGGACCTTTCCTCGTTGGTCTCGCTGGCTTCGGCCTTGCGCAAGGCGATGTCTATCTCCTCGACAGAGAGCACGCCCTTGCGGACCAGGACCTGATTGATCGATGCGATGGCCATAAGCAGGCCTTCGAGTTGCAGATTGGCGACGTTCATGGCTTTTGCTCCCATTGGCTAAGCTTCAAACGCGCGAATGCCTGTTCTGATCCGGACGGTGGCGTCTCGCCGGCCGGTGTGCTTCGCCCACCACCTCGCATTTTTTGCCGCCGCAACGTATTTTGTTCTTGCTTTGTGCCGGCAGCTATGCTACTAATCTAGGTACGGTGCTAACTGGCTCCAACGATCCGCCCGCCGAGGCGGGTTTTTTGTTTCAGGCCGGTTTGGAGACGATCACGGCGAGCGAGGCGAGCTTTCCGTCACTCAGGCTTCGGATGTAGTTGCGGCGGCGCTGCAGGAATTCCGCGCCCATGACGATTTCATTTGCCTGCTGCTGCGTCGGCGAGGGCACGATGCCGGAATTGGCTCTCTGCAGCGCCAGCTCAACATGTTCGCCGGTTTCGTCGACGATCTCGTCGATGCGAAACCCGGCATCTGCAAACAGGGCTTTCAATTTTTCCCGATCGGCGAGGTGACTGGTCGCCGGCGAAACCGCCCATGGCATGGGGTAGTATGGCGCGCCGCCGGCGAGCACGGCCTCGGTCCAGATCAGCCTGCCCCGCGGTTTCAGCACGCGCCAGGCCTCGTCGATGACCGCGGCCTTATTCTCGATGTTCATGCCGACATAGAAGCAGATCGCCGCATCGAAGGTGCTGTCGCCAAAAGGCAATTTCGTCGCGTCGGCCTGATGGAAGCGAACCTTGTCGGACAATCCGCTGAGGGCGGTCAGTCGGCTCGACGCGGCGACAAAGGCCGGCGTCAGGTCGATGCCGTCGACCTGGCAGCCATAGGTCGAGGCCAGAAACCTTGCCGGCCCGCCAATGCCGCTGCCGATATCCAGGATCCGATCTGTCGGCGAAGGCGCAAGACGGGCCGCATGCTCCCGCGTGGCGATCAGTTCGCGGCCATGGAGCTGATCGAATGGATAGAGTTGCGCGGCGGCGAGTTTGCCGGCCGGGTCGGCGTCCGGGATCGCGGCCAAGATGCGATCGATGATGCCGTCGCTGCCGTAGTGACTGGTGACATTGTCCATGACGCGTTCCCCTCAAGCGCAAACACCATCCCATCAACGCAAGTCTCACGCAATGCCCCGCCTTTCTCGCCAAAGAACCCCTCTTTCCAGCCGTCCACCGATGAAGGGTGCGAGGTCGTCAGTGCATTTTTTTCCGCTGATGCCACATTTTGTTCTTGCTTTGTGCCGGCAGCTATGCTACTAATTTGGGTATGGTGCCAATTGGCTCCAACGACCCGCCCGCCGAGGCGGGTTTTTTGTTTCAGGCTTCCTTTTCGACCAAACGTTACGTGAGCTGCCAGCTGTGGGGCCGGCAGGACAGGGGCGCGAAGGAACGCGACCTGACGATCGTCGGAACCGCGAAATCACCAACCATGAATCCCGCAACGCGCTCGTGCGCCCACCCCAGAGAACATCCCCATGTCCAACCGTTACGCCACCATCATCACCGACGATGACGGCCACGAGGTCGTCAGCGCCATTGGCGAGTTCGCCGGCGCCGCACCCTATGCACGCATCGGCCGCTTCGAACTGGTCGCCGCCGGCGTGCGGATCGGTATGCTGCGTGGCGGTATCGTCGATGCGGTCGGCGGCTTCGGCTTCCCGTCGGAAGCACTCGACGGCAAGGCGGTGGCAATTCTCAGGGCACGGCTGAATGCCTTGCTTGACGCCGGTGCGATGAAGCCCGGCACGCTGACTGATGCGAAGCCGGCGAGCCAGCCGCACAAGCCGAAGTCGGCACGCGCCGGCAAGAAGGCCAAGCCGCGCAAGCGCATTGTGCGGCCAGCCAACAAGAAGCCGGCGATCTCCGCCGGGACGGCAGAGTAGGGCATGGCCAAGGCTCCTTCCACCGGCGATCCCCAGCCGCACGATCAAGCACCCGGCAAGCGAACCAAGCGGGCGAAGAAGACGCTGGCCGACGGCTTCCTCGAAGCGATCCGCGCCGATTTCCGCGCCCATGGCGCCGGCGTCATCGCCGAGGTGCGCGCCGAAAAGCCCGATCAGTATCTGAAGCTCGTGCTCTCGGTGCTGCCCAAGGATCTTAGTGTCAACATCAACAATCTGGATGCATTGAGCGATGACGAAATCAGGCAGCGCATCCGCGGCCTCGAAGCCGTCCTTAGGCCGTTCCTCGAGAAGCCGGACTTCGCAAAAGGCTTCGCCCAGCCGGGCGGCAAGGAAGGAATATCTCAGCCTGCTGGCGGAGCTGGACCGGAGGCGCCGCACTAACCAGCTTGCCGCCTATCGGCCTTATCCCCGACAGGCCGAATTTCACGCAGCCGGCGCGACCAATCGCGAGCGCCTGTTCATGGCCGGCAACCAGCTCGGCAAGACCAGGGCGGGCGGCGCCGAGTGGGCGATGCACCTCACCGGCCGCTATCCCGATTGGTGGCAAGGCAAGGTTTTCGATTGTGCGGTACGGATGTGGGCGGCCGGCGTCACCGGTGAAAGCACGCGCGACAACCCGCAGCGCATCCTGATCGGCCCGCCACAGCAGCAGGCGGCCTGGGGCACCGGGATGATCCCGGCCGACGCCCTCGTCAGCACGATGGCGGGACGGGCGCCGGGCGCGCTCGACAGCGTCGTGGTGCGCTGGGGCGGCGGCGGCGATGTCCAGGCCTACGAATCGGTGCTGTCGTTCAAGAGCTACGAGAAAGGCCGCGAGAAATGGCAGGGCGAAACGCTGCACGGCGTCTGGTTCGACGAGGAGCCGCCGCTCGACATCTATTCCGAAGGGCTGACCCGCACCAACGCCACCGGCGGCATCACCATCGTCACCTTCACGCCGCTGCTCGGCATGTCGGACGTGGTGCTGCTGTTTTTGTCCGCGGAGCAGGTGGGAGGGATGGGGAGGGGATGACAGCGCTGCGAAATCGCGCAACTCGCGTTCCTTCGCGCCCCCCTCTGTCCTGCCGGACATCTCCCCCTCTAGTGGGGAGATTGGATGTCGCATTGGCTTTCGCCAATCTCCAATGCTTGCGGATAAGCGAGACGCTGAAGCTGCCATCTCCCCCCTTGAGGGGGAGATGTCCGGCAGGACAGAGGGGGGCGCTGTCCCGCCATCATGAAAACATCTTACCGAACAGCAGCATACGTCCAACACCTGCCACCATGATTCAATGCCGCGAGGGTGAAAACAATGACCCGTCACGTCACCTTCATGACCATCGACGATGCCGAGCATTATACGCCGCAGCAGCGCGCCGAGATCATTGCCGCCTATCCGGCGCATGAGCGTGAGGCGCGGGCCAAAGGCATTCCGGTGCTCGGCTCCGGCCGCATATTTCCGGTGGCCGAGGAGCTGATCGCCTGTGAGCCGTTCCCGCTGCCGCGCTATTGGCCGCGGCTCGGCGCACTCGATTTCGGCTGGGACCATCCCTCGGCGGCGGTCGAGCTCGCCTGGGATACGGAGGCCGACGTCGTCTATGTCACAAAGGCCTGCCGCGCTTCGCAGCAGACTCCCGCCATGCAGGCGCTGACTCTGAAACCATGGGGCGAATGGCTGCCATGGGCATGGCCGCGCGACGGCCGCCGCGAGACGCTGGAAGGCGCCGGCACCGCACTTGCGAAGCAATATTCAGCCCATGGGCTGAACATGCTCGCCAGCCATGCGCAGTTCGCCGACGGTTCGGTATCGGTCGAGGCCGGGCTGATGGACATGCTCGATCGCATGCAATCAGGCCGCTTCAAGGTGTTTTCGACGCTTTTGCCGTGGTTCGAGGAGTTCCGGCTCTATCACCGCCGGGATGGCCAGGTGGTGAAGTTGCGCGACGATTTGATGGCGGCGACCCGCTATGGCGTGATGATGCTGAGGGAAGCGGTGGTCGACCCGGCGGTGTTCAAAGCCGCGCGGCGGAAGGCGGGGCAGGCCGATCCGCTGGGGGCGTTTCGGTGACCATCCGCATCATCCCCGCCACACTGCGCGATCTCTCCTATATCGCCGCCAACCTGCGGCCGGAGGACCGAGCCGAGATCGACTGCCAGTTCGACGAGTGGTCGCCGGCTTTGCTGGCGCTGACGGCGCTGCAGGGGTTTGCCTATGTTGCCGAGCTCGACGGCAATCCGGAGGCCGGCTTCGGCGCCGCCGAACAGCGCAGCGGGCTGTGGATCGCCTGGAGCTGGGGCACGCGCCGCATGAGGCGCTGCGTGCCTGGGATTACGGAATTCTTTCACGCCGTGCTCGGGCCGCAGGTTGCGGCGCACGGCGCCTGGCGGGTCGAGGCGCGAGCGCTGGCCGCCAATGAATTGGCGCTGCGCTGGCTGGCCCGGCTTGGTGCCACGCAACGCTGCCGCCTGCCGGGCTACGGCCGGAACGGCGAGGATTTTCTGCTCTACGACTGGACGAGAATCTCTCACTTTGGAGAAAACCATGTGCCTTTTTCAAAAGCCGCCGGCGCTGAAGCCGTTGCCGCCGACACCGACCATTGCCGACAAGGACGTGCAGGCGCGCGAGGCCGCGTTGCGGGCCCAGCTGGCGGCCAATGATGGGACCGCGGGAACGGTGAAGACCGATTTGTCGCCCAGTGAGCTCACCGGCCAGCGCCGCGTGCTGCTGGGGGTTTGACATGGGCGCGATGAGAAGAGTGTTCCGCAACCGCGTGCTGGCGTGGTGGTACTGGCGCCGGCACGCAAGGTTGGTGAAGAAGAGAGGCGGGTGATGCTGCCGATCTCCCCCCTCGTGGGGGAGATGCCCGGCAGGGCAGAGGGGGGCACTGTCCCGCCGGCCTTGGTGATCAATTTGTAAGTTGCCGCCATCGGCTCATTCCGGCGGGAAACGAAAACAGAGGCTGGCGTTCCTTCGCGCCCCCCTCTGGCCTGCCGGCCATCTCCCCCCTCGAGGGGGGAGATCGCAGCTTCCGCGTTTTCCGTAACAACCGAGCGCAAATCGTGTTCCTTCCGCACGGTTGACATTCTTCCCTCAGCCGCCATGCTGCATTGCAACATGGCTATCGAGAAGTTCGGCATGACGGAAACATCGCGCATCGAGTGCCTGGACGGGCTTCGGGCGCTCGCCGCGATCTGGGTGCTTATCGGGCACTGCCTGCTGTTGACCGGCTGGCAGGTTCCTATCCTCGGCGAACCGGACCTCGGCGTCGATCTGTTCATCATGCTGTCCGGCTTCCTGATGGTGTTCCATTACCAGCTGCGCCAGGACAAGGAGCCCTGGCAAAGGCCGGAAACCTGGCTGAAATTCTGGACCCGCCGCTACTTCAGGATAGCGCCGCTGTTCTACATCATGCTGTTCGCTGCCCTGGCGCTTGGCCCCTATCTCTACCAGTCGAGGATGGTCATCGACGAGTTCCTGCTGAGGTCGCCGCAGGCGCCCGAGCGTTATCTCGACAGCGGCCTGAAGAATATTGGCGCCCATCTGCTGTTCCTGTTCGGCCTGGTGCCGAATTTCGCCTATCGCACGCCGCTGCCGGACTGGAGCCTCGGGCTGGAGATGCAGTTCTATGCGGTGTTTCCGGCGATCATGCTGCTGGTGCGCAGGCTTGACTGGGTATGGAGCGCCATTCTGGTAGCGGCCACCGGCAGCGCGATCGTGTTGTTGATGGGGCAATTGTCGGTGCATTTTCCGATGCCGTCGTTCCTGCCGCTGAAGATGCAGATTTTCCTGTGCGGGATGCTGCTGGCGGGCGTCGTCCATCAAAGGCAAAAGCGGCCCTTCGCTTATCTGGCGTTGGCCATGGCTCTGGCCGCGCTGCCCTTCGGCGGCGGCTATGGGCTTGGCAAGCTTTTGATGCGGGAAGCGCTCGTATTGGGTTTCTTTGCCCTGGTTCTCTACCGGATGCTGCCGGGAATGATGGGCATCGTGGCCAGAAAGATCGCCATGACGCTCGCCAACAGGTTCTTTCATCTGATGGGTGAGCTTTCCTTCAGCATCTATTTGATCCATCTGCTGGTTCTCCAGCCGGTCGCGGCCCTGGTCATCACCCAGTTCGGCCACGAATTGTCGGCGCCGCTGCGCTTTGCGGTCGTCACTGTCGTCGTTCTGCCGGTGGTGTGCCTGCTGTCCTGGATCACCTACACGCTGATCGAAGTGCCCGGCCAGAAGATGGGACGTTTCGTGGTGCAGCGTTTTGGGCGGAGCCCGGCGCTCGAGGGCAGCGCATGATCAACTGAAACTGCCGATCTCCCCCCCTCGTGGGGGAGATGCCCGGCAGGGCAGAGGGGGGCGCTGTCCCGCCGGCTTGTGGATCATTTGTAACGCGACGTTAGGCGAATTCCGGTTGGGCGAATCCGGTCGGAAAAACATAAAAAACGCAGGCTTGCGATCCTTCGCGCCCCCCTCTGTCCTGCCGGACATCTCCCCCACAAGGGGGAGGTCGGCAGCTTCGGCGTCCCGCCGCTTCTTTTCAATCAAATCCATCAAGCGAGGCTGACCATGAGCGATTCCCGTGCTCGCGATATTCTGTCGCGACAGGCAGAACTGGAGAGCGAACGCAGCCAGTACGAGCATGTCTGGGAGGCGGTGTCCGAATTCTGCGACCCCGATGCGCCCGATATGTGGAGCGGCCGCCGCCAGGCCGGCACGGATTCGCAGGCCGAACGGCAGGAGCGGCGCGGTGCGCGCGTCTACGCCAACACCATCAACTCGGCCGCCAACCGGCTGGCCGCCGGGCTGGAAAGCCTGATCATCCCGCAGTCAGAGAAATGGCATGGGCTGTCGACCGCGGCAATCAACGACGAGGAAACCGACGAGGAAAAGGAATGGGCGGAAGCGCTGCGCGATTTCCTGTTTTCGCTGCGCTACTCCGCCAATTCGAACTTCGTGCCGGCAACACAGGCATGCCTGCGCAATGTCGTGCGCTACGGCCCAGCCTATCTCTACGCCGAGGAGGGTTTTGGCGGCACGCTGATCCGCTATGCCTCGATCCCCGTGGTCGAGGGCTATCTCTCGCGCAACCGCTGGGGCCAGGTCGATATTTTCCACCGCCGCTACGAGCGCACGGCGCGGCAGGCGGCGCAACTGCTCGGCTATGAAAAGCTGCCGGTGCGGATCAAGGTTCTGGTCGACGACCCCTCGAAATGCGAGACGAAGATCTCGCTGATCCAGTGCATCCAGCCGCGCGACGAGCGCAAGATGTACAGTCTGAGCGGCACCTATCAGTATCTCGATACGGCGTTCGCTTCCTATCACGTCATCGAGGACGAGGAGGTGATCGTCAGGGAAAGCGGTTTTCGCTCGTTCCCGGTATCGTGCTTCAACTGGCGCCGCTACGAGGGCGATCCCTACGGCATCTCGCCGACCATCGAGGCGCTGACGACGGTGCGCGAGGAGAACGCCGTGCGGCGCTCCGGCCTGCGCGCCCTGCAGCAGATCACCGATCCGGCGACCGCGTCCAAGGCGCGGCTCGACTATGTGCCGGTGCTCAATCCCGGCGAGAATTATCCGGGCCTGATCGACGATGCCGGCCGGCCGCTGATCGCGCCCATCGCCACCGGCCAGAACCCGACCTATGCGTTCAATTATGCCGACAGCCGGGCCGAGGAGATCCGGGACATGATGTTCGTCAACCTGTTCCAGACGCTGGTGCAGAACCCGCAGATGACGGCGACCGAGGCCTTGATCCGGCAGGAGGAGAAGGGCGCGCTGCTCGGGCCGTCCGGCTCGATCATCCAGGCCGGCTTTGCCAGCAATCTCGACCGCGAGCTGGGTATTCTGGAAGACAAGGGACTTTACGAGGAAGACAGCCGCTTCCTGCCGCCGGCGAGCCTCGCCGGCAAGGCGCTGCGGCCGACCTTCACCGGCCCGCTCGACGTGCTGCGCCGCTCGGCCGAAGCCCGCGACACCATCCAGGTGGTGACGACGGCCATGCAGATGGCGCAATTCGATCCCGGCATCATGGACAATATCGACGGCGATGAAGCACTGAAGATCGTGCAGGGCGCGGGCCGCAGCCCGCAGCGCATCTTTCGCCGCCAGGACGAGGTGGCCGGTATTCGCGATGCTCGTGCCAAGGCCCAGCAGGAACAGGCCGGCATGGCGGCGGTCGCCGCCGCCGGCAAGGTCGCCAGGGATGCGGTGCCGGCGGCCGTACAGGCGCGCGATAGCGGCCTGCTGGATGGACTCGGCGAGCTGATGCCGCAGGGTGTGCAAGATGCTTCGGGCGGGCAGGGCGTATGAGTGGCAAACGCTTCGCCCATTCCAGCCAGGCCGGCGGCCCGGCCAAGGCGCAAGATGCGCTGGCCAAGGCCTATCTCAGGGTGTTCTCAGGCCAGGACGGCGAGATGGTGCTGGCCGACCTCACGGCGACGACGGGTTATTACCGCCGGCCATCCTATGGCGAGTGGCTGGCCAAGACCAAGACGCCGAACGGGTTCGAGCTGCACAGCGCGCTGAGCAATGCCCGCGCCGAAGTGGTGCAGCATATTATGGGGTTTTTGATGCTGGACGAAGCGCAACTGGCGGCACTGGAGAAGGCGGCGAGGGCGGAGGGGAGGTAGGGTTTGCGGCTACAGGATATCTGAACGCGAATAGCCATCGGTTCTGCGGTGCATCAATTCTGCAAGGCGCAGTCCAAATACCACGTGTTCAGATATGTTGGAGTTTGCAGCGTGACCCGCGCCTTGGTCGGAGGACCTTCAACATCTGCTGTCCTCATAACGAACGTGTCGAGCATGAATGTCGTGCTATCAAATGCAGCGACCTGATACACGCTGCGTTGGAAGATATCGTATTTCGTTGAGGATGGTTTGAACGTGCTTGGATATCGAATTTCCTGGCCTTGTTATTTGCGACGAATTCCGGGCTACCAGATGACGGTATGTCGGACCACGTGCGGAAGTCGCTCACCGTACATAAGAAGACGTCGCCGTCTTTCGAGTTTGCCGGCTCCATCGCAAACAAGCAAGCCAGCAAAAGGATTACGAGGCGGAGGATCACCGGCCTCGAAGTTGCAATAGCCCGCATCGCTCGTCCCCCTTGGTGGGGAGATAGCGCTGACCTCTAATCAGCGGAAGGACCAAATCAGGGAAAAGGATGCGCCGAGGCTAAAGCTGCTTTCCTCTCCCCGTTTTACGGGGAGAGGATGCCGGCAGGCAGGTGAGGGGCGGTGCCGGCATTTCAGAGCTTTGCGCTGCCCGTCCTTCGGCCCCCCTGCCGGGACCTTCTCCCCGTATAGTGACGGGGCGAAGGGGCTGATGGCCGTCGCGTCTTTAATAATCGCCGTTGTAGTAGCGGTCGTCGCAGGGCGCGGTGTAGATGCGGCCGCTGTTGCGATCCTGATAACGGCAAAGCTGTTCGCCGCGCGGCTGCGGCGTGGTGGCGTTGCCGACGACGGCGCCCAGAAGGGCGCCGGCGCCCGCGCCGATGACCGTGCTCTTGGTGTTGCCGCCGATCGCCTGGCCGGCGAGAGCGCCGGCGCCCGCACCGAGCAGCGCGCCCGTGCTGGTTCTCTGTTGTGCTTCGGTCTGCGCGCAGCCTGCCAATGCGGCAGTCACAAGCATGGCGGCAATGGCTTTGTACATGGTCATCATCTGGTACTCCCTTGAAGCCTATGAACTAATACGCTGGCTGATTTCGCCAAATGCGGTCGCATTTGCGGCGGAACATAGGCACCCTTTGTCACGAAATGAGACATGGTTGTTTTTGTCTGACAGCTCCGTTCCGGAAAGAAATGTAACCGAACAAGACGACGGAGCTTCATCTCAAATCGACCTTCGAGGGGCTACGCTGCCTCGATCTGCATCACCTTTTTTGCCGCAGCGGTCAGAAATCCGGATCGGCTGTAGCCGTGGCGCTCTGCATATCGATCGATCTGATCGAGGATATCTTCCGGAATGGTGACATTGACGCGCACGACTTTCGCCGCTTCGGCTTTCAAGGGAACCAGGATGGCGACACCGCTCAGATTGTCCTTGTCCGACATCACTTCCTCCAGGGACGACGGCTCGGGAATTGCTTCGCCATCCTCGACCAGCCCCTCGACATGAAAGGCCAGTGCTTCCTCGGCCATGGCGCGGGCATCATCCAGATTGACGCCTGCTGTCACCAGGCCCGGAAAATCGGGGAAGGAGACGCCGAAGTCGCTGTCCGCTTGCTTGTGGATCAGTCCGATGTAGTTCCGCATTTCTCTACCTCAGCTTCAAGCCGGATTGTTTTTCGATACTCTTGAAAGTGCCGATCGGGATGTCGCGCTTGGGATGCGGAACCGTCACCCGGCCCGGCTTGGCTTTGTGCTTGAACTGGGCGTGACTTCCTTTTCGAGCCACTTCGTACCAGCCATCCGCCAGCAGCCTATGAATGACATCGGCGCTCTTCATGTTGTGTATAGATACACACAGAAGGGCTAAATGTCCATGAGATTTGCGGCAGATTACGTGCCGCGGTCCAGTTGAACCTTCCTCAAATCCCCAAAAAATGGAGATACCAGATGACCCGAGGTCTTCCCCGGACGCTTTCGCGTGCCGCCGCCAGAGAAGCCGGCCTTGCCCCGCCCAAGGCGGGGCTTACCGCCAGGACGACCGGGCAGGGCGGCGCCTACCGCACCGTCTTCTCCTTCAATGCCATGCCGGTGCCAGTAGCAGATGCGCTGGCCTATGCCAGCCAGAAGCTGTTCGATTTCCTCGACGGCAAGGTGCGGATCAAGGGCGGCACGGCAAGGTTGCAGTTCGCCGTGCTGACGCCGCGAGCCTCGACCATCAACGACAATGCCGCGCTGACCTGGTCGCTCGGCTCGACGGCGGCGTCGAGTGCTGCGCTCGCCGGCACCATGGTCAATGTGCTGGGCGCGACCGGCCGTACGCTGGATGGCGCGGGTGCCGCGCTGTCGAACGCGTCGATTGCCGATGTTGCCGCAGCCGCTACGCTCGACGGCACCGTGACGCCGGTCGACCTCTATCTCAACCTGGCGTTTGCCACCGGCACGGATATCGACGCTGACGGCACGGTTGCCGTCACCGGCACTATCACGCTGCTCTGGGAGAACTGGGGCGACAATATCTAGGTTCCCTCCAGATATGGGTGATTGGCGAAAGCGGAAGTGACGGCCAATCTCCCCCTCGTGGGGGAGATGCCCGGCAGGGCAGAGGGGGGCGCTGTCCCGCCGGCTTATCCAGCTGATTCGTGCTTGCAATCTTTCCCGGGGCGTTGGTGACGAAGTGCACCGGATCCTCGCGTTCCTTCGCGCCCCCTCTGTCCTGCCGGACATCTCCCCCACGAGGGGGGAGATTGGCAGCTTCGCCGCTGGCTCTCTCTAAACCTCAACATAAGGAATCTTTTCATGACAGATATGGCAGACGCCGGGTCCGTGGTGGCGGCGCCACCGGCGGGCAACCTTGCACGGCCACCGGCCAACGGGGACAACGGGTCCGCCCCGCCTGCGGCCAAAAGCTGGTTTGACGGTCTTTCCGAAGGCAACCGCAAGCTTGCTGAAACCAAGGGCTGGACCAAGCCTGAAAGCCTCGATCGGGTTTTCACCTCTTATGCGGAGCTGGAGCGGCAGCAGGGTGAGAGCCTGCGCGTTCCGGCAGCCGATGCAGCCGCGGAAGACTGGGACAGGTTCCATGCCCGACTGCCCGAGGCGATGCGTCCGCTGACCTCGCCCGACAAGGTCGAGTACAGGCGCCCCGACGGGCTCCCCGAAAACTTCGCCTATTCGGACGAGCTCGCCAATGCGTCCAAGGCCTGGGCAGTCGAGGCAGGTGCTACCCCGAAGGTCGCGCAGGCCTATCACGACCGCTTCGTCGGCTACATGGCCGAGCAGGCCAAGGCACAGCAAATCGCCGTTGCCCGCTCGGTCGAGACGACCCACGACGACCTTGTGCGGGATTGGGGACCGACCGGCAGCGATGGCTTTCGCCAGAAGCTCGAGGTCGCCAACAGGGCGATGAAGAAGCTCGGCCTGGTCAATGCCTATAAGGCGAAGGGCATCCTTCTGCCGGATGGCGCCTTGACCGACCCGCAGATCGCCAAGGCGTTCCACGCCATCGGCGAGGCGATGTTCCGCGAAGACACGATCGACGGCGGCGCGGCCTTGAGTGGAGGCAATCCCTTCAAGCGCAATGCTGCCGGCGAGCGCAACCTGACCGGCATCTCGGCGCTGGTCAAAAGCGACCCCGCCCGTGCCCGGCGGCTGGCACGCGAGGCCGGCGAAAACCCCGATCTGTGGATGCCCAATAATCCTCTCTGAAATTGGACCATGATCTTTTCCGAAACCGGTTTCCACTTTTCTGGATCATGGTCTGCCAATCCCCACAAACCTGAAGGAAGACAAAAATGGCAGACGCCTATACCCGCATCGCGGACGCGATCGTTCCGTCCGTCTATGCGCAATACTCGTTCGAGGAGCACGTCCAGTCGCTCGACATCTACCAGGCCGGGATCCTGTTTTCCGACCCGGCCATCGCCTCGAAGCTCTCCATGGGCGGGCGTTCCGTCGACATGCCCGGCTGGAAGGATCTCGGCAACGATCCCTCGGAGCCGGTCAATGACGACCCGGCCGACTCGATCGAGATGAAGAAGATCGGTGCGCGCCGCGAAGTCGCGGCCCGCAATGTGCGTGCGCAGGCCTGGGGCATCCCGGACCTGACTTCGATCCTTGCCGGCGACGATCCGCAGAAGCTCATCGTGCGTCGCCAGACCGACTACTGGCAGCGCGCCAACAAGCTGACGCTGCTCGGCATCCTGAAAGGCGTGCTGGCCGACAACATCGCCAATGACGGCAGCGATCTGGTGCGCGTTACCGGTGCTTCCATCGTCGACACCGACATCATCGAGGCCGCCTATCTGATGGGCGACCGCGCCGACAAGTTCAAGACGATCTGGATGCATTCGAAACAGATGAAGGCGCTGAAGCTCGCCGACCTCATCGACTATGTGCCGTCGTCCGAGCAGGGCGGGCCGCTGATCCCCTACTACATGGGGCTCAGGGCCGTCGTCGATGACGATATTCCGGTCGCCGGCGGCGTCTACACCGCCTTCATGTTCAAGGACAAGGCGATCCTGTGGAACGAGCTGCCGGTCAACACCGAAGGCGGCCCGCTCGAGTTCGACCGCAAGCCGCGGCAGGGCCATGGCGGCGGCGTCACCGAAATGGTCGGCCGCCGGCATTTCGTGCCGCATGTGCCGGGCACCCGCTTCCTCGACGCGTCCTCGGCCGGCGAATTCGCCACCGATGCCGAGCTGGCACTGGCGGCAAACTGGGACCGCACGGCGTCGAGCGTCAAGCACATGACGTTCATCGCGCTGAAAACGATGGAGGCCTGATCCGGCCGGAAGGGGCGGGCATCAGACGTCCCGCCCCTTCTGGACACCAGGTCGGCCGGTGTGGCGAATCCCAAGTTCGCCCGCTGCGCCGCGCCGGAGTGATGCGAATTTTGCGGTTCGCCACAACGTTCATGTTGCTCGTTTGGCCAATCGACGGCACCAAACAGTTACAAGAAAGGGCGATGCTGCCTTGTCTGAGCAAGGGAGGTAACTATGAACGTGAAGTACAAAACAGTTCAGGAAGTGCTCCGAAAAGCGGGCATTGTCATGAGCAAGAAGGGGGAAGTTCATCGCATAAACTTCTTCAGCGGTCTGGAGGACACCGCCTACTACACACCAAGTCTTCAAGATGCCCTGGACAAGGGCTTGGCTATGGCGGGAGGTATCGGAAGGGTGAAAGCAAGCGTCTTTGCCAAGTCAGCCGAAACAGGGATCTCGACCAGCGCACGCATCGGCTGACTCAATCCAGGCAAGACATCGCCGCATTGCGCGGCGGTGTCGTGAAACCGCAATAACCGAAGCATTGCCGTCTTCCTCGCTCGAATGGAAAAAGACGGATCACGCAGCACGTGCCACCCATTCCCTGACGGGCGGCTGGCATCGTGACGGCTCCATGCACGAGACGTGCAACGTTCTGCCCAAGCAACAATCACAAAGAATCCCCAGCCGCCTTGAAGCGGCTTTTTGCCGTGGAGGCACCATGCCCCGTTTTCCCCGACCAACCACACAGACAGAGGCCTGAGCCATGGCCATCACCCCGCTCGATATCGCCAACATGGCGCTCGCCGTGCTCGACGAGGCGCCGATCGACAGTCTCGACCAGGACGCCAAGGCGGCGCGTCTGCTCAATCTGCACTTCGACCTGACCCGCGAGGCCGAATTGACCAAGCACGCCTATGTCTTCGCTATCCTGGCGGCCTCGGTCGCCGGCTTCGACACCGGCAGCGGCGCTGGCACGCTGAACTTTGCCTATGAACTTCCCGCCGACTGCCTGCGGCCCTTGCCGCTGACCCATAATGGCGAGCCGGACGGCGTGCCGCTCTCATGGCGGCAGGAGGCCGGGTTGGTCTATTCCGATCAGGCCGGGCCGCGCCTCATCCGCTATATCGCTAACCTGACCGACCCCAACGACTGGGACGCGCTGTTCACCGAGGTGCTGGTTGCGGCGCTCGCCATCAAGATCGCGCATCCCTTGACCCACAAGGCCGGCATGATCGACGTCGCCCGCAGCGCCTATGACAGGGCGCTGGATGCCGCCTACTCGGCCAATGCCATCCAGCGGGGCGGCAGATTGTCCGCGATTTCCTGGGCTTTCCAGCGCGGCGACAACAGGTTCGTCGGCCGATGACCACGCTCTATCCGGTCCAGGACGCTTTCATCCGCGGCGAGATTTCTCCCCGCTTGCACGCTCGCGCCTCGCTTGAGCTCTACCGGGCGGCGCTGTCCAAGTGCACGAACTTCGTCACGCTGCCGCATGGCGGCATCAGAAAGCGCGGCGGCACCTATTTTTGCGCGGAGGTGAAGGCTCCGTCAAAGGCGACACGGCTGATCCCGTTCATCTTCTCGGCCGATCAGGCCTATGCGCTCGAATTCGGCGACCTTTACATCCGCGTCTACGCCTATGGCGCCCGCGTCGGTACGGTCGAGGTGGCGGCCCCTTATCTCGAGGCCGATCTCTTCGACCTGCAGTTCGTCCAGTCGGCAGACCAGATGTGGATCACCCACAAGGATTATCCGGTCAAGGTGCTGACGCGCACCGCGCACACGACTTGGACGCTCGCCGATTTTGTCTTTCTCGACGGCCCATACGACAAGATCAACACCACCGCCACGACCTTGACGCCGGCCGCAACCGGCAACGCCATGCCGGTTATGGCCTCGAATACGCTGCCAAGCGGCACGGTCAGCAACAGCAACGGCTCATCCGACGTGTGGCAGGTGTT
The DNA here is from genome assembly GCF_040317735.1 of Mesorhizobium sp. M1399. Taxonomy (NCBI): domain Bacteria; kingdom Pseudomonadati; phylum Pseudomonadota; class Alphaproteobacteria; order Hyphomicrobiales; family Phyllobacteriaceae; genus Mesorhizobium; species Mesorhizobium sp. M1399. The sequence goes on from NZ_JAMYKZ010000010.1 coordinate 70,792, forward strand.
CGACGGCGACAAGCAGGAGGGGGTGGACATAGCGGGATTTCCGAGCGGGTATCTGCGCTACCAGTTCGGCGGCGGCGAGGCCAAGACAGTCGACGCCTACTGGATTACCGCGACGAATGATCACTCAGACACTGTCTCGCCGACCCAGTGGCAATTCCAGGCCTCGCACAACGGCACCGACTGGACGACGCTCGACAGCCGGGACGGAGAGACCGGCTGGTCCAAATCGGAAACCCGCTTCTTCGACGGCTTCAACAACACGGTTGCCTATGAATATTATCAGCTGCTGTTTTCGGGCGGCGACAGCGACGGAACCGCCATCGCCGAACTGGCCCTGCACGAATACGCGCCGTCGCAAACGCCGTTTGATCTCTCGGCCTCCTCGGCCGTCGGCATCAATGACGGCACTGGTTTCCAGACCAGCGATGTCGGCCGCGCCATTCGTCTGCTTGGCGCGGATGGCTTCTGGCGCTGGGCCAAGGTCACTGCCCGCACCAGCATGACGGTGGTCACGGTCCAGTTGTATGGGCATGCTCTGCCCGATCTCAGCCCGATCATCCGCTGGCGTCTCGGCACGTTCGTGCCCGGCAGGTACGTGCAGAGCGGTTCGCTTTACGAGGAGCGCCTGGCGTTCAGCCGAAAATTCTCGGTCTATGCCTCGCAAACCGGCGATTTCGACAACTTCGCCACCGGCGAGAAAGACACCGACGCGCTGGAATTCGTGCAGGCCGGCGGCGGTCAGGCCAATGACATCACGTGGGTGGCGGAATCGGACGGTGCGCTGATCATCGGAACGCTTGGCGGGGTGAGGGCGCTGTCCGGCTCCGGCATCGACGAGGCGCTGACACCGTCCTCGTTCAAGAACCGCCGGTCGCGGACCTTCGGCTGTGCCCCGATGCGTCCTGTCGATGCGGGGCAGTCGTTCCTCTATGTCACCCGCTCCCGCAAATCGATCGCCGAGCTGACACAAAACGCCACCGGCCGCTTCACCTCCGACGACGTCGGTCAAATATCGGAGCACATTCCGAAGAAAGGCGTCGTCGAACTCGCCTTTCAGACCGACCCCGACCCGCTGCTCTGGTTCCCGCTCGGGAATGGCGAACTCGGCGGCTACACGCACCAGCCGTCGCAAGACGTGCGCGGCATGCATATCCACCAGATCGCCGGAAGCTTCGCCGGATCGAACTGGGCCGTTGTCGAAAGCGCCGTGGTGACGCCCGGCCAGGACGGCAATGACGACCTGTGGCTGATCGTCAAGCGCACGATCGGCGGCGTGACCAGGCGCTATATCGAAATAAAGACCCTGCCGTTCGAATATGCGGCAATCGAGGACGCTTTCGAGATCGACTGCGGGCTGACCTATTCGGGTGCTGCCGTCAATGTCGTCTCCGGCCTCGATCATCTCGAAGGCCAGGCGGTCGACGTGCTGGCCGGCGGCAAGGTCTACAAAGGGCTCACGGTCGCGTCCGGCCAGGTGATGCTGCCCGGTGGGGCTACGGCAGCCAAATGGCAGGTCGGGCTCGGCTACCAGCCGATGGGAGCAGGTTCGCATCTCGTCCGTGGTTGCTCCGGGTGCCATGGCGAAATTGTTCACCGGCAATGTCGAGGTGCCGATCGACGACAGCTGGGAAGGGCAGGGGCGGGTGAAGATCCGCCACGTCAATCCGACGCCCTGCACGATCAGGGCGATGACACCGGTGTTCGACGCCGAGCCTTAGACGCATTGCAGGTTGGCGAAACTCTTGACGACGGCCGATCTCCCCCCTCGTGGGGGAGATGTCCGGCAGGACAGAGAGGGGCGCTGTCCCGCCGACCAATCGTAATTACGTCCTTATCCATTCTGGCCTGACCGCAGTTAGCTTAAAGCCGCGATCCTTCGCGCCCCCCTCTGCCCTGCCGCGCATCTCCCCCACAAGGGGGGAGATTGGCAGCTGCGATGTCCTCCCTCAAGAAGGAAATTCTCCAGTGACCCAACTCCCCCATGCCGAAGACCTCGGCAGGGCGCGGACGGCTGCCGATTTTGCCGCCGTCATCGCCTTGCTCGACACCGACCTCAACAATGCGATCGCCCGCAAGGGCGAGCTGGAAACGGAAAAGTTTCACGCGGTCGTCGGCGCCGGCAATTTGACGGCGGCGCGTGCCGCATTGGACGACTGCAACGCTGAAATTGCGCTGATCGAGAAGACCATCGAGGACGCGTACGAGCGCCGCGTTGGCGTCCCCCTGGACGACCCCCCCGCCGAACCCGTCGCCGCCACGCCGGCGCCCGGCGACGAGGTCAGGACAAACGCCGAGGCTCTCGGCGAGCGCTGGCGCATGGTCCACTGGCTGATCGAGGAACTGCGCCAGGAGCTGTTCGCGGCCGATGCCTTGAGCCGCGCCGTCACCGCCGCCAACGGCGTGTCCGACGGCGACGCCGGGGTCAAGGTCAACTTGACCACCATCCGGCGCACCGCCATGGCCGGCCCGCGGGCCACAGCACCCACGCGGCTCAGCCGTCCGGCGATCCAGGCCGACCGACTGCTTTTGTCCTTTCTCAGCCCCGGCGGCGTGCTCGACCGGCGCCCTTCGCTCGGCGCGCCGGTCGACGGCATCAAAAGCAAATTCATTCCCGCCGGCGAACGAGGTTGACCATGTGCACACTAGCTCTTATCGGCACGGCGCTTTCGGTCGGCGGCGCGCTGGCGGAAGGCCAGCAGTCCAGGCAGATGGCCGACTACCAGGCCAAAGCCTATGAACAGCAGGCGCGGGCCGACGCCCAAAGCTCGGCCTTCGAGCAGGGCCAGGAGCGCCATAAGCAGGACCTGCTGCAGGCGCAGGCGCGTGCCCAGGCCGGCGCTTCGGGCGTCGCCATGGCGGGATCACCGACCGAGGTGCTGGCCGCCAATGCCAGGCAGGGCCAGCTCGACCTCAAGGCGATCCAGTACGGCTCGCAGCTGCGCCAGAACGGTCTCGGCACGCAGGCGGCGATCGCGCGCTTTTCCGGCAGGCAGGCGGTGGGCGCCTCGATCTTCAAGGCCGGCGGCAATCTCGTATCGGGCATCTCCGGGCTCTACGACCCGGCCAAGGCGGTGACGTTCGGCAGAAGCGCCTTCCCGCCGGCGCCGGGCGGAGGCCTCTACTGATGGCCACCATCCCGCTCCAGCTTGCCCAGCGCCGGCTCGATACCGGCACTGTGGCCTCCTATCCGAACGGCTCGCCGGTGGGCGCGGCCATGCAAGGCTTTGGCGACGAGCTCTCGGCGGTGGCCGAGCGCTTTCGGCAGCAGAAGCAGCAGCAGGATGCGTTCGACGCCGACATTATCGGCCGCGAGCTGAACGCACGCATCGCGCACGCCGAGGCCGTGGCGGTGCAGACCGCGCCGGCCGACGGCGGCGGCCTGCACGACTTCATGTATGGCCAGCTCGATCCGCGCAGCGACGGCGTCGTCAAGCCCGGCCTGTTCGACCAGATATTCGACGACGCCGCGGCGAAAGTGCCGGAGGGCGAACGCGCCAACTTCCTCGCGCAAAAGCAGGCGTTGCGGCTCGCCGGCTCGGCCCGCATGGCCGCGCAGCAGCACGCGCGGCGCCAGAACTATGAGCAGGCCGAGTGGAGCAAGGTCGAGGACGGCTACACGAGCGCCATCGCGCAGGGCGACCCGAACGACACAGAAACATTCGAGGCGATCAGGCAGAGCGGGCTCGAGCTGATCGGCAAGATGGGCAATCCGGCGGCCCGGCAGGCCGCCGAGGCCGCCTGGCGCGGCAACACGGCCAAGGCGCTCGCCCAGGCGATGATCGCGCGGGACCCGAAGCGCGCTGCGGAGATGCTGGGGGCGGTGTTGGCCGCAACGGACGGCAAGACCAAGGACGATACCGTCGAGGCTGTGAGTGGGCCTCCGGCGGATGGAACTGCCGCACCGGCTTCGCTCCGTGACCGGGTAGGCAAGCTTACGCCGGACGAAAGGTCGGCGCAGGCCTTTGGGGACGACATTGCCCCCGAAGAGCGGCCAGGGTTGGTCCAGCAGGCCCGAGCCGCCGACGCGATGCGGCAAGTCGAAAAACGCACAAACATTATCCTGGCCGAGCAGAATGCGCCGGCCGACATCAGGGACAGTGGAACCTATTCCGGCCCGATCCCAACGCCGGAACAATTCGTCGCTCTCTATGGCGCTACCGAAGGCGCCGGGCGCTTCGAGGCGTTCAACAGGACCGTTGAGGTTAATCGCCAATTCCACGGCATGCGCGACCTGTCGAATAACGCCGTGCGGGCCATGGTCAAGGACGCCGACCCCACCGCAGATAGTTCAACGCCGGAAGTGGATAAGGCACGCCATGACGCTATCGCCGCCGCCGCGGACCTGACGTTCAAGGCCAGGCAGGCCGATCCGGGCGGCTATGTCCGCGAGGCATTCGCGAACCTTGATGCGGCCTGGAGCAACCTGTCGAAGCCGGGAGACTATCGGGCGGCGATCATTGGCTCCATCGCCGCCCAGCAACAGTTGGGTTTTGAGACCGCCCAGCCGCTACCCAACTCTGTCGCTGAGGACATTGTCGGCAGACTCAAGGCCCAGCCGCAACACCAGACCGCAGAGCTGCGCAATGTGTTCGCCGCGCTACCGAATCAAGCCGCGCGCGAAGCGGTGCTGAGCCACCTGTTTCAGACCAGCGCGTCCCAAACGGACAACAGCATCGCGGACAGGTCGGTCCGGGCAGCTGTAGTCGACCCGATGATGCTGCTCGATTTAGCCAACACTGTCGAGCCAGGACGATCGGTATCAAACGCGGAACTCACCAACTACTTACCGACGAATCAAGAGTGGCTCGGGAGATTGATAGCCGGCGACAGTGAGCGGGGGAGCCTATGGCGTCTTCTCGCGCAAAAACTCGTGGGCTCCGATGGGCTTGGCGAAGACAGCATCTCGGTGGCCGACTTCACGCCGTTGGGGACGTCATTTGCACTGGAGAAGGCTGGAAATGCAGCGCTGGAAGGCAACTACGACCAAACACTGCTCAATGCCGCGGGCGCAATTCCTGGCGATAGGTTGGCGGTGGTGGCCCTGGAACGCGCCGCGGCGAAGATTGCCAAGCCCTGGGTAGAGAAACTCTCAATATTTTCGAGGCGGCCGACTGACCTAGTCGAAGGCGGCGAGGCACTTGTTCGTGGGGTCGATGCCGAAACCCTTAGGCACCAGCAAGCGCTTGCGCGCTCGGTCTCGCCACCAATCCCACGCCGGAAGACGCGAGCCGGTGAAATGTCCGATAGTGCCTTTGATACCGCGTTACTAGGTGCGATGCTTGCTAGGGATACGTCCAAAGTTAAACATGCCGGGGCGAAGGTTGGGTGGGCTCCATCCAAGGACTATCGAAAAACCTTTTTCGACGCGAATCCTAGTCTCAACAAAAGCGACTATATAGTGCATCATGGCGTCGAGCAGGGAGTTTTTAAAAGGTATCCCGGGCTTTTTGCAGAGCAAGAGCTGCATTCAATCGAGAATCTTCGTGGAATCCGGAACGAGTTCGACATAAATTTGCACCAGAAGGTCATTCGGAACGAGTGGGAATATTTCTATAAGAAAAACCCTCATGCTACTCGCCAGAATGTCCTTGACTATGTTACGGAAATCGACAAGAAGTATGGACATTTGTTCTATCTACCAATAGGTGACTGATGAGATACTTTGACATTCTGCCCGATGTGGCCGGCGGATTGGGCGACGGCACTGTCATGGATACCAGTGTCCACCCTCCTATCGTGAGCAAGCTTGTGTACCAGATGGAGGGATGGATCGGTGATGTTCTTATAACAAGCTTTCCATGTTTCCTCGTGACGGAAGAGGCCGCGCACGCATTGTCAGAAATCGGCTTCACCGGAGCGGCATTCGCCCCTGTTGAAGTCATAACGTCCGAAGATTTTCGCGAACAGCAGCCCGAGGTAGAGCTTCCATCTTTCGTGTGGCTGAAGGTGAGCGGGAAGGCGGGTCACGATGACTTCGGCATCGCCAAGAACCTTGACCTCGTCTTATCAGAGCGAGTCTTCGATGTGTTTGATGAACGAGGTCTCCCTTCAGCTACCATCAAGCCGTTCGACATTTGGCATGAGCAGCGTTGAGCTTTGCGAGCCCATTCCGGTAGAGCCGTGCAGCGCACTCGCGACAAGCCTGTGCAGCGCTGAATATGGATGTGTCTCACGAGAAAGCGCTGGCCGACCGGGGGCACGCATCGTGCGAGAGCAGATCATATTAAACACCATAGCGATGCAGGAGACTATGCTCGCTGGGCAAGAAGAAGATGGCTCAAGCAAGAAATGAAAGGGAACACAAGTGGTCGAGCGAAATTGTAGCGACGTCAAACCCGACTTGACTAGCGTCACCCGCTTGCCGTCGGCTGACAAAAGCACAGGCGATGAAGAGCTTGATGCTGCACGTCTGGAAGCCCGAAAATATCTTGAGTTTTATGACTGGTTTCAGACATCAAGGGAGAATATCTTGGGTATGGGGCCGACGGCATAATATATATTTTCCTTTTCGAGATTGTACCTGGCAGGCCGGAAGTGGATCCGTGAGTATGGGTGATCGTAGGCGATGTGCCTCCGACATACCTGACTTGTGAGGACGCCAAGACTCCATACGAGGCGCTGGATGGATATGTCGGCGCCATGGAAGAGTGGGTCGAAGCTGCGCGACGAGGGGACCCGGTGGCGGATCTAATCCCGGTCGATGTGCCGGCTAGCCCAGCCAACGCCGAAATGTGGGTAGCCGTCTCAAGTTCCTTGATGAGAATGTGCTTCCGTTACTTCCGAAGTGATGTATAGGCGCTTCTCTGCAAGCGCCGTCAGCTAGCTAAAGGTTCTACCGTGCGGTGATCATCGGCAAGCCCCGAACTCGAGCAGCAAGCAGGCGCATTGCCCAGACTTCGATCGCAAAGAGCCGCGGCAAAGCAGCTTGGTTCAACCAGCTATACTAATCTTTTAGTGCTTTCACGATGCTGGCTTATGGCCCGCTAACCGCAGAGCGGTCAGTTGGCGGTGCCTTTTGGATCGCCCCCTGTTTCAGATGAAGGATTGACCTGTTGCGTACCGACTCTTTTGCGACCATGGCAAGGATCGCTTTTTTGCTTACCTTGGCCGCTGTTCTCCTGCTCGCGCTTTCGCCGGTGCGCTTCCTGCAGGAGTTGGACATGGGCTTCACCTTCCACCATGACAAGCTCAACCACGCCGCGGCGTTCGCTGTGCTGGCGGCGCTCGGAAGCCTCGGCTGGCCGGAACACAAGACGAGGCTGGTCGTGCTCCTTGCCATTACCGGCGCGGCGATCGAGCTGCTTCAGGGCGTGCAGCTGATCGCGCGCGATATGGATATCCTCGACTGGGTCGCCGACTGCGCCGGCATGGCCTGCGGGCTGGCGGCGATCGGCGGCACAAGAAGGCTTGTTGGCGGATTGCTATAGGCCTGGACCGCGTTGCTCGCTGTCCGCAAAATCGTCCGTGCCTGCCGCGCCGGATAACGCGGTGTCCGGCAGGCTAGCTTAGATTTCCCACCGCCAGCACCGAACCCCTTCCAGCCTCGCTTATGCGGGGCTTTTTTTATGGAGCAACCCCTCATGTCCCGACCTGCAACTGCCGCCGTTCGTCTCCTGACCGGCGAACGCGAACCCGTGCGCCTCGCAACCACGGCCGACATCCTCCTGCACGGCCTGCAGGCCATCGACGGCGTGCCGGCCGAAATCGGCGACCGCGTGCTGGTCAAGGACCAGGCCGACCCGACGCAAAACGGCATCTACACGGCGAGCGCAGGCGACTGGTTCCGTGCCGCCGACGCCCGCACGACGCGCACCCTGCAGAAGGGCACGACCGTTCACACCCAGATCGGGTCGGTCAATGCCGACCGCGTGTTCGAATTCACGGCCGACGAGCCGGCCGTCGGCGCCGATGCCATCACCATCGCCGCATCCGTTCCGCCCGACATCGCCGACGTGGTCGAAGAGGTCGAAGCGCTGCGCGATGAAACCCAGGCCTTGAAGGATGCTGCGGAAACCAGCGCCGGCCAGGCATCGGCCAGCGCAGCCGCTTCCGCCGCGAATGCCGGCCAAACCACGGCGGACCGGGCTGCCACCAATTCCGATGCCGTCGCCGCCGCGGCGGCCGTCGTCAGCGCCCAGGCCGCACGCGACGCTTCGCTCTACGGCAAAGGCATTTTCCCGACGACTGGGGCGGCAATCGGCTTCGGCATCGTCGGCAACGGTCCGATCACGGCAGGCTCGGGCGGCGCCAATGGCACGTTCGACCTGGCGTTTACCGGCGGCACCGGTTCGGGCGCCGCCGGCCGCTTCGTGGTGGCGGGCGGGGCGCTGACGCAGATACTGATCACGGCGCCGGGCTCCTACACAGTGGCGCCGACGTTGAGCTTTGCGGCGTCGGCGGGGCTGGCCGGCGCAGCGGCGGTGGCGGTAATGGGCAGGAATGTCGATGTCGGCGAGTATTTCTGGACGGAGGTCAGCGCCGGCTTGCTTGGCCTATTCCGAGTTGACGCCGGGCCGGTTGCAACCGACATAGGAGTTCGTTCATCGACGGCCAGCATTGTGACGAACGTCGATGCGCTGTCGCGCATAGAAGGGCTTGCGGTCACTACGATCAAGCTGACCGAGGGCACTGGTTCCGTCGCGCCGACCTGTTTCCGAACCTATACATTCTCGACTGGCGTCGTAGTCGAGCATGTCGTGACCGCCAGGGCATCCGAGCGCCGGCTGCTGCAGCTGCTTTCCAACGGGCCAGCTGTCTATACCGCCAATTTCGATCTGTCGGACGGTACCTGCACCGGTACCGGCCCGGCACTCACCAGCTTCTCTATGATCGCGCTGGGCGGTGGCGAGTACGAATGCAGAGCGGTAGTCACGCCGACTGCGAACGGCGCTGCCAACGTCCAGACGCGGTTTTCGCCGGCCGGCGTGTTCCCCTTCACCGGCGATGGCGCCTCCGGCGTTTACGTGCGGAACATCGTCCTGCGGCTTCCGTCAACGACCACCAATCTGTTTCCGAGCAGCGACCCGACGAACGCCGTCTTCACCAAGACCAACTGCACAGCCGCGGCCGCGACCGTCCCGGAAGTCAGGGTGGTGCCGCAGTTGCAGGCGCTGGTCGACGTCATCGATGTGCTGGTCAATGGCCGGCTAACGGCCGACAAGATCATCGAGCAATCCGGTTCGGGCAGCCCGTCTGTATATCAGGCCATCGCATGGGTGATCGGTCAGACCTTCGTTTGGGATGTGTATGCCCAAAAGGCCGAGAGGACACGCCTTAACCTGTTTTCCAACGGGGCCTGCGCCTTCGACTGCACCTTCGATCTTGCAGGTGGCACCGCTTCCGGCAGCGGCGCGGCATTCGGCACCGTTTCGACGCAGGCGATCGGCGCCAACTGGTATCGTTGCCGGGTGACCGGCACTGCGAACGGCACCGGCATCGCCAATGTCCAGCATCGCGTGTTCCCGGCCGCCGGTGGCCATCCTTACGTCGGCGACGGCGTGTCGGGCCTCGGTCTCCAAAGCTCTAGCCTGAGCATCAACGGGGGCGCGAACATCCTCAATTCGCCGCGCGATTTTTCGTCCGCAGCCTGGATCAAGGCTGCTGGAATGCCGCCGGTTGCCGCCAACACCATCCGCTATGTCGGCGCGCTCGATCCGAGCGCGATTGACGCGGATGCCGACGACGGTCGGGCAGCGCTTGTCGGCAAGAAATGGACGCTGCTCGGTTCGAGCATCACAGCCCAGGCGTTCTATAGGGGACCGCTGGCCGTGAAGACCGGCATGGTTCCGACAAATCTTGCCTATAGCGGTGGGTCCTTGGGAATTGCCACCAATGGGCACTATGGGTCGCAAAAGATCTACGACCAGATTGCCCTTATTCCGGTAGATGCCGAGATCATCACTTTAGAGCCGGGTCCGAATAATTTCGGAGCGGCCGACGTAGTTCTAGGCGACCTGGGGGATCAAACCCTTGCTTCCGGCTTCACCGGGGCCATGGTTGATGCCTTCAAGGCCATGCGCCTCCGAGCCCCTATTGCCAAGATCATATGCCTCGGTACTTACAGCGGTGGTCCTGGCCACGCTACTCATAGGCTTTTCAGGACAAACAGTCAGGGGAACACTCTCGACCAGTTCATGCGGAGGGAACGCGAGGTCTGTGAAATGATGGGGATCGGCTTCATCGACGTCGGCGGCGGCAGTGGTATCGGGTACCTGACCTCGACACTCTACATGTCGGACGAATTGCACCTCAACAGCGTCGGCGGGGAGAGATACGCCAGCTTCGTTGCCGATAAGCTGCGCGCGCTATCGCGGGTTGGATTCTTTGGCACTTGATCTAGTTGGAAATTTCGCTCGCTTGTGGCAGATACCGGTGAATGCGTATCTTCTCGACCTTCCTCGCTTTTCGCCGTCTCTTCTGGTCATGGATCGCCACCGGCGCTGCCAGGGAGAATGCGATCGTCGGACCCCGGACGCGGTTCGGTGCAGGGGCGGAAATCTTCAACATCCACGGCGACCGAGCGAGGGTTTCGATCGGTGCCGACAGCCATTTGGATGGACATTTGCAAATCTTCGCCCATGCAGGCCGCATCGAGATCGGCGATTGGTTCTACCTTGGACCCGGCTCAACGGTTTGGTCGTCTGATCCGGTGGGGATCAAGATCGGCAAGCGGGTGCACGTTTCATGGGGGGTCGCGATCCACGATACCAACTCGCATCCCATGGACCCTCGGAAGCGGTTTGCGCAAATGCAGGCCATCTTCAAGGAAGGTCACCCGCGCGTCGACCCCGGCATCCGATCGTCGCCAATTGTGATTGGAGATGACGTCTGGATCGGCAATAGCGCCATGATCATGAAGGGTGTCACCATCGGCGATCGGGCTATTATCTCGGCCGGGTCAATTGTTCGATACGACGTTCCGGCCGATGCATTGGTGCGGCCAGCAGACCTAGTGAAGTGATGCCTGTCGCTGCCGCTCATCAACGAGGGTCGTGCCGTCGTATCGCACTGCATGTCGAGCCGGTCGTCCAGTCTACATTTCTCGTCTCGATCTCAGGGCGCTTCGATAAAAGGCATATGCTTGATGCGCTCCCATTGGTCTTTAGCCGTAGTTCTAGACCAGCGGTTACGCAGGACGTTCTCTCGATAGGCCTGGGCAGGCTCTAATTCCGGTATGTCCGAAGCGTCAGGTAAGAAGAACGCGTTCGCGCCGGCGGCCGAGACGGCAACGAGCTTGTAGTCGTGCGTCTTGCATAGCTTGGTCAGGGCGGTGATCGATGCACCGTGATACCAGCCGCTGTCATGCTTGGCCGTGCGGTCGAACGCGAGATCATAGGGCACGGTGATTGGGTTGAGACCGAAACTGGCATTGTACTCCGCGACAATGACAGCCGGACGCACTGGCAGCAGGGCTTGCAGAAACCAGTAGTCGTTGCCGTCGACGTCGACGGAAAGCACTCCAAGCTGTGGAAAATGCGTGGCGAGGTTTTTGATGTTGTCAAGATCGATGAAGCTCTGGCGCACTTCGATTCGCTTTGGAAGCAGCGAGCGGGCCAACCGCACGGTCGTTGCGTCGCCGTCGACGAGCAGACCCCTGAAGTCGCTAAGCCCAATGCAGTTGTATTCCGTGGGATGAAAACCAAACTCCAAGAATGTTTTCGGGCTTTGACCAACGATCCGCGACAGGATCACGCTCTCGTCGGATTGTGGAGACCCACCAAGGTGAGCTTTTGCGAGGTGAAAACAATAGCGGAGCGGGGTTGCGCGAAGAAAGGCATGCACGCGCGACTGGACATTCATCGCTAGATGACTCCTCGATCGCCCGCCCGCAGCAAATTATTTGCAACAAACAGCGACGGTTTGCAACCTTGCGCAACGACCGCGACCGCCTGCCAGACGCTTCGTTCGAACCGCCGAAAAGAAGAACTGCGCTCGAGAGCGGCGCGAGTCGCATCTGCAAAGGCATTTGACCGGAAAAGGCGCTCCGGCTGAGGTTGATGGCCGAGGCGCCGAGACTACCAGAGCGTTTCACTAACCTGCAAAGCTGTCGGCTCAGGAACGCCTTGCGATCGGAACATTGGCGCTAAATTGGGTGAGCTGCTGTCGTGCAATGCCTTGCCGCAGATGGCGCAGATTCAGCAGTTGCGCTTGTTGAGGGTGGGATTCTGCGGTTTGTCGCTTCAAGCCGGTTCCACCTATAAAGCTTTCGCGACGCAACCATAGTCCTACGGCGACGCTTGCTCAGTTCCTCTGGCGAACCTGTTGGGATAAAGGTCGGTCCCTAGCCTTCTGATGACAGCAAGGGCGCCTGTGGTTCCGCATCTGAGATGGGCGCTTTTACGATATCTGGCGCAGCGCGGCGCGCTTTGCTGCCATAGTCGATCTTCTTCGACTGCTTCTTGGCCCACTCTTCGACAAAATACCAGAGCAACAAAGCCGCGCCGAAACACGCGGCAAGCGCAATAGCCGATGCCAGCCATGGGGAGCCGGGGAACACCCGCTCGGATAGTTTTACGAACCTCATGCCGATAGGGACGTGCACGAGGTAAAGCGAATACGAGATCATCCCGACCCTGCTGAACAGGGACGACGCCGGCACCCAAGAGATTGCAATCGCAGTCGAGGCTAGAAGACAGGTGATTGCCCGCTCCGGTCCAAGCGTCCACCACGGCGCAAAGGGCAGCGATCCCGACGCAGAACGTGTTGAGGTCAACCCGCTTCGTCTAGAACATGAAGGTCAGAATGCCGGTGCCGAACACGCTCAAATGGGCCGGCAGGAATTCGACATATCCGGTGCTCACGATAGAGAGCGCGGCAAACCCGCCAAGCATTGCCAAGCCTGCAGTCCTGCTGCTGACCTGGATCGGAAAGAGCAGTCCTATCACCACGTAATATTGAAACTCGATAGCCAGCGTCCAGAACGGTCCGCTAAGCCAAGGCTGACCCACGAAGGCGTTCACATAGCCGATATGCAAAAGCACGTTGGTGACGGTGTAGGGAGGATGCGAGGTGTTGAATTGCGGGATGTGAGCCAGCGCCACGCCGCTGATCAGGATGAAGGCGATCGTCACGAAGTAGGGCGGTTCGAGGCGGACCATGCGCCGGGCAATGAAGCGGAAATAGCCGCTGATCTTGTGCCCAGCGAGGTCCATCGACAGCGGAACGATAAAGCCTGAAATCACGAAGGACAGCGGCACGCCCATGCGGCCATAGCTCCACACGTCATCGACGCCGTTTCCAATCCCGGCAGTACCGACGACATGGAAGACACACCATGAGAGCCGTGATGCCTCGAAGGGCATCTAGTGTCTGGTTGCGCATTCTTCCCCGCCGTGAGTTCGTCGCTAAGCCGCAAGGTGTGCCATCCGGCAACTGAATGCGCAACGTCAATTGCTATTCTGGCGCGGCTTCGCAGGGAGAAACGCCCTAATCTGTTCCGCCCATAAAGTATATGCGGCTCCCGTAATATGCGTGCCATCGACTGAATATTTCGGCAGCAACCTACCCGCGAGGGCGGAGCTGACTGGAGCGCTCTGCTCGTCGCAGTAGCATTTAATCTCGCGGGAGGATCGGGTCCCTCGCTAGCCAAACAATCTGCCTAGACATTTAGAGTCACGACAGCAGAAAAAAGCCGAGCAAAACCGCGAACACTGCGTCCGCCGCCGCCAGCGGCTACCGCCTGCTGTCCTGCGGCTTCTCGTGAGGCTCCTGGCCTTTCGACCACCAGACAAAATACAGCGAGCCCATCTTCATCACGGGAACGCGGCGGTCGCGTTCCCGTGCGCGCAACTCACGATAGGTCTTCATCTTCAGAGTGCCGCCCGGCAACCTGATACGCACTGCCATCGGTCCAACTCCCGTTGTGCAACGCAGCAATTGTGTGCAATGCGGTAAGTAGAGACCTTCCGTTACGGAAGAGTCAACAGCAGGATCATCAACTTATTTTGCGAGCTGCGGAGGCTTCGCGGTGCCGGGCGGGCAAGCGAATGCCCGGGCGACGGAGCTTCATCCTGGCGACTGTTCGTCAATCAGGCGCTGGCGGTTCGACCACCAGGTGAAATAAACCCGGCCGAGCCTGACGACGGGTATGCGGCGGGCGCGTTCGCGATCGCGCAATTCGCGATACACCTTCACCTTCAGCGTGCCGCCAGGCATTCTGATACGCACCGCCATCGATTCTGCCGCCCCATTGTGCAATGCAGCACAAGAGACCTTCCGTCACGGAAGAGTCAATGCCCGCCCGCTGACTATTTTTGGGATTTGGCGAGCGATCTTCGGAGGTTTCGGAGCGCAGGCGGTTCTTGATCCCGCATGGAAGCGTCAGCGCCCAATCGGGGATCGTCGGGTGCGCGGCTATTTCCTGGGCGGGGATTTTTTGGGCGAGGATGGACGATCGGACATGCCGCTCGGCCACCAGATGACGAAGTAATTGCCGACCTGCCAAACCGGCACCTCGCGATTCTGCTCGCGGCGCCGCAGCTCGTCCCTTTTCTTGATCTTCAAAGTCCCGCCTGGGAGCCTGATTCTTATCGTCACGTGTCCTCCCGCACCCGCTACAGGTACGAACGATATACGCGAACAGTTTCATCCCGGCTAAGCAATTTCATCCAGGCCGAGCAATTTCGGGGCCGATACAGCGCGCCGGACCGGCGCGAGATCGCCGGAACCGGCTCTATTTGAAGAAATCCGCAATGCCGTTGATGGCCAGCACCGCATAGACGATCGGTCCGGCGATAAACGCACAATAAAGGCAGAGGATCGCTGCCAGCACCGCGAGCAGCGGCTTGTCGCGACCGACGGCGCGGAGCTCGGACCTCACCGACCAGCGCGCCGCAGCGGTTTGTTCATCATCAGGCATATGCACCATCCCGCGGCCATTTCACACGGCGGGTCGAAAACATCAACCTTCCTTGCCACATCGGCACGCGCTGCCGCCCAATTCTGCTTTGCCGCCACGCATCCGTTTTTCAACCTCAAAACCTGCCCACAAGGGCGGAAAGGACTGCCCATGGACCTTTCATTCAAGGGCGCCGCGAGGCGCCTCGATGACATAGACTTGCCGAAACTCGGCGCCCGGATCGGCGTCGGCGAGGACGAGATGCACGCGTTCCTCGATGTTGAAACCAGCGGGCACGGCTTCGACGCCGTCGGCCGGCCGGTCATCCTGTTCGAACCGCACGTCTTCTACCGCAACCTGTCGGGTGCCAAGCGGGCACAAGCGGTAGCCGCCGGCCTCGCCTATCCGAAGTGGGGCGAGAAGCGCTATCCCAGGGATAGCTACCCATGGCTCAGGGCAGCTTGTGCGATCGACGAAACCGCGGCGCTCAAATCGGCCTCGTGGGGCTTGGGCCAGGTTCTCGGCGAGAATTTCAAGGCGGCCGGCTTTCCTACCGTGCAGGCGATGGTCGAGGCGATGATGGCGGACGAGGCGCTGCAGCTCGGCGCGGCGATCGATTTCATCGTCGAGAAGCGGCTCGACGACAATCTGCGCAATCACGACTGGGCGGGATTCGCCAAGGGCTACAACGGCGCCGGCTATCGCAAGAACGCCTACGACACGAGGCTTGCCGAGGCCTATCGCAAATGGTCGCGCATCAAGGATACGCCGTGGCCGTCTGCCGGTCTGGTGGTCCTTCGGCCTGCAGCTCCGCTAGAGCCCGCAAAATCGATTCCCGTTCCACCGCCGGCCGCCGCGCTCTCTGCGCCTCCTGTGGCTGTCGCCAAGCCCGGCTTCCGGGCAGCGCTGATTGCCGCCGTCCTGAAACTATCAGCCATCCTCAAACTGTTTGGAAGGAAATGACATGTGGACCCGGATCAAGAGCTTTTTCTGCGATAGCGAGACAATATTCTGGGCGCGGCTTCAGGCCGCCATCGGCGTCATCGCGAGCATCGTCACCTATGTCGACCCGCAGGTTCTTTCGCCGATCATTCCGGGCGAATGGTTCCCCTGGTTTCTTGTGGTCAACGGCGTTTTGACCGAGTTCCTGCGCCGCCGCCGCGCGGAGGATTTGTGATGGCCGCACTCCTCGCCATTCTCGGCGCCATCATCGGCAACAAGCTCGTCATGACGATATTCGCTGCTGTGGCCGGCGGCATCGGCCTTTATGTTGCGGGCGGCATCAACCGGGCGAAGAAGGAGGCGGCCAAACAGGCCGAGGCAAAAGTCGCGGCCGGAGAAGATCGCCTCGAAATGAACCGCGAGGCCGCCGCAGAAGAGCGCAAGGCCGCCGGCATGACCGATGCGGCAGCACGAGCGGAGGCTGGGAAATGGGCAAAGCGCTGATCCTCTGCCTGGTGCTCGCCGGCTGCACGACAACCGCGCCGGCCGGCAATCCGCGCCAGGTCTGGTGCGACCACAACCAGCCGCGCCGGCCATCGGCGGCCGTCGTTGCCGCCGTGACCCGGCCCGAGCTCGACGAGATGAACGCCTTCAACGGGCAGGGTGCCAGATGGTGCGGGTGGACGCCATGATGCATGAGCTGCTCGACGTTCTGGGCATCAAGGCGCCGGTGCTGGTCGCCGGCCTTTCCGGCGGTATTTTGCGGGCTTTGTCGCGTCATCGCTACAAGGTCCGCGAAATGGTGGCCTCGCCGATCTGCGGCGCGCTGGCGGCGGCCTATCTGACGCTGCCGGTCGTGCATTATTTCCGCGCCGCCGGCCTGCCCATTCCTTCTCCGGACGACGACACCACGACGCTCGCCGCCGCGTTCCTCATCGGCGTCTCGGCGATGTGGATCTCGGATATCGTCTTCGAGGTGATCGTGCGCCGGTTCGGGCCGGTGAAGGAGGAGTAAGCCGCCCAAGCTGACAAAAGAGTGACGTTCAGTTGAAGCCCGCGGCGCCGAAAGGTGCGGCGGGCTTTTGCATTTTCCCTGGCAATCTGTACGATCTTTTCTCTGCGAGGGCGGCTCGATCCGGCGCTTGCGAAACCAAGATGCGCGTTAGGCTTCACGGGAGATGGTGTCATGCTTGCCAGAGTCCTGACACAAGCGGCAGTCCTGACAGCCGGGGCGCTTCTGTTTGCCGCGACGGCCCATGCCCGGCCGGACAGCCGCGCGATGACGTGCGAACAGACACAGCTTCTGATCCAGAGGCACCGCTCGGTGGTGCTGACCACCGGACGGAACACCTACGACCGATACGTGCGCCAATTCGGCAATGAATGCGACTGGCCGCAGATGCCGCGCGTCGCTTATATCAAGACGCGTGACGGTCAATGTCTGGTCTATCGCTGCCAGGAGCCGGTCTTCGACCTCCCGAATTGAAAAGCAGGGGCTTTTTCATCCGGCCGCCGACGCGGACAGCGAGGGCAGTGCGAAAGGCGGTGGCTCATTCTTCGTCGAAAGGACCACCTTCGCGTGCGAGATCGCGTGAAATAACGCGTTCATCGGTATCGTCCGGCAAGGCCTCGTCGCTTTCCTGGTAAGCGTTATCGTCGTCCTCCTCCGGCAGTTCGCCGTCTTTCTCGACGTCGTAACGGATGTCGCCGTTTTGCGGCACGCCGTCTGGGAGAATTCTCCCGCTCCGGATGGCATCCCAGTCCTGTTGCTGGATGGTCGGGCTCTCCGTCTCGTCGTCGGTTCGTTCTTTCCTGCGCGGTTCCATCGCTGGTTCTCCATAATGTCGGCGGCCCTGAACTGGCTCAGTGGTTGAACTCATAAGTCTGGCGGCCGGTTCCCGGGCCACTGCGG
Source organism: Mesorhizobium sp. M1399 (assembly GCF_040317735.1). Taxonomy (NCBI): domain Bacteria; kingdom Pseudomonadati; phylum Pseudomonadota; class Alphaproteobacteria; order Hyphomicrobiales; family Phyllobacteriaceae; genus Mesorhizobium; species Mesorhizobium sp. M1399. The sequence goes on from NZ_JAMYKZ010000010.1 coordinate 88,482, forward strand.
TCCGGGCGCATTGCCGCACGACGGAACCAATCGCGCCTGCCTGGCTTCACAAGTCAGACGATCCTGGCGCGAAAGGAGCTCGACATGAGACCGCTCATTTTCTTGCCGTACATGCTAGGCGCGCTGGTGCTGGCGGTGCCGGCGTCCGCGCAGCCGGGCGAACAGTCGCAATTCGACCGCTGCAAGGTCGAGCCGCCGGACAAGAACAGCCAGCAGCAGCAGCCGGCCGGCAACAATTTGTCCGATATGCTCGAGCCATGCGGTGGGGTGCTGAACCCGCCGCCAACGGGCGATCAGGGCATGGCGGCGCCGCCGCCGGATGAGGGTAGGACCCCGGTGATCAAGCCCGGCGATGTGCCGCACAGCCGCCCAAGCAGTAGCCGCTTCATTTGCTGCCACAGGGGCTGCCCATGGGGCTGCGACGGGCGGTAACGCCGCGCCGTTCGAGCCGGCAGGTTTGTTGCAGTCGCCTAGGAACATTAGCTTGTCCTAAATGTTGTTTTAGACGCAGCCGATATCACCCCCTCCGGTATCGCTGCTGATCGGGAAACCGATCGGCCCGCGTCTTGCGACGCGGGCCACCGCAGTTCATCCGCAGTCCATTCGCCGCACGCACGGGCACTTCACCGCTATTCGATTAGCCGCCACTTACGGAACAACAAGGTGGCCTGGGCGTTTGCCTAGAGGGTTCGCCGCTTCGACCGGAATGCCGCGTCGCAACCGTAAAGGCGAGGCCCGTAACAACAGGAGTAGACGATGAAAATCCACCTTGTTCCTGCTGCGGCGGGATTGGTGTTGCTCGCCGGCGTCGGCGTGGCCACCGCAGACCAGGTGATTGTCACACCCGAACAGCAGACGGTCATCCGCGAATACGTCCACAAGCACCCGTTGGCGTCGATCAATCTTCTGGGGGTGGAGCTCAATATCGGTTCCACGTTGCCCGATACGGTCGAGCTGCAACCGATCGATGTTCCCGACGTGCAATACAGATACGTCGTCGTCGACGGTCGCACCGTGCTCGTCGACCCCGGCACGCGCAGGATCGTGCACGTCATCGAGTGACCGGCGTTCCCAAACCGCGAACCGGATTTGGAAAGGTCACGGTCTTATGAAATCGAGTTCCATCCCGAGCGATCGGGATGGAGCTGCCGCTGTCGTCTCGGAATAAGGAAGGAGCCATTCCCATGCTGCCGCATGTCGAGCCGACCAACGTGGCCGCAGCCGTCGACAAACTGCTTGCTGAACGAGGCGATGGCCTGCTGTCGATGAAGGCGGCGATAGCGCTGTTGCGCGAACGCACCGGAACGGAGCGCTCGGACGCCGATCTTGAAGGGCTGATCATCAAGAAGGCGGCGCTCCTCGGCGTTGCTGTCCTGTGTGACAGAGAGGCTCAATAACGGTGCCTGCCGCTCAAGACGCGGGTCGAAATTTCGGCTAGAACAAAGTTGCTTACGCATGAACCGAGCCGACGGAGGCAACAGTGACGGACAGGCAGGAACGGATTCGCCAGCGGGCACACGCGATCTGGGAACAGGCAGGCAGGCCCGACGGGGCGCATCAGCAGCATTGGGATCAGGCTACCGCCGAGATCGACGCAGAAACCGCCGCGCAGGAGACAGCCAGCCGGCCGAAGCCGAAACCACGCCAGCCTAAGCCGGCCACCAAGGAGGGAGCCAAACCCAAGGCGCGACCACGCAAAGCGTGAACTCGAGCGGATTTGATTCCATCGCTGGATCTCGCGGTCCGGTCGGCCCATCGTAAGGCGGGACCAGTCCTAACCAGTCCCGCTGCCGCCCACCCTCGATGGTAAGCCTGATTGTCGTGGCTTACTACTTACCGCAATTGTTGTCGTTGACAGTCGGGGAAACCGTCCCGGCAGGCTTGTTGGACGCATCGGGTTGGGCACCTTGCGGGGTTGCAGGGCAGTTTTGATCCGCATTGGAGTTCATGGCACCCGTCGTGCGCATCGTGCTGCTGGTCGTGCCAGGGTCGATGCCATTCGGCTTGCGACGATGCTCTTCTCACTGCCAGGCGCATTGTTGTCCGAGCCGGCATTCTGGGCCATCGCCGCGGTCGCCAGACCGGCTGCAAGTATGGAGGCTGTCAGGATTTTCGTAAGCATGTTGATCTCCATCATTCGGTTGTCATCGCATGGCGACCGACCGTTGGGGCGACGTTCGTCTATCGCGGCGCCCATCAGTTGACGCTCGCATTGCTTCACCCGGCAGAGGACCTTCCCAAAGTAAAACTTTCGGAAAATTTCACTACAAACTTCACTCGGCTGTTGTGTGAACAGATACCATGAGGCCAGTAAGTTTATCGGCAAAGAAACCGATAATCTTCTTGCAAATTAGTAGGTATGCCACCGGCGATGTCGCGGGCTGTTCAGCGCAACTACAGCAAGGAGAGTGTTATGACCATCATAATCAAAACAATCACCGATGCGGTGGCGGGCAGCGCAGTTGTTTTCATGCTCTCGATGCCCGTGAATGCCGCGGACGGAATTGCCGTTGGTGTTGGCACTTCCATTGGCGGCAACGGCGGCATCAAAGCCGGCCTCGGCGCGACGGTTGGTGGCCGCCGGGGCATCAACGCTGGTGCCGGCGCAACGGTTGGGGGCAGCGGCGGCATCAAGGCCGGCCTCGGTGCGTCGCTGGGCGGCAGTCGCGGCATCAACGCCGGCGCCGGCGCAACGGTTGGCGGTTCCAGCGGCATTGCCGCGGGCGCCGGCGCGTCGGTCGGGGGCAGAAGCGGCATCAACGCCGGTGCCGGCGCCACGATCGGCGGTTCCGGTGGCATTGCCGCCGGCGCGGGGGTAGGTGTCGGCAGCGGCGTCAGGGCCGGCGCGGGGGTCGGGATCGGCAGCGGCATCAATGTCGGCGCCGGTGTCGGGATCGGCGGTGGTACCAATTCGAGCAATCCGTCCAACCCGGGCAGCCCGTCCAATCCCAACAATCCCAACAATCCCAGCAATCCCAACTTACCCCAGGTCGTCGCCGACATGTCGAGCGACAAGTTGGCCAGGATGAAGAGGCGCTGCGTCGACGTGCTCAGCAGCGAAGGCACTTATGACAGCGATTTGCGCCAGTTGTGCCTGCTGATCGCGCGCCGCTAGGGCGAATACATCGGAATGAAATGTCCGACCGGCCGAGAGGCCTTCGTCCACCAAACCTCCATCAGTCCAAAGCCCGCCATTATGGCGGGCTTTTTGCCGAGCACGTGGCGGCAGCATGACGGGGGCTCACAAGAGCACGCGCCTCAATGCGTTTGACGGCCAAAATCCGGCGAAACGGTCACCCCGCCCTCCAAGGCGTCCCGACCCAGCGCGGGACTGCTTTGCATCGGTTCGGGGCACGCGAACTCCGCCAGATCGGTTTCCGCGAAGCCGTCGAACTCGATAGCTGCGCCTTGGAGCTGGGCTGCTTGCATGACGAGCCATTCGATGTCTTCGCGCGCAACATTCTCGGCAAGGTTCTGCAGTCGCGCGGCTTCGGCGACAGCAGTCAGATTGATGGCAATCCCGGACCGCAATGTAGCTCGGACTCGGGAACTGACGTCTTCGTGCAGGCGAACCGAAAATCCGTAGCGCATGGAAAACCTTCCTTTCGGGAGCGGTTTGTCCCTCGTGTTCTACCATGCGCCCAGGGTCCGCGATTGGCAAGCGAAAATCATCAAAAATCGTGTTGTGCCAAGTAGTTAGCGTATTTTGTTGATTGCCCATTTGATGCTTGATCCGCTTCATCGGACTTCTGCACGGATCATGCATCTGGAGGTCTTGACGTACTCTGCCAATATACCTAACTCTACAAAGAATTAGGAACATACTAACTCAGCTAATTTTAGCCTGGTATGGCTGGAGGCCGAGATGTCCGAACTGGAACGCCCGGAACGATTGCAGATCATGCTGACCGTCGATGAACTGGCGGCATTGGAGAACTGGCGCTTCGACAAGCGCATGCCGAGCCGGTCGGCTGCGGTACGCGAACTTTTGAGGCGAGGCCTCACAGCCGATGGCTTCCTGACGGCGGCGCATGGGACCAAGTCGCGCGACTTCGGCATTCTGCCGCATTCTGCCGATGGTGACGGGGCAGCCGAGGGGTCTTCCAGCAGCGAACAGTGAATCTCCAGCGACCCCGTTCGCCCGCCGCACCTCGCTGGCCTTCACGGCCACTGGGTATCATCAAGCAGCTTGGTTTATCTGTGTGGCCCCTCCGCCGTCGGTTGACAGAGCTGGCGTTGCAGATACATTGCACAGGACTATACAGGTGCAATGAACAGGTATGCCTATGGTCCGCCGCGTGGTCCCATCGTCTCCCGGTACGGGCAAGCCCGAACAGATCGCCACGGTTCTCGAACATGAAATCCGCTCCGGTGTTCTGGGCTTCGGCGACCGGTTGCAAAGCGAGAACGAGCTCGTCCAGCGTTTCTCCGTCAGCCGCAACACCGTTCGCAAGGGCCTCGAGGAACTGTCCAGCCGCGGGCTGATCACCACCAAGGTGGGCATCGGCTCTTTCGTCACCTTCGATGGCAAGCCCGTCGATGACTCAATCGGTTGGTCGCGGGCGCTCGCCAACGCCGGCGCAAATGCCGAGACGCGGACGCTGCGGCTCGAGGTGATCGAGGACCCTGATCTTGCCGCACTGCTTGGTATAGAAAACCCGTTTTTCATCGCTGTCGATCGGGTGCGCACCAATGCCAGCGACGGCCACGCTATCTCCATTGAGCGCAGCCGCCTGCCATTGTCACCCGAACTGGAGGACGTGCCGTTACGCGGTCTGCGCGAAGGCTCGCTCCACCAGACGCTCCGCGGCGCCGGTCTCATTCCAGACCATGGCGAGGAATGGGTCGGCATCGAAATGCTCAACCCAGAGGACGCCGCAATCCTCGGCTGCCCGCAAGGCACGCCGTTCCTGCGCGGTTGCCGCTTGACCCGCGCCGCCGATGACCGGCCGATCGAATATGTGACCAGCCTGCTCAACCCGGCGCATTTTGCGCTGCATATGAGGTTCTGAGTGATGCCGGACGACACCGGGAACATAACCGATCGGGCCATGGGAGCGCTTGTGGGCGGGGCACTGGGAGATGCGCTGGGAATGCCGACGCAGCTTTTGTCGCCGGCGCGGATTGCCGAACTCTACGGTCATGTCGAGGACTTCATTGCTCCTTTCGCCGACCATCCGGTGTCGAAGGGACTCCCGGCCGGGACGATCACCGACGACACAGAACAGGCGCTTCTGCTTGGCCGTATCCTGGTCGAATCCGGTAACCGGTTCGACCATGCGCGGTGGGTCAACGCGCTGCTCGACTGGGAACGCGATGTCAAGGCGCGCGGCAGCTACGATCTGCTGGGACCATCAACCAAACGCGCCATCGACGCCATCAATAACGGTATGCCAGCCGAGGAAGCGGGACGCAGCGGCGACACAAATGGTGCAGCCATGCGCATCGCGCCAGTCGGCATCATGATGCCGCCAGAGCCGCTTGACGCACTGGTCGGCAAAGTGGCCGAAACTTGCAGGGCGACGCACAACACGTCAATCGCAATCGCTTCGGCCGCAGCGGTCGCTGCCGCCATCAGTCGCGGCATCGCTGGCGGTGACTGGCGCGCCGCTTCCGACAGAGCCATCTCCGGGGCGAGGCACGGGGCAACGCTCGGCTATTGGGTGACCGGCGGTGACATCGCCGCGCGCATTGGGTGGGCGCAGAAGCTCGTACGCGGCAAGGAGACGAGCGACGCGATCCGGCTGATCACCGATTTGGTCGGCACCGGCGTCGCCAGTCAGGAGTCCGTTCCGGCTGCATTCGCGGTGCTGGAAGTCGCCGGCGGCGATCCCTGGCAAGCGGCAGTCATCAGCGCCAATCTCGGTGGCGACACCGACACGATCGGCGCCATCGCGGCCGGCATGGCCGGTGCCTGCACCGGCTTTTCCCGATTGCCACAAAAACACATCGCCCGGATCAAAGGCCTAGACATTGGGCGGGTGCGCGCGCTCGCCGCCGACTTGGTCGCCCTGCGGACGGCGAAGAGCAGGTCCGGCAAGGATGCGGCAGCATGAGCGGGCGTCTCGTCCACATCGGCAGCGCGGTAGTCGACTATGTCTACCGCATCGATGCCTTGCCGGCACCGGGCACGGAGAAGACCGCATCGAGCTTTGCACAAGTCGCCGGCGGCGGCTTCAACATGATGGTCGCGGCCAGCCGCACCGGCATGAAGGTGGTGTTCGGCGGCCAGCTCGGCAGCGGACCCAATGGCGACTTCCTGCGCGCGGCCTTAGCCACGGAGGGGATCGAGACACTGACGCGGGCATCGCCGGTTCTGGACAGTGGCAATTGCGTCGCCATGATCTCGAGCGATGCCGAGCGCACCTTTGTCTCGTGGCCTGGTGCAGAGAGTTTGCTCAGCCTTGACATGATGGCGCTCATTTCGGTCGCACCGGGCGACTGGGTGTTCACCTCCGGCTATACGGTTAGCTATCCGGGAAGCCGAGAGGCGCTTGTCGACTGGATCGAGGTGCTGCCGGCGGAAATTCCTTTGGTCTTCGATCCGACGCCGATCATTTCAGACATTCCGCGCACCATTCTCGACCGGGTGCTGGCGCGCACGAGCTGGCTGAGCTGCAACGCCGCCGAAGCGGCTGAGATCGCCGGCACCGGCGATGTCGAGGCTATTGCTGCCCGGCTGCTGGCCAGCCACTGCCCCAACGCGGCAGGCGTGGTCGTCCGCGCTGGCGCAAAAGGCTGCTTCGTGCGGCTGGCCGACGGCACCGCCCAAGATGTGCCCGGGTTCAAGGTCGCGGCGGTAGACACCAACGGCGCCGGCGACACTCATATCGGCGCCTTCGTCAGCGCGCTCTCGCACGGCGTGTCGCCGTTCGAAGCGGCGCGTTACGCCAATGCGGCGGCGGCGCTCTCGGTCACCCGCCATGGCGGGTCGATGGCGCCGAACGACCAGGAGATCCAGCGATTCCTCAGCCATGACGATCGACCGACGACCGTGCATGGCCGGAAACAAGAGGCCCATTTCTGACAGCCTAATGGGATAACAAGCCCGCCAACCGGGCAACAATGAGAGGAACGAACATGCGCATGCCCAAACTGACTGCTTTTCTGACGGCAACCGCTGTCTTCGCTTCGGCGCTTACGCTGGCCGCCAGGGCCGACGAGGTGCACGTACTCAACTGGAAGGGCTATGGCGCCGACGAGCCCTGGGCCATAGCCGCCTTCGAAAAGGCAACCGGCAACAAGGTCGTCAACGACTTTTTCAATTCCGAACAGGAAATGCTGACCAAGCTCAGGACCAATCCCGGCCTTTACGATGTCGTCATGATCAATGCCGCCTTCAACGATCAGGCGATGGCGGAAAAGCTCATTCAGCCGATCGACACGTCCAAGCTGGCGAACTATGCCGACATCAGCAAGGACAAGGCCGGATCATCGATGCTTGTCCATGACGGCAAGGTCTATGGGGTGCCGTGGGTTTGGGGGCTGACGGCGCTCGCCATCAACGACAAGTCATTCGACAAGCCGCCGACCAGCATCGCCGAAATGTGGGATCCCGCCCACAAGGGCCGCGTTACCATCCGTGACGATGCCGTCGAGGCCGTGCAGTTCGGCGCCATCGCTACCGGCCAGAACATCAACGACGTCAAGGACATGGAGGCGGTCAAGGCGAAGCTGACCTCGCTGATGCCGCAGATCAAGACGTTCTGGAGCTCGGAGAACGACTGGAACCAGATGGTTGCCTCCAACCAGATCGACATCGGCACCTATTGGAGCGGCTCGGCCGACCGCGCCAAGACGCATTTCAAGCTGCCGGTCTCGCTGGTCATTCCCCAGGAGGGTGCCGTCGCCTGGCTTGACGCCTTTTCCATTCCGGTCGGTTCCAAGAACGTCGCCGGGGCGCAAGCCTTCATCAACTACATGATCGACCCAAAGTTCTATGTCGAATGGGTTACCAAGGTCGGCGCGCCGGTGTCGGCCAACACCAAGGCGGTCGAAGCGCTGCCAGAGGGTTCCTTCAACCGCAAGGTGATGGGCGACCCGGCAGTCGCCAAGCGCATCCAGTTCCAGGCGCCGATTACTGACGCGCAGCGCGAGACCTATCTGGCGCTCTGGCAGCAGCTCAAGGTCGACGTGAAGTAACAGCGGAAGCCGCGATCAGCCGACCATCAATGTCGGCTGATCCTTCCTATCCTGGGAGGAGATGTCATGGCAGTACAGATCGCAGCCGCGTCGCGCAGCGGGCTGAGATCGGCCTTGCCGCTGTTGGCGCCTGCCTATCTCTGGCTGACGGTTGCAATTTTCCTGCCGCTCTCGGCCATGGTCTTCTTCTCCTTCATGACCGATCTGCCGCTATCGGGAAAGCCGTGGGCATTCACGCTCGAAAACTATGCCGCCTTCTTTTCACAAAGCCTTTACCTGACATTGCTGGTGGCCTCGCTGCGCCTCGGCCTCGAGGTGACGCTGTGGTGCATCGTCATCGGTTATCCCGCCGCTTACGTGCTGGCCAAGGTGCTGAAAGGCCGCAGCCGCGAGGCGATTTTCCTGCTCGTCATCCTGCCGTTCTGGTCGAACGGGCTGGTGCGCATCTTCTCGTGGGCGATGGTGCTGCGTGAAGGGGGCATTCTCGACACAGCGCTCAACGCCGTGCTGCCGTTCAAGATCAACATTGATCTCATGTATTCCTATCCGGCCGTCATCATCGGGCTGGTGCACTCCTACGTGCCTTACATGGTGCTGACCTGCTATCTGACCCTGCAGGCCATCGATGACTCGCTGATCGAGGCTGGGCGCTCGCTCGGCGCCTCGCGGCTGCAGGTGCTGAAGCGGGTCATCATTCCGCTGTCGATGCCGGGGCTAGTGGCGGGCGCAGTACTCATCTTCGTGCCGGTCGTTGGCTCGTTCATGGAACCGCGCATCCTCGGCGGCCGCACCGGCACCTTCTACGGCACTGTCATCGAGGACCAGTTCGTTGCCGTGTTCAACTGGCCGCTGGGTGCCGCACTGTCCTTCATCCTGCTGGCTGTGGTGCTGGTCATCCTGGCGGTTACTTCGCCGGTGCTGCGGAGGGCCGCTTAGTGGCGACGACCCGAATCCTGGAATGGCTCGGCCGGGTCTACATTCTGATGCTGCTCGCCTTCCTGTACCTGCCCATCATCATCATGGCGCTGATGTCATTCAACGTCTCGCCCTTTTACCAACTGCCGTTCGAGTGGACGACGGAATGGTATGCCTCGCTCTGGCAGAACAATCAGCTGATCGCGGCCACGCGAAACAGCGTCGAGATCGCCGTCATCACTACCATCATCTGCACCGCGCTCGGCACCGCGGCGTCGCTAGGGCTCTATCGCTACGACTTCCGCGGTAAGAAATTCCTGCAGGCGCTGCTGTTTCCGCCGATCGCCATACCGTGGCTGATCACTGGCACGGCGATGCTGATTTTCTTTTTCGGCGTTGGCATCGGCCGCGGGCTGCATGCCATCCTGCTCGGCCACGTGGCGTTGGCGCTGCCCTATGTCATCGTCGTCGTCTCGGCCCGGCTGCAGACATTTGCGCCAGAGCTCGAAGAGGCGGCGCGCTCGCTCGGCGCCAATCAATGGCAGGTGACGAACCGCGTCACGCTGCCCTGGATCATGCCGGGCGTCATTGCCGGCGGGCTGTTCGCCTTCGCCGTGTCCTTCGACCAGTTCGTCGTCTCCTACTTTCTGTCGACGCCCGGCCAAACGACGCTGCCGGTCGAAATCTACGCGGCGATCCGCAAGGGTTTCACGCCCGAGATCAATGCTGTCTCGACGATCATCATTGTTGTGTCGATGGCGCTGATGCTGCTGACGGCGCGCTTCTTCAAATTCGGCGGAGAGAAATAATGGCGGGCGTGCAGGTATCGAATGTGTCGCGCAGTTTTGGCGCGCACAAGGCGCTGGACGATGTCTCGATCGATTTCGCCGACGGCGGCTTCTACGCCCTGCTCGGTCCCTCCGGCAGCGGCAAGACCACGCTGCTGCGCCAGATCGCAGGCTTCGACTTTCCCGACTCTGGTCGCATCTCCATAGGCGGCGAAAGTGTTGAGCGGGTGCCGGTGGAGAAGCGGCGCATCGGCATGGTGTTCCAGAACTACGCGCTCTTTCCCAATATGAGCGTCTCCGACAATGTCGCCTTCGGACTGTCGGTGCGCGGCGAGCCCAAGGCGGTGATTGCCAGCGAGGTGCAGCGCGCACTCGACCTCGTGCAACTCGGCACGCTCGGTGGTCGCCGGCCGCACCAGCTCTCCGGCGGCCAGCGCCAACGGGTGGCGCTCGCTCGCGCGATCGTCACCACGCCGCGCGTGCTTCTCCTCGACGAGCCGCTCGGCGCGCTCGACAAGGCGCTGCGCGTGGACATGCAAATCGAATTGAAGCGTATTCAGCGCGAGATCGGCATCACCACGATCTTCGTCACCCACGACCAGGAAGAAGCGCTGACGATGAGCGACCGCATCGGCATTCTGCGCGATGGCAAGCTGGTGCAGGAAGGCCCGCCCGAGGAGATCTACGATCGGCCGAAGAGTGAGTTTGCCGCCACCTTCCTGGGCGACGCGAACATCCTTCGCGGCAACGCCACTGGTACGGGCATCCGGCTGCCTGACGGAACGGGGATTGCCGCAAGCGCGGGGGTTACGCTTGTCGCCGGCATGAAGGCGAGCTGCGCCGTGCGGCCCGAACGAATCCGCATCGCCACCAATGCCGGCGTTCCGGACCGAGCCCATGCCAACATACTCACGGGGCGGGTCTCCAAGCGTATCTTCGCCGGCAACAACAGCACATATTTTGTCGATCGCGATGGCCAGACAATCAAGGTCATCGTGCAGAACACCGGCATCGAAAAGCTGGCGGAAGGACAACAGGTGGTGCTGCGCTGGTCGTCCGAGAGTACGGTGCTGATCGACGCGAGCTAGCAGATCCAATCCTTCAGTCTTGCCAGGCGGTCGGCAATCGGGGAAAGCATGGTCGGGCAAACTCCGAAGCGGAATGCTCGATGCCCCTTGAATTGAATGCGGGCGACCAGTCGATGCTGCATGGCGAGCAAGGCTCGGCAGCGGCTGCCGCCATGAAGATCCTGGTCGCCTTCGCGAAGGCGGTCGACGCGCGCAAATTGCTGGACATTGCCGGTGCCCATATCGACGGCTGCCTCTATCACGGCCAGGCCAGCCTCGATTTCGTCGAAAGGCTGATCGAGGGCGGCGGCCGCGTTCGAGTGCCAACGACGCTGAATGTCGGCTCGTTCGATCTGATCCATCCTGGACAGCCGCGGAAGAAGTGCCGGCGCGCCGTCTGATGAAGGCGCATCTGGAACTCGGCTGCCAGGCGACTTTCACCTGCGCGCCCTATCAGACGCGGTTTCGGCCAGGGTTTGGCGAGCAGATTGCCTGGGGTGAATCCAACGCCATCGTCTTTGCCAATTCGGTGATCGGTGCGCGGACCAACCGCTATGGCGATTTTATCGATTTGTGCTGCGCAATCACCGGGCGCGCGCCAGCCTGGGGGTTGCACCTGATCGAAAACCGGCGTGGCCAGGTACTGTTCGAGCTGACTGGCGGCCTCGAGCCTACCGACGCCCTGTTTGTCGGCGTCGGGCTGATCGTCGGGCAAAGGAGTGGCGACCGCATTCCGGTGATATCGGGCCTGCCGCCGCCGCGCGACGAGGACCAACTGAAGGCGCTGGGGGCGGCGGCGGCAACGACGGGCGCGGTGGCGCTATTTCATGCCGTCGGCATCACACCGGAGGCGAAGACCCGCGATGAGGCGTTGCACGGCCTGGTGCCGGAGCAAAAAATCCGTATCAGCTGCGCCGACATCGACCATGCTCTGGCCAGGCTATCGAGCGTCCCCGACGGTGTGCTGCTTGCCGCCGTCTCGTTAGGCACGCCGCATTTCTCCTACGAGGAATGGATGCGCCTGTTGCCGTTGCTGCGCGAGGTCGCGCCGGGCAGAGGCGTTCCGATCTATGTCAACACAGGGCGTGCCACCCTGGCGCGGCTGCAGGACGAAGGCGCACTGGCCGGCATGGGAGCATTCGGCCTCGTTCCGGTCGCCGACACCTGCACTTACGTCACCACGATCATCGAGCGGCTCGACGGTGTGGTGATGACCAATTCGGGCAAATGGGCGCATTACGCACCTGGCAATATCGGTGTCTCGGTGGCCTTCGGTGACATGGAGGACTGCGTCCGCTCGGCTGCTGCCGGCCGCGTCGTGCGAGGCGCGCCATGAGGGGGCCGGACAGAACAGGTACATTCCACCTTGCCGGCTCGGCACAAGGCCCGGCGCTGGTGCTTTCGCAGGCGCTCAGCTTCTGGGGCGGAATCGACGTCGAAACGGGCGACATCATCGACCATTCGCACCCGAACCTCGGCGGCAACATCGCCGGCAAGATCCTGGTGATGCCGAGCGGGCGGGGGTCGTCGTCCTCGTCTTCGGTTCTGGCCGAAGCGATCCGCAGGGGCACGGCGCCGGCCGGCATTATCCTGGAGCGGCCGGACCCGATCCTTGCCGTCGGCGCCATCGTTGCCGAATTCCTCTATGAATCAGCATGCCGCTGGTCGTCTGCGAGATATCAGGCATTGTCTCCGGCGACCGGATCGCAATCGATCTGGGCGAAGATGCCCAAGCGATGGTGAGCAAGATCTAGCCGGCCATCAGTCCCGCCGCGCCCCGCCGCCAGTAGGCTGCCGCCAATGTTTCGTTGCGGCCGAGCGTCAGCGTGCCACGCCAGTGTTCGCGCACGGTCCTGGCGGCGGCTGCTTCGGCCGCGAACCAGCCGAATGCCGAACCGGTCGGCCATGCGACCGACCGGATGGCGCGCGCCAGCCTGTCGTCGAGCCCGGCCGGCACGCTATTTCTCGGCAGCCAATGCAGCTCGATACCGGTCTTGTTGTCGATGGCCTGCCGTTCGCCGTCGTCGGCGATCTCTATGAAGGCCACGCCTTTGGTCTCGGCGGGCAGCGTCTCCAGCATGCGGGCCAGCGCCGGCAGGCCGGTTTCGTCGGCGCCCATGAGATACCATGATGCCGGTCGTACCGGACGGCCGACCGGCCCCATGATGCCGATCTTCATGCCAGGCGCCGCCTGCATGGCCCAGCAGGCGCCGACGCTGTCGCCGGGATGGATGAGGAAGTCGACGTCGATGATGCCGTTTTCGACGTCGAGGGCTCGAATGGTATAGACGCGCGCTACCGGGCGCCTGTCGTCCGAGGGCCAGGCCGGCAAGCCATTGCTGCCAAGCACGGGCCAGAGCGGATCGGGGACATCCCTGGTCGGGAACAGCATGCGGATATGCATGCCGCCGAATTTTGCGAAGCGCGTCAAATCCTCGCCGGCGAAGCGGATGCGGCGCATATGCGGGGTCAGGTCGCCGACCTGGGTGACGACCATCTCACGGAACTGCGCAAGTCGGGTTTCTTCGGCGAGATCGCCGGTCCAGACGATCTCGGGTTTTTCTTCCTTGGCATAGACTTCGACAGCGGTAGCCAGCAGGTCCTTGATGCGGGCCAGCCCATCGCGGTCGGCGGCGTTGGCCCGCATCACCAGCCGCTCCATGTCAAGGGACGCGTCGCCGAAGGCGAAGCGGAAGTCGAGCCGCTGCCCCTCGCGCGAGGCATCGGCATCGAAGCTTTGCAGCCTATCGCTGATGCGGTCGATGTAATGCGGCAGGTTGCGCAGGTTCAAGCGCGCTTCGCAGGCCAGTCCGCTCGCTGATGCTTGCCTCATTCTCAACCTCCGATCCTGCCTGTGAGCGCCACCTTGAAGGTGCGGCCCTTGCCCTGTTCCGTTGCCGCCGTCGTCGACCAGGCGCTTTGCGGGTCGGTGTAGGCGGTGTTGAAGACGTTATCGACGCCGAAATCGAGCTTGGCATGGTCATTGATGCGCCAGTTGGCAAAGACGTTGACCAGGTCGAAGCCTTCATCGACCACGGGCGGCGCGTCGGGGTTGGTGCGGCTTGTCCGGGTGATCTTGCCGACGCTGAGATATTGCGCACCGACGGTGAACTGGTCCTCCAGCATGCGGAAACCGACGGTCGCCGAGAAGCGGTCGAGCGGCGTGTTGTTCAGCGCCTGGCCGGAGTAAACGCCGCTGACGACCTTGGCGTCGATCAGGGCGCCGGCGAGGTTCACGAAACCCCAGCCATAGTCGTAGACGGCCTCGGCCTCGATGCCCTTCAGCCGTGCGTCGCCGATGTTGATCGCCGTGCGCGGCAACACAGTGAGGTCGACGTCGATATAATCTTCGACGGCGGTGTGGAAGACGTTGACCTTGGCACGAAACAGGTCACCCGCGGCCAGCACATCGTCATATCTAAGATTGATCCCGGCTTCCCAGTTCTTCGCCGTTTCGGGCTGCAGAAGCAGGTTGGGCTGGTAGCTGTCGCCGCCGCCATGCGCGCCGCCGCCGCGGTAGACGTCCTGCAGGCCCGGCGCCCGGTAGCCTTCCGAATAGGTGCCGTAAAGCTGGAAACCTTCCAATGGCGTTAACCCGACGGTGAGGCGCGGCGACCAGCGGTCGCCGGAAATCGAGGCTTCCGCCGGCGGCACGGTCTTTGTCTCACCGTCGAGTTGATAGCCGTCATAGCGCATGGCGGCGATGAGCTGCAGCCAGTTCTCATAGTCGCCCTGCCATTGCAGGAAGCCACCATAGCCCTGCTGTTCGCCGGCGCCGAAATGCGCGGCGTCCGACGAAGCCTTCAGATAGTAGTAATCGAGGCCGTAGGTGAGGGTGTGAGCGATCTCCCAGGCATCGAAGCGTGAGGAGTTCTTCAGGTTGAAGCCGCTCGTGGCGACGTCGTAGTAGCGGAAGTTGCCGATCGCCGTTGCCGGCCAGACCTGCGTCTGCTCGGCGCGCGTGCGGTTGTGGTAGGCGTTGACACTGAGGTCGACCAGCTCGTTGTCGTCCGGCCTCCACGTATAGCCAGCCGTGTAGGTCTGGTTGGTCGTGTCGGTGTCGTAGCGGCTCAGCGTCGGCGAGGTCGAGCCGCTCGATCCGGTGACCTGGTCGCTGTAGCGCTGAAGGATCGCGCCGAGCTTGAGCTCGTGGCCGTCGGCGGGCCGCAGGGTCGCCTTCACATAGCCGCTGGTGATGCTCTCTCCGGTCCATGGCACGGTGTCGCCATTGCCATCGGTGTAGCTGTCGCGGTCGCGGTAAATGACGTTGCCGATGATGTCGGCGTCGTCGCTGAAACGGTAGGCACCGGTGGTGCTGGTGGTGAAGCCGTCGCCATTACCCTCATAGCCCAGCTTTTCGCTCAGCGCCCAGCGTTCCTCCTGCTTGAGGAAATCGCCGGCATCCCTGGTTTCGAAGGAGACGACGCCGCCGATGCCGCCCGAACCATAGGCATTCGAGACCGGGCCGCGAATGACGGTCGCTTCCTTGATCAGTTCCGGCTCGACATAGAATGAGCCCGAGCCGTGGCCGACGCGCCAGTAATCCTGGCGGGCGCCGTCGAGCGTCACCACCACGCGGCCATATTGTTCGAGGCCGCGAATGTTGATGGCGGTCGCCGGATCGTCGCCGTTCATCGAGGCGGCAACGCCGGGCGTGGTGCGGAACATGTCGGCGGCGGTGTCTGGCTGGATGCGTTCGAGTTCTTCCTGATCGACGGCGCTGATGGCGGCCATCGATTCGATGATCGCCGTCTTGATCATCGTCGCCGAGATGGTGATCAGGTCGAGCACGGTCGGCTCGTTCTGCCCAGTCCTGGCCTGCTGGGGCGGCTTGACCGGCCGGTCGGCCTTGGCGGCGGCGCCCTTCTTCTCCGGCTCCTGTGCTGCGGCGGGCGGCGCGGCACACAGGCCGAGCGCGAAGGCGAGCGCGGTGCACGCCATCAAGGTTTTGTTGCTTGTCAGTTTCATGCGTGCAGCCCCGGAAAAGCAAAGATTGCTGGCGGCGGCCGTTGGCCCTGGCTGGCATGATGGAGAAGCCTCGACACGCGGGCCGGGCAGGGCTACTTATTAAAACATGATGATAATAGTCAACTTAATTTTACAGGCCGCGACCATGACCGAATTATCTAAAATGGAGCAGCGAAACGGCGGGGTCTGCAGCGGTAGACGGTGGAGGCAGACGCGCTGGTTTCAATTGGGCGGGATGGTGGCGGTGCTGATGCTGGCGCTTTCTGCTCTTGCGCCGTCTTGCGGCTTCAAGGCGCTGGCCGCCGAGACGATTGTCGATGCATCGGGGCGCACCGTCGCGACCGGTCCGGGAACCAGGATCCTGACACTCGGTTCCGATGTTACCGAGATCGTCGATGCGCTGGGTGCCGGCGAGCGGATCATCGCCGTCGATCGCGGCAGCAAATATCCCGCTTCCGTCGCGCAAAAGCCCAATGTCGGCTACCGGCGCAGTTGTCCGCCGAAGGCTTGGTCGCGCTTCGCCCGGACCTGATCCTGGCGGCCGAAGACAGTGGGCCGCCGGAGGCGATCGAAGTGCTCAAATCGCTGGCGATCCCGATTGTTCTTGTCCCGGAAGACAACAGTCCTCAAGGCATCGACCACAAGATTACGTTGATCGCTGCCTCGCTCCACCTCGAGGACAAGGGCAGGAAGGTTTCAAGGCAAGTGCTCGACGCCTTCCAGGCCGCTGCCGACCTGGCCGCGAAAATGCCGGCCGAGCGCCGCAAGAAGGTGGTGTTCTTCCACGGCCTCGTGCGGCTGAGTGCTGCCGGTGCGGGCACTGCGGCCGACGCGATCATCCGCTATGCCGGCGGCATCAATCGATGGCCGTAATGCAGGGTTACAAGGCAGCGTCGGAGGAGAAGCTGATCGAAATGGCGCCCGACGTCATCCTGATGATGAGCGACGGCAAGGGCGGACCCACCGCCGAGCAGGTGTTCGCCACGCGCGCGCTGAGCGCCACGCCGGCGGCGAAGGCAAAGGCGCTGATCGTATTGGACGGCGCCTATATGGTCGGCTTTGGCCCGCGCACCGCCGATGCAGTCCGCGACCTGGCGCAGGCGCTGTATTCGGAGACAGCAGACGCCGACTAAGTCATGAACTTTATGACGTCATGTTCAGTGGGTACTCGCGCCCCATCTGCCCCAAGCTTCCGTTCAGATCTCCGGGATGCTTTCCCTAAAGATCACCTGCAGCCTTGGCTGGTGCAGTTCGTAAGGCAATCCCCTGACCGCATGGGTCAAGGTGTTGAGCGCTTCGCGGGCTTCGACGCGCGGGTTCTGGTCGATGACCGCGTCGAGCGTGCCGTCGAGCAAAAGCTCCTTGGTGCCTTCCGTTACTTCATGGCCGAGAAAGACCGTCGACAGTGCACGCCCGCGTTCCCGTAGCGCGCGGGCGATGCCGGTGTTGCCGGCGCCGACATTGTAGATGGCGGCCAGGTCCGGGTGCCGATCCAGCAGGGCGGAAGCCTCCGAATAGGCCTTTTCCCGATCGTCGAGCATTTCGCGCATCTCGACGATCTGCAGATTGGGCGATTCTTCCGTCAGTATGTGGCGGAAGCCCATCTCGCGCTCTTCGTGGCCGCGGTAGGAGAGCGAACCGGCGAACAGCGCGACCTTGCCCGGACGCCCTGCACCCATGAAGCGGTTGAGCAGGTAGCCGGCGAGCCGGCCGGCGGCGCGGTTGTCGATGCCGATATAGGCGACCCGCGGCACATGCAGGATGTCGGAAGCGATGGTAACGACCTTGACCCCGCTGGCCGAAAGCGAGCGGATCGCCTCGCGCACCGTCGGATGGTCGAGTGCGATCACACCGACGCCTTGCGTCTGTCCGTGCAATTCCTGCAGCAGCCGGGCAAGCCGGTCCGGATTGAAGCCTTCGATAGTGGCGACGCGGACGTCGAGGTCCGGCCGCGACTGCGCCTGCGCCTCGATCTGGCGGTGCAGCATCTTGATGAAGGAATTGGTGCCGGCGGGCAGGGCGAAATCGAGCCGTATAACCTCACCAGGTATCGCGTTGCGCGAGTTCGGATTATTCGAATTTTCAGCGATATAGCCAAGCCGTTGCGCCGTTTCGAGCACGACCTCGCGGGTGCGCGCCCTGACCCCGGCGCGGTTGTTGAGCACACGGTCGACCGTAGCGGCGGAAACGCCGGCTTCCCGGGCTATGTCTGTCAGGGTGGACCGCACTGTCGATCACCTCATTCCAAAATGCGCCAAGGGCGCATCGAGATTACGCATTTCATGGGTCCGCTGTCGAAGCGGCAGCTTCATCGCCAGCCGCGATTCTGATGGGAAATGATGTAACCAGCCTTGGCCGATACGCAAGCTGCCGCGCTACACCAAAATGCCGAAACGGACCAAAGCGGGGAGGTGGGCAGCCTGGCTCCCTCAAATTCAAGCACCGGCTTCAGTGTGAGTGCCTTGATACACGCCATTCGTCCCCTCCCATGAGATGTTATGAGGTGTCTTGATTATTTATGATGTTGACAGGCTTCGTATAGTGCCGTCAATATCCATCATAAGGGCCGTGGAGGAACAAGGCCCTGAGGGAGGAGTTCCAATGTCGAATTTGATCCGCGTGTCGCGGCGCCGTTTGCTGGCGTCCGGTGGAAAGGCGGCAGTCCTTGTTGCTGCCGCAGGTATCGCACCGAAATTCATTCGCCCAAGCCGTGCCTATGCGGCCGATGCCCTGGCGCCCGGCATGATCGGTGGCCCGACGGGCTTCGACGGCTCGGAGCGCTATCAATATGGCGCCGACACGCCCGAGGGCCGCGCCATTGAGGCGGCCAAGGCGATGAAGGGCGCCGGCAAGGCGCCGGCCAAGATCGTGCTTGGCCTGTCCGATGGTTCGATCGGCCAATTGACACAGCCGTTTCCGGCCGGTGCGCCGTCGATCAAGGATCTCTGGGAGAAGGAAACCGGTATTCCGCTCGAGATCGTCGGTGTGCCGAATGGCCAGGAATTCACCAAGACGATGCAGGACATCTCCACCAAGGGTGGGGCGTATGACATCTACGCGGTCGAATGGAACCGTCTTGGCGACCTCGCCGAAACCGGGGGCATCCTCAAGCTCGACGACTTCGTCGCGCAGTACAAGCCGGAATGGGACGATCCCGAGCGCGGCTATGTCAATGGCGCCAAGGGCGTCTCGCTGCTCAATCAGTATCGCGGCTCGACCTATGGCGTGTCGCTGGATGGCGACTTCCAGACCTGGGTCTACCGCACCGATCTGTTCGGCGACGCAGCCGAGAAGAAGGCCTTCTCCGACAAATACGACTATGAACTGGCGGCGCCGAAGACCTGGAAGCAGCATGACGAGATCGCAGCCTTCTTCCAGCGCCCGGACAAGGGCCTGTTCGGCTCGACCGATCTGCGCAACCAGGGCTGGGGCTATACCAACTGGTATCAGCGTTATGTCTCAATGGCTTCGCCCAATCAGTTCTTGTTCGACGATACCGGCAAGCCGCTGATCAATTCGGAGCAAGGTATTGCGGCGACCAGCGAGTACATCGCGTCGCTTGCGCACCATTCGCCGGATGCGATCTCCTGGGGCTGGCCGGAGCAGTACGGCAATTTCGCAAAGGGCGGTGCGGCCATGACCTGCGCCTTCTCCAATCTGCCGAAATTCCTCGATAATGCCGGCAACAAGGATTCAGCTGTCACCGGCAAGATCGGCTCGATGCTGCCGCCCGGCCGCGAGATCGACGGCAAGCTGGTCAGCCGTTCGGTGCTGTGGCTCAATCTGTCGGCGTCGGTGTCTTCGCAGGCCAAGAACCCGGAGGCCTGCTACCTGTTCCTGCAATGGCTGGGATCTAGTCGCATCTATGCGTGGATGACCGCCAACCCGGGCGGTTACTTCGATCCGTTCCGGCTGTCGGATTTCTCCGATCCGCTGGTCCGCCAGACCTATCATGCTTACCACATGGACGTGGTGCGCGAGACGGTCGCCCGCACCGTGCCCACCATCAACTATCCCGGCGCCACCGCCTTCCACAATGCGCTGGACGAGAACCTCGTCGCCGCGCTGACCAAGGCCAAGACAGCAGAGCAGGCGATGGCCGACACCGAGGCCGAGTGGAAGAAGATTGCCCGCCGCACCGGCGAGGAGAAGCTTCTCGAAGCCATCAAGACCAACAAGGAGGCCTGGCCCACCGTTCTCGATCCGATCGCCTGATCCTCCCGGATCTTACCAAGAGGGGAGGAGTGATTGCTCTTCCCCTCGATAACGAAGGACCCAGCAAAGCCGCAAGATGAAGCGTTCAGTTCCTTTCGAGATATTCCGCTATGCCGCGATCTTTGCGGCAATGGCGGTGACGCTGGTGCCGATCCTGTGGATGATGTCGATGGCGTTCAAGCCGATCGCCGAATGGTCGGCGACCGGCGCCGACCTGACCTGGTGGCCGAAGAACCCGACACTCAGCAATTTCCGCTTCGTCTTCGGTGAATCGACCAACAATCTTATCGTCGCGCTCGACCGCACAGCTTTGAAGCCGATCCTGTCGTCGCTGCTGTCGGCCACGTTCGGCACGGCGATCGCCATGTCGGCGGGCACAGCGGCGGCCTACGGGCTGTCGCGCTTCAACTCGGGCCAGAACCTGCCGCTGGCGCTGATCCAGCTTCGCCTGTTTCCGCCGATGGCGGTCATGACCCCGGTGATGATCATGTGGGCCTTCCTCAACTTCACCGACAGCTGGTGGGGGCTGTCGCTGATCTACGGCATCGTCACGCTGCCTTTCGCCTTCTGGCTGATGAAGACCTTCTTCGACGACATGCCGCGCGAGATCGAGGAGGCGGCACTGGTCGAGGGCTGTTCGCGGTGGCGCGTCTTCACCCGCATCACGCTGCCGATGATGCGGGCGCCGCTGGCCAGTGCCGCGCTGTTCGTCTTCATCCTCAACTGGTCGGACTATCTGATTGCGCTGCTTCTGACGACGCGCGAATGGGTCACGGTCCCGGTCTACATGGCCTCGCTGTCCTCCTCGATGACCGGACAGCTCTACGGCGCCAAGGCAGCTCTCGGCCTGATCGCCGCGGTGCCGCCGGTGATCATGGGCATCGCCATCCAGCGTCATCTGGTGCGCGGGCTGACCTTCGGGGCGCTCAAGCAATGAGCTCGGTGACAGCCACGATTTCGGAGGGCGACATGCAAGCCTCCAAGGCGGCGTCGGTGTTGCCGGACGAGGGCGCGCGGCTCGGATTCCGGCTGACCCTGCCGGCGCAGATCCTGGTGCTGTTCATCGCCGTCTTCCCGCTGCTGATGCAGCTCTACATCAGCCTGACCGACTGGTCGCCGCTGTCGGGCACCGGCTGGTGGAATGCCTGGTCGATGTGGAACAGTTTCGCCAATTACACCGACCTTGCCGCGGACGCGCGCTTCTGGAGCGCGCTGAAGCGCACGGCCATCGTCATGATCGTCTGCGTGCCGGCGGAGTTCCTGCTCGGCCTCGCGCTGGCGACGCTGTTTGCGGACGAATTTCCCGGCAAGCGGATCTTCTATTCGATCCTCTTGATGCCGATGATGGTGGTGCCGGCGGTGGCCGGCTACATGTTCTTCATGCTGTTTCAGTCGGGCGGCCCGGTCAACGACATCCTGTCGGCGATGTCAGGCTTTCCCGTCACCATCGCCTGGCTCTCGGATCCGACGCTGGCGCTGATCGCGGTGATGGTCGCCGACATCTGGCAGTGGACGCCGCTAATGTTCCTGATCCTGCTTGCCGGCCTGGTCGGCGTGCCGGAGGACCAGATCAAGGCGGCGACGCTGCTCGGCGCCAACCCCTGGCAGCGCTTCGTCACCATCGTGCTGCCGAAGATGAAGACGATCATCATCATTGCGCTGGCGATCCGGGTGATCGAGAACTTCAAAATATTCGACACCCTCTACATCATGACCGGCGGCGGTCCCGGGGTCGCTACCGAAACCATCTCCGTTTACATCTACAAGCTCACCACGCAGGACCTGATCTGGAGCTATGTGGCGGCAATCGCGCTGGCCATATTGATCGTGCTGTCCATCGCCGCTGTGTTTGCCATGAAACGCATGGCCCGGGTACGCGAGGTGGCGGCATGAGCACGATCCATCTGCAAAACCTTGTCAAGAAATTTGGCGACTTCACTGCGCTGCAGACGATGGATCTGGCCATTGCCGACGGCGAGTTCATGGCGCTGCTCGGGCCGTCCGGCTGCGGCAAGTCGACGACGATGAACATGATCGCCGGCATGGAAGAGCCGACCAGCGGCAAGATCCTGTTCGGCGAACGCGACATGGCCGGCGTGCCGATGGGGCGGCGCGGCGTCGGCTTCGTCTTCCAGAACTATGCGATCTTCACTCATATGAGCGTGCGGCAGAACCTCGCCTACGGCCCGAAAATGCGCGGCGCACCAAAGGCCGAGATCGACCGCCGCGTCGGCGCCATTGCCGAGATGCTGCAGCTGACGCCGCTGCTCGACCGCAAGGCCGACCGGCTTTCGGTCAACATATTGCAGCGGGTGGCGATTGGCCGTTCGGCGATCATGGAGCCGGCGATCTTCCTGCTCGACGAGCCACTGTCCAATGTCGACGCCGCCTTCCGGGCGGTGATGCGGACCGAATTAAAGCAACTGCAGCGGCAGTTCCGGCAGACCATGGTCTACGTCACCCACGATCAGCTCGAAGCGATGACCATGGCCGACCGCATCGCGGTGATGGACCACGGCGTGCTGCAGCAGGTCGGCACGCCACTGGAAGTCTACAACAACCCGGCCAACGTCTTCGTCGCCCGCTTCATCGGTGCGCCGGGCATGAACCTGCTCAAGGGCTGGTTGGCGGAAAGTGACCGTGGCCTGGTCGTCGATCTTGGCCCACTCGGGGCGACGCCGCCGCTGCCGGTCGAGATCGCCGATGCCGCCAGCCGGATGCGCGGCGAGGTGTTTTATGGCTTTCGACCGGAGCAGGTGACGCTGGCCGAAAGCGGCCGTGGCCTCTGCATGCCGGTGAGTTTCGTCGAGCGGATCGGCGCGCGCACCATCATCCATCTTGGCGAGGGAGAGACCGCGGTGAAGGCGGTGTTCGACAATGATGTCGGGCTGGCGATCGGGCAGACAGCCGTCGTCGCGCCTGCGGCGGAGGCGGTGCGCGTCTTCGACGCCGCTACCGGCCTTGCGTTGAGAGCAGGTTGAGATGGCCGATATCGTTTTCCGTAATGTGACAAAACGCTATGGCGGCACGCTGGCTGTCGACGATGCCTCGTTCGCGGTCAACGACAACGAGTTCTTCTGCTTCTTCGGGCCGCCGCTGTCGGGCAAGTCGACGATACTCCGTCTGGTGCTCGGGCTGGAAACCCCGGACACGGGCGAGATCCTGATTGGCGGCAAGCCGGTCAACACGGTGTCGCCGGCGGAGCGCAATGTCGCCATGGTGTTCCAGAATCTGGCGCTGTTCCCGCATATGAGCGCGCGCGACAACATCCGTTTTCCTTTGGTCGAGCGGAAGGTGGCAGAAGCCGAGATCGAAAAACGCGTCGCCGATGTCGCGGCCAAGCTGCATATCAGACATATCCTGCACAAACCGCCGGCGCAGCTTTCCGGCGGTGAGCGGCAGCGCGTCGCGATCGCCCGCGCGCTGGTGCGTGATCCGGCTGCCTATTTGATGGACGATCCGATCTCGGCGCTCGACGCCCGGCTGCGCGAGGAGACGCGCGTCGAGCTCAAGCGCATCCAGCGCGAGCTCGGCAAGACGCTGATCTATGTCACGCACGACCAGGAAGAGGCGATGTCGGTCGCCGACCGCATGGCCATACTGGAGAGCGGCAAGATCAGGCAGATCGGCGCGCCGGCCGAGATCTATGACCGGCCGGCCAGCACCTATGTGGCGCGGCTGCTCGGCTCGCCGATGATGAACATATTGAAGTCGGTGCACGGCGCGGAAGGCGTGGAGGCGGCCGAAGGCACGATCCGCATCGCGGACAAGGCGGCGCCGGCCGATGCCGTCGAGATCGGGCTCAGGCCGGAAGACATCAAGGTCAAGGCCTGGTCGGATGGAATCTCGGACGGGGGCGCGGGCCGCCCGGCGCGAGTGTTCGAGGTCGAGCCGCTCGGCGGCTACACCGTGGTGACGCTCGCCGCCGGGCAGGCGCGCCTGCGGGCGCTGTTGCGCGGCCAGCCGGACATCAGGCCGGACGCGATGGTGGCGATATCCTGCGAGCCGGGCAGGGTGCATTATTTCGGGCAAAGCGGGGAAGCGCTGGCAAGATGACGGCGGCTGCAAGAAACGAGCTTCGGGAGGAACATATGGCAAGCGAAGAAATAGCGGGCAACGGCTTCGAGCCGGACGTTAAAGTCCGCACCAGGGAATACAGGATCGGCTGCGTCGGCGCCGGTATGATCATGGCCGAATGTCACCTTGCCGCCTACAAGGAAGCCGGTTTTCCGGTGGTGGCGATCGCCTCGCGCACCAAGGCCAGCGCCGAGAAGGTCGCCAAGCGCTGGGATATCCCGACCGTCCATAACACGCCGGAACAACTCATCGAGGACAAGAACGTCGAGATCATCGATCTTGCCTTTCCGCCGGACCAGCAGCCGGCGCTGATCCGCCATGCGCTGAACCAAGCACATATCAAGGCGATCCTGGCGCAGAAGCCACTGGCGCTGTCGCTCGATGAAGCCGTCAAACTGCGCGACGAGGCGGCCAAGGCCGGCAAGATCCTCTCGGTCAACCAGAACATGCGTTACGACCAGTCGATGCGCGTCTTGAAGCAGATCATCGACAGCGGCGCGCTCGGCGACATCGTCTTCGCCCAGATCGACATGCATGCGATCCCGCACTGGCAGACCTTCCTCGAGGACTATGACCGGCTGACGCTCGCCAATATGAGCGTCCACCATCTCGACGTACTGCGCTTCTTGTTCGGCGATCCCCTGGAGATCACCACCCTGACCCGCAAGGATCCGCGCACCCGCTTTGATCATTCGGACGGCATCATCGTGTCGACGCTGCGGTTCCCGTCCGGCGTGCTCGCCGTATCGCTGGAGGATGTCTGGTCCGGTCCGCGCCAGGAGGGCTACCAGGACGACCAGCACATCAACTGGCGCGTCGACGGCACCAAGGGTGTCGCCAAAGGCACCATCGGCTGGCCGACGGGCGCTGCGTCGACGCTGACCTACGCCTCGACCGAGACCACCGATGGTCAATGGGTGACACCCAGCTGGGACACGATGTGGTTCCCGCATGCTTTCATCGGCGTCATGGAGCAGCTTCAGCACGCGGTTAAGACGGGCGAGCCGCCAGCGCTGTCCGTCGCGGACAATGTCAAGACCATGGCGCTGGTCGAAGCCGGCTACCGCTCGATCGACAAAGGCCGGACGGTCAAGCTTTCCGAAATATCAACTGACTGAATCACTTACAGGGAGGAATTCACACCATGATGCAGGCAGGTATTTTCACGGGTTATTTCCCGTATGGCCTCAAGGAAACCGCGCAGAAGATCCGTGCGCTCGATTTCAACACCGTGCAGCTCGACCTGCATTTCAGGGATATCGACCTGTCGTCCGGGCAGATCACCAAGGACAGGGCCAAGACCGTCCGCGATACGTTCCGCGACCACAATCTGCCGATCTGCTGTGTGTCGGGCTACACCAACATCATCCATCCGGATATGGGCGAGCGCGAGAGGCGCGTCGGCTATTTGAAGGAGATCATCCGCAACGCGCGCCATTTCGGCACCCCTTACGTGATCTCGGAAACGGGTACCTACAACACCGAATCCGACTGGGTGCATCACCCGAAGAACAAGACCGAGGAAGGGTTCGAGGAATGCCGCAAGGTCATCGCCGACCTTGCCCAGACGGCCTATGACCACGGCGCGGTCTTCCTGCTCGAAACCTATGTCAACAATGTCGTCGGCTCGGTCGAGGAGACGGTGAGGATGTTCGCGCAGGTCGACCACCCAGGCCTCGGCCTGTTGATGGACCCGACCAACTATTTCGAAACCCACAATATCGACCGGATGGATCAGATCCTGAACCAGGTGTTCGACACGCTGACCGACAAGATCAAGATCGCCCACGCCAAGGACGTCAAGCGTTCCGGCGGCGACAAGTCGGAGAAGCACGCAGACATTGGCGACGAGGACGCGCTGGAGAGCCACACTTTCCGCGGCGTCGGTGAGATCGAGCTGCCGGCGCCCGGCCTCGGTTCGCTGAACTACGACCTTTATCTCAAGCGGCTGGCCGAAAAGCACCCGAACATCCCGGTCATCATCGAGCATCTTTCGGAAGACGACGTGCCGCGCGCCAAGAAATTCCTCGATGGGAAATTCCGCGCCAACGGACTGTGATGGCGCGGTTCGGCTACGAAACAAGGGAGGAAGAGAAATGTTGAAATTCGCGTTGAAAATCGCGGCTGCCGCGACGGTTCTAGCCGGTGCAACGCTGGGTACTCCGGCGGTGGCGCAGGACGCCCAGAAGACGTTCTACCTGTTGTCGCATGGCGGCCCGTCGGATGCCTTCTGGATCGACTGGAATGCCGGCGCGACCAAGGCCTGCGACCAGCTCAAGGTGACCTGCAAGATCTCGTTCAGCGGCGGCGACATGGCGGCGCAGAAGGAAGCCTTCAACTCGGCACTCGCCGCCAAGCCGGACGGCATCGCCACGACTTCGGCGCAGCCCGGCCTGTGGACCGAGGAGGTCAAGGCAGCGAAGGCGGCCGGCATCCCGATCGTGTTCTTCAACACCGACGATCCGGCAACCGGCCGGCAAGCCTATGTCGGCGCCGACCTTAGGGAAGCCGGTGTCATCTGGGCGAAATATCTGGTCGACCACAAAATGGTGAAGCAGGGCGACAAGGTGTTCCTGCCGGTCGAAGTGCCGGGTGCCAGCTACCAGCAGCTCGAGACCGAAGGCATTGCCAGCGTCTTCGATCCGCTCGGCATCAAATATGACGTGGTCGATTGCGGCACCGATCCGGCCGGCATCATCGCCAAGATGACGGACTACATGGTGGCCAACAATCCGCCGGCAATCATCGCGCTCGGCGATTCCGTCGCGGCCAGCGTCAAGCGGGTGTTCGATGGCGCCGGCGTGCCGGCCGGCAAGATTCCGGTCGTCGGCTGGGGCAATTCGAAGGAAACGGCCGAGTCCGTCAAGGCCGGTTTCGTCAACGCGGCTGCCTGGCAGTTCCCGTCGGCGCAGGGCTTCATGCCGGTGGCGCTGCTCGGGTTGGCCGCCGCCGGCGAACCGATCGGCTACGACATCCACACTTTCAGCCTCTACGACGCCTCGAGCGTCGAACCGATCCTGAAACTCTACAACAAGTGATTGGAACTGACGCTCGCCGCGCAGGCGGTGGGCCTCACCCTGGCGTATGGTTCGAGCTGTCATGACAATTGCCGCAGAAGAGGAAATGCCGCGTGCCAAACGCAGGTCGAGCCTGATCCGCTCGCCGCAGTTCTCGTCGCTCGTCATCCTGATCGTCCTGCTGGCGGTGTTCGCGATCGCCGATGCGAACTTCCTGTCGCCGCTCAACATCTCCAACATGATGGCGTTCCTGCCCGAGCTCGGCATCATCGCGCTCGGCATGACGCTGCTTCTGACGGCGGGCGAGTTCGACCTTTCGGTCGGTGCTGTGTTCGGACTGGCGCCGGTTGTCGTCATGCTGCTGGTGCAGAACGGCGGGGTGGATATTGGCGTGGCGCTGCTGGCCGGCCTGCTGCTCTGCATAGCGATCGGTGCGATCAATGGGCTGATCGTCACCAAGATCGGCATCTCCTCCTTCCTGGTGACGCTGTCGATGCTGCTCGTGGTGCGAGGCGCGGCCCTCTACATCACCCAAGGCTTTCCGCTGAAGTCCTGGGACCAGCCCGGGTTCTTCGTGACGCTGTTGGCCGGCAGCTTCAATATCGGAACGTTCCGTTTCTATACCTCGCTGTGGTGGTTCATCGGCCTGTCGCTACTGGCGATCTATGTGCTGCGCTACGCCAAGCTCGGCAACTGGATCAGCGCCATCGGCTCGAACCGTAACGCCGCCGTGGCGCGTGGTGTGCCGGCCGATGCGGTCAAGATCTGGCTGTTCATCCTGACCTCGGTGCTGGCCGGTCTCGCCGGCATGATCAGCGCCTTCCGCATTTCTGCCGCCTCGCCGGTGGCAGGCACCGGCTACGAGCTCGAAGTGATCGCCATGGTGGTGGTCGGCGGCACCGCGCTGACCGGTGGGCGAGGCACCATTTTCGGCACCATCGTCGGCGCGCTGATGCTGCGCAGCATCCGCAACGGCATCGTGCTGATCGGCGTGCCTGGGCTCGCCTACAACATCTTCGTCGGAGTCATCATCCTTGCCATGCTCATTCTGCACGCTTTGCTGCAGAAGAACGCCGCCAGGAGCTGACCATGGAAGTGCTTCGGCTGCACAACCTGCAAAAGTCCTTCGGCAGCGTCCGCGCCCTGAAGAGCGCCTCCTTCACGCTCAACGAGGGCGAAGTGGTGGCCTTGCTCGGCGACAACGGCGCCGGCAAATCGACGTTGATCAAGGCGATCTCCGGGGTGTTTCCGGTCGACCGCGGCGACATCTATGTGCGCGGCCAGAAGGTCTCCATCCGCTCGACGCGCGATGCGATGGATCTCGGCATCGAGACCATCCACCAGGACACCTCGCTGGCACCGGACCTCAGCATCGCGCGCAATCTTTTCCTCGGCCGCGAGCCGGTCAACCTCAAATGGCTGGGTGTGTTCGCGCCGCTCGATCTCGCGCAATTGCGCGATGCCGCCTCGGCTCTTTTGAAGCGCGTCGGCATCTCGAAGAAGCTCGACGCCGATGCGCTGGTCAGCACGCTGTCGGGCGGCGAACGCCAGTCGATCGCCATCTCGCGCGCCATGCAATTCGCCGCCAAGGTCATCATCCTCGACGAGCCGACCAACAATCTCGGCGTCGAGGAAACGCACGGCGTGCTCCGCTTCGTCAAGGAAGTGCGCGACGCCGGTCACTCGGTGCTTTTGATCACCCACAACATCCATCACGTCTTCCAGGTCGCCGACCGCATCATCGTCATGCGGCGCGGCGAGATCGTCGCCGAGCAGACGGTCGCCGACACCGACCTGCTGACCGTGGAAAGTATCATCACCGGCGCCGACATGTCGGCCCTGCTCAAGGAGACGAGAGCCAAGTGAAGGACGGGAGCAAAGTGAAGGAACTGGCCGTCACATGGTAGAGCTTTACGGCAAGACGCTGTCGCGCCGGCAGGTCTCGGAACGCTCGGGCATGCTGTCGCAGTTCGCCGGCGTGCGACTGATGACGCTTGGCGACGGCGTCGAGCGCGGCATCCGCATGCTCGAATTCCGCACCGGCTCGGGCCTGCGCTTCACCGCGCTGGTCGACCGGGCGCTCGATATCGCCGATTGCGACTTCAAGGGCCAGGCGATCGGCTGGCATTCGCCGAGCGGCTTTCGCAATCCCGGCCTGCACGAGTATGAAGGCGAGGACGGGCTGGCCTGGGCGCGGTCGTTTTCCGGCCTTCTACTGACCTGCGGCCTCGACCATATATTGTTCATGAACGAGGTACCCGCCGACACCTACAACTATCCGCCGAAGAAGACGGTGCGCCATTCGCTGCATGGCCGCATCAGCACCATCCCGGCGCGGCTGAGTGGCTACGGCGAGACCTGGGACGGCGACCGCTGCGTGTTGTGGGCCGAAGGCATCGTCCAGCAATCGACTGTATTCGGCGAGGATCTGCATCTATTGCGGCGGATCGAGGCCGATGTCGGCGGCAACGAGATCCGGCTTTCGGACCGTGTCGTCAATCACGGTTTCAACCGAACACCGCATATGTTTTTCTACCACATCAATGTCAGCCATCCGGTGCTTGACGAGGGCGCGCGCTATCTGGCGCCGATAAGGGATGTCGTTTGGGCCGGGCATGCCGGCGAGCGTTATGAGGCGCAAAAGGTCGGCTATCGCACGGTCCCGGCGCCGCAGCCGCGTTTCAGCGAACAGGTCTGGCAGCACGAGCTCGGCGCTGGCAGCACCGGCGAAGTCCCGGTGGCGGTGGTCAACGATAGGCTCGGCCTCGGGTTCGAGGTGGTCACGCGCAAGGACCAATTGCCCTGCACCTACCAATGGCAGAATTTCCAGGCTGGACAGTACGCGCTTGGCATCGAGCCGTCGACGCATCATGTGCTGGGAAATCTGGCGGCGCGCGAACGCGGCGAGATGATCTGGCTGGAGCACGGCGAGAGCCGCTCGTACGATGCGGTGTTCCGGGTTCTCGACGGCGCCGGCGAGATCGCCGCCGCCGAGAGCCGGATCGCGGCAATCGCCAGGCAGCCGCAGCAGGATTATCCCCAGCCGTCGGGCCGTTTTCCTGTTCTTGGAGGCAGGTCGTGATAATGGCTAGGACGATACGAGACACCAGTTGGGAGGCTGGTCCCGGCCGGAGCGGGGAGGGTTCGCGGCCGAGCTGGAATTGGAGGTCACAATGGCTGGCACGGTAAAGCGCGATTACAGCCTGGTCGGCGAAAGCACGCGCAGGGCGATCGAGACGGGACTGGCCTCGGCGGAGTGGTACCACACCGATGTCCCCCGCAAGGCGATCAAGGAGTTGATGCAGCGCTCAGACCGCCCGGCGATCCGCGACACGATCATCTGGATCATCGCCATCCTCGGCTCCGCCGCCGGCGCCATCTATTTCTGGGGCACCTGGTGGTGCGTGCCGTTCTTCTTCGTCTACGGCGTGCTCTACGGCTCCTCCAGCGACTCGCGTTGGCACGAATGCGGCCACGGCACGGCTTTCCGCACGCGCTGGATGAACGATGTCGTCTACCAGATCGCCAGCTTCATGCTGATGCGCAATCCGGTGACCTGGCGCTGGAGCCATGCCCGGCACCATACGGACACGATCATCGTCGGCCGCGACGCCGAGATCGCCGTGATGCGCCCGCCGGACCTGCTGCGTGCCGCGCTGGCTTTCACCGGCATCCTCGATTTTCGCTATTCGCTTCCGGCGCTGGTACGCCAGGCGTTCGGCAAGCTGACGCCCGACGAGAAAAGCTACGTTCCCGAGATGGAACAGCACAAGGCCGTCATCGCGGCGCGCTGGCATATCGCGATCTACATCGCGACGATCGCGCTCGCCGTGTTCATGCGGTCGTGGATACCGGTGGTGCTCATCGGCGTGCCGCGCCTCTACGGCACCTGGCACATGGTGCTGACCGGCCTGCTGCAGCATATCGGTCTGGCCGACAACGTCGTCGACCACCGGCTCAACACCAGGACCGTCTACATGAATCCGATCAGCCGGTTCATCTACTGGAACATGAACTACCACGTCGAGCATCACATGTTCCCGATGGTACCGTATCACGCGCTGCCCAGGCTGCATGAACTGATCAAGCACGATCTGCCCGAGGCGAACCCGTCGATATGGCATGCCTATCGCGAGGTCTGGCCGGTCCTGCTCAGGCAGCTCAAATACGAGGATTATTTCCTTAAGCGCGAACTGCCGCCAACGGCACGGCCCTATCGTGGCGAGTTCCACGAAGTGAACATGTCGGCAGCGGCTGAGTAGGCACTGCACGAGCGCAACGCAGAAATTTCAGGAGAAGCAGAGATGGCCGATTGGGTCGAAGCGTGCGCCGTGGACGATGTCGAAGAGGAAGATGTCATCCGCTTCGACCATGGCGGCCGCACCTTCGCGATCTACCGTTCGCCGGACGATGAATTCTTCGCCACCGACGGGTTTTGTACGCATGAACAGGCTCATCTGGCCGACGGGCTTGTCATGGACGACATCATCGAATGCCCCAAGCACAATGGCCGCTTCAATTACAAGACCGGCCAGGCGAAGGGCGCTCCCGTTTGCGTCAATCTCGCGACCTATCCAGTCAAGGTCGAAGCTGGCAAGGTGATGATCCAGATCGCCTGACCGGCCTTCTGTCACGTAGCAAAGGGGACCAAAATCCATGAGCCGGAAAAGACCGACCGTCGCCGACCTGCGCGCCATGAAGGGCAAGCGGCAGCTGACCATGCTGCGCGTGCTGACGATGGACGAGGCCGAGGCCGCCGAACGCGCCGGCGTCGATATCGTCTCGGTGCCGCCGGAGCTGGTGCTCAATCCGCAATACCGCGATGCGGCACCCAGCCTGTTCACCATGCCGGGCGAGAATTTCTTCGAGATCGGCACCGCGGATGATTTTGTCCGCTGGGCGTTCCGGCTCTACAAGGCCAGCGCCGATGCGGTCTATTGCAGCGCCGGCTACGCCACCATCAAACGGATGGCCGACGATGCAATTCCGGTGATCGGGCATGTCGGCCTCATCCCGTCACGCGCCACCTGGACCGGCGGCTTCAAGGCCGTCGGCAAGACCGCCGATACCGCCATGCAGGTGTTCGAGGCGGTGAAGCAACTGGAGGCCGCCGGCGCGATCGGCGCCGAGATCGAGGTGGTGCCAGTCGAGGTGGCCAAGGCGATTTCGGAACGCACTTCGCTGATCATGCTATCGATGGGGGCGGGCACCGGCTGCGATGCGCAATACCTGTTCGCAGACGATATCCTCGGCCAGAACCGTGGCCACATGCCGCGCCATTCCAAGGTCTATCGCAACTTCGCCGCCGAATACGACCGCCTGCAGGCCGAACGCATCGCCGCCTTTTCCGAATATGTCGCTGATGTGAACAGTATGGCGTATCCCGAAGACAGGCACGTCGTGCACATGGATCCGGACCAGCTCAGCCTGTTCCTGGAGAAGATCGAAGCCGCATGAGACACACCGGCAACAGCGCGAAGCGCCATCGCGGATCGTAAAAACGCCGGTTCGGCGGCAGGGCCAGGTCATCGCATAGCCGGCTGCGATGTCACACGAAAGTTTGTTGGTCCATGTCTGGACGGCATCGGCCAAATGCAGTTGAAACCGGTGCGTCATCGGTTTTGCCGGACATTTGTGCGGTTGCCGATGAGGCGGGAGAAGATTCCCCTTCGGACAGTTCTGCGCATGACCGCCATTCCCGAAAACAAAGCCTTACCCGAAACCGCGCCGGCGGCGCGGCAAGCCCGGCGGGTGGCGCTGATCGTCGCCGTCGCCTTCTTCATGCAGCTTCTGGATTCGACCATCATCTCGACATCGCTGCCGCAGATGGGAGAATCCTTCGGCGTGCCGGCGGTGGCGATGAGCATCGGCATCACCGTTTATATGCTGACCATGGCGGTGTTCGTGCCGCTGTCCGGCTGGCTCGCGGACCGGTTCGGCGCGCGCAACATCTTCCTCGTGGCGATCGCCCTGTTCACGCTGGCCTCGCTCGCCTGCGGCATTTCGCAGAACCTGGCCGAATTCGTTGCCGCGTGCGCGGTGCAGGGCGTGGGCAGCGCGCTGATGACGCCGGTCGGCCGCATCCTGGTGCTGCGCAATGCGCCGAAGTCCGAGCATTCTCAATGCTACGGCGCTGATCACCTGGCCGGCGCTGTTTGCGCCGGTGGTCGGGCCGGTGCTTGGCGGCTTCATCACCACCTATGTCTCCTGGCACTGGAATTTCTTCATCAACATTCCCCTTGGGGTCGTCGGTTTGGCGCTGGTCGCCCGCTTCATTCCCGGCGACCGCGAAGCCGGGGCCAAGCCGCTCGACTGGCCGGGCTTCCTGCTGACCTCGGTGGGGCTCGCCGCGATGCTCTATGGCCTCGAGCGCATCGCGCATCCGGAAGAGGGTGCCTTGCCGACCGTGGCACTGCTCGCCACGGGCATTTTGGTCGGCTGGCTGGCGGTGCGGCATCTGCGACGCGCCAACCATCCGCTGCTCGATCTCACAGCTTTCAAGGTGCAGACCTTTGCCATCTCGACGCTGTCGGCCGGCACGATTTTCCGCATCGCCATCAACGCCACGCCGTTCCTGCTGCCGCTTTGGTTCCAGGTTGGCTTCGGCCTGAGCCCGGTCGATGCTGGCATGATGGTCCTGGCCTATTTCCTCGGCAATCTCGGTATGAAGGCGGTGACGACGCCGACGCTGAGGCGGTTCGGCTTCCGTTCGGTGCTGATCGTCAACGGAGTGATCGCCTCTTTGTCGATCATGGCCTGCGCGGCGCTTACGCCGCAGACGCCGAAAGCGTTGGTGGTGGTGCTGATGCTGATCGCCGGACTGTCGCGTTCGATGCAGTTCACCGCGCTCAACACACTGGCCTTCGCCGATGTGGCCTCACCGCAGCGTAGCTCGGCGGCGACGTTGTCCAGCATGCTGCAGCAGGTGGCGATGCTGTTCGGCGTGGCGGTCGCGGCGGCGTTGCTCAACCTGTCGCAGATCGCCAGGGACGCTGCGGCGCTCGATCTCGTCGACTTCCGACTTGCCTTCCTGGTGATCGGCGCAATCGGGCTCGTCGCCTCGTTCCGCTTCCTGGCGCTGCCGAGGGCTGCCGGCGCCGAGGTCTCGGGCCATGTTTTGCGGATTTGATGCAGGAACTGCGCGGCGAGCGCGGACATGAATTCCGCCTGCTCCGCTCGTCCGGGAGCAAACCTTTACCAGCGGTTCGATCGGCACGATCATTGCAAAAGTGCTTGAGTTCCGGGCATTGCGCCAGCCTCGCCAATCGGTGCGTCCAACCGCGGAATTTCCTCGCAAGCCGGCCTGCAATGCGCGGATTCATTTGACGAATTGGTCTTGAGCCGATTAGCTTTCGTTCCGATGGCCGCAGAGGGAGCAGGGCGTAGCCATCGCGGGTGAAAGCGGGCAATGAACGCGACCGGCTGGCTAAACTGGAGAAGCCTGAACCAGGAGGGCATTGTCTTTGCCATCGCGGTCGTGCTGTTCATTGCCGCCGCCATCGGACTGCCCGGGTTTATCAATTCGAACAATCTCGTTGCAATCGTGCGCTCGGTCTCGGTGCTGGGCATATTGGCGCTCGGCATGGCGGTCGTCATTATCGGCAGGGGCATCGACCTGTCGGCGGTGGCGATCATGGCGATGTCGGTTGCGTGGTATCTGCAATTGCTGAATTCGGGGATGTCCGACGGGCTGGCCTTCGCCTATGTGCTAGCCGGTGTTCTCGCCATCGGGCTGTTGAACGGCATTTTGGTTGCCTACGCCGAGGTTCCGGCGATCTTCGTGACGCTGGCGACCGCGTCCTTCGTCTTCGGCTATGTGCGCTCACAATTGATCACACAGGACGCCGTGCCGGTGCCGCCCGGCCATTGGGTCGAGCTTCTGGGCGGGCTTCGGTTCCTCGACATCCCGGTCGAGGTTTTTGTCTTCGCCGGGCTGGCTTTCGCCTTTTTCCTGTTCCTGCGCTACACCAAATGGGGCCGCTACGTCTATTTCGCCGGCGACAACCCGGTTGCGGCGCGCAATATCGGCATTCCAGTGCGCCCGATGCTGGTGCTGCGCTACGTGTTGTCGGCCTTGGTCTCGCTGATTGCCGGCTTGCTCACCGCCGCCAGCCTGCATTCGATCAACACCCGCATCGTCAATTCCACGCTGCTCTACGACATCGTGCTGGTGGCGGTGATCGGCGGCATCGGTCTATCGGGCGGGCGGGGCGGGGTGCGCAACGTGCTGGTGGGTGCCGCGCTGATCGGCATCCTGCTCAACGCCATGACCATCATCGACATTCCGCTGCTCTATCAGAACCTGATCAAGGCGGCGATCCTGCTGGCGGCGATCATCGTCGATGGGTTCATCAATCCGCGCGACGAGCAGACCGCGCAGCAAGGCGACATTTAGACTGACGCGAACGGTTGGGGCCGGCCGCGAACGACAACGACCAAACCAGAGGATGTGACATGAAAATGATCAGGACGTTTATGGCCGCCGCGGCAGCGCTTGCCGTCTCCGCCTTCGTGGCGCCAGGCTTCGCCGCCGAAGATCCGGGTCCGGGCGCCTATTCGCAAGCGCTCAAGGGCAAGCGCGTGATGCTGGTGCCGATGGCGATGGGCTTCGATCTGGCACAGGGCTGGGCGCATTACCTGAAGACCGAGGTCGAGGCCTGGGGCGGCGTGTTCGAGACGCGTGACCCGAACTGGGTGGTCGATGCCGGCGCGCAGGCGATAACCGACGCGATCTCGTCTGACATGAGGCCGGACGTGCTGATCATCCATTCGCCGGACCTCAACTCCTATGCCAAGCTGATGAAGAAGGCGCAGGCCGCCGGCACCTATGTCCTGCTGGTCGACAATCCGGCGAACTTCCCGGCCGATGCCTTTGTCGGCAGCGACTGGGATCGGCTCGGCCAGCTGGAAGCCGAAGCGGCGATCAAGGGTTGTGGGCCGAACTCCTCCAAGAAGATCGGGCTGGTGCAGGGCGACCAGGCCAACTCGTCGAGCCTTTATCAATATGCCGGCATCATGAAGGTGCTGGACAAGAACCCCGACTTCAAGGTCGTGGCCAAGCCTGACTCGAACTGGGATGCGACGACCTCGCGCAACGTGACGACGACGATGCTGCAGCAGAACCCCGACATCTGCGCCATCATCGATTTCTGGGACGGCGACGCGACGGGCGCATCTGCTGCGATCCGCGATGCCAAGCTCGAGGGCAAAGTCTTTCTGGTCACCACTGGCGGTGGCGAAAAGACTGCTGATTGCGACAAGCTGCAGGACGGCACCTATGGCGCGGTGGTGATGACCGACCTTGCCCGCCAGTCGGGCGACATGAACGCCGTCATCAAGTTCCTGTTGCAGAGTGGCCAGCCAGCCGGCACCTCGCACACCTACATCTACACGCTGGAGAAGGCGACGACCAAGGCCGACCTCAAGCCAGACAGCTGCTGGGACTTGAAAGCACTGCAAGCCCAAGCTGCGGCCAAGTAAACCGCGGGTCCGTTGCAAGCATCGACGAGGTGGCCGGACCTTGTTCGGCCGCCTCTTTCTCTCTTGAGTGGCAGCAGCAACCGATGTCCTTTCGCGAACGCCTTCAATCCTGGCGCTACAATCTCGTGCCCGACCACCTTGTCGGCGAGATCCTAAGCAAACGCTGGACTGATAACGCCATTCCGTTCCTGGCGCTGGTGGCGACGCTCAGCGTGTTCGGTTCGATCATTCCCGGCTTCTTCAAGCCGATGTCGCTGCAGGAATCGACCCGCCAGCTCGGCGAATTTTCGCTGGTCGTCACCGGCATGACGGTGGTCATGCTCGGCGGCGGCATCGACCTTTCGGTCGGCTCGATCTTCGCGCTGTCCTGCTTTTCCGCCGTGTTCGTCTTTTTCATCCTCGAACAATCGGTATGGCTGGCGCTGGCCGCCTCGATCGCCACCGGGCTGCTGTTCGGCGCGATCAATGGTTATCTGATCGGCTATTTCAGGCTGCGCGCTTTCCTGACGACACTGGTCACCTTCATCTTCGGGCGGGCGCTGTTCGACATATTGGTCACCACCTATGCCGCCGACGTCCAGCTTTCCGATGCCACATCGGATGTGCTGGACTTCATCGGCGACGATACCTTCTGGGGCCTTTCGGTTGCGGTGTGGGCGGCGATTATCCTGGCCATCATCACCCATGTCGCGCTGACGCGCTCGCGGCCCGGCTGGCATGTGCAGGCGGTGGGCGGGTCGCGGCGATCGGCCCACAATGCCGGCATCCGCGTGCGCCGCACCGTGTTCATGACCTATGTGTTCTCCGGCTTCTGCGCCTCGCTCGGCGGCTTCCTCATCGCCTGCCGGCTGAGCGGGGCAGGGCCGGGCACAGGGCTCAATCTCGAGGTCATGGCTTTGACAGCAGCGGTCGTCGGCGGCGTCAGCCTGGGCGGCGGCCGCGGTTCGGTGATCAAGGGGCTGATGGGCGCGATCATCGTGCTGACGATGACCAACGGGCTGATCCGGCTGGGCTATGGCACCGGCACCAACCAGATGGTGTTGGGCATCATGCTGGCCGTGGCGGTCACCATCGACATTCGCTGGCTGAAGAACCGCCACAAGGTGCTGGACGAGGTCTATGTCGCACCGGTCTATTTGAAGATGGGGGCAACGCAGTCGGCCGCACCGGGCTCCGGCACGCCTTACGAGCTCGACAATCGCCTATCGGAGGCCGACCATATCGGGCTTGGCGAGCTGGAAGGGCCGGAAGACGTCATCCTCGACCGCGACGACCATCTCTATTGCGGCACCAGGCATGGCGAGATCGTCCGTTTCTTTGCGCCGGATTACAAACGTTCGGAGGTCTTTGCCCATATTGGCGGCTTTCCGCTCGGCCTGGCCTTCGACAAAACAGGCAATCTGATCAGCTGCGTCGGCGCGATGGGCCTTTATTCGGTCTCGCCGGAGCGGGAGGTGAAGCGGCTATCGGCGGAAACGTCGCGCTCCTGGACTTCGATCGTCGACGATGCGCGGCTGCGCGATCCCAATGATTGCGACATCGCGCCGGACGGCCGCATCTACTTCACCGATTCCACCAAGCGCTATGACGCCCACGACTGGGCGCTGGACTCGATCGAGAACCGCGCCACCGGGCGGCTGCTCGTCTATGACCCGAAGGACGCTTCGACGAAGACATTGCTCGACGGCTACCGCTACACCAACGGCGTGTGCATGGCGCATGACGGCAAGTCGCTGTTCTTTGCCGAAAGCTGGGCCTGCCGCGTGCACCGCTACTGGCTGGAAGGGCCGAAAGCAGGCACCGCCGAATGCGTCATCCGCGACATGCCGGGCTACCCCGACAACATCAACCGCGCCTCCAACGGCAACTACTGGATGGCCTGGCTCGGCATGCGCACGCCGAGCTTCGACCTGTCGCTGCGCCATCCCGACATGCGCAAGCGCATGACGCGCCGGCTGCCGCAGGACGAATGGCTGTTCCCCAACATCAACACCGGCGGTGTGGTCAAATTCAACGAGAAGGGCGGCATCGTCGAAGCGATGGGCGACCTGTCGGGCGCCGCGCATCCGATGGTCACCTCGATGCGCGAGCACAAAGGCTATCTGTTCGTCGGCGGCATCCTCAACAATCGGATCGGCCGCTACCGGATTGCCGGTGCCGACCCGAACTGGACCAGCCCCGCTTCCTATTGGGGAGCGAAGCCATGATGCTGGACCCGATCCTTGACATCTTTCGCGGCAAGGCGGTGACAATCCCGCCGCTCGATGGCGCCTTCAGGCCGAATACGCTGCTGGACGATGCTCCGGCTTTTGTTGAACTGCCGGAGCCTGACAACCTGCTGATCGATAAGGACCGGTTGCTGGCGGCCAGCGGCAATGCCGTCTATGCGCTCGCCGCCGGTGCCGCGCCGACGATAGTCGAGACATTTCCGTCCCCGGTCACAGCGCTCGCGCGCTCGCCCGCCGGCGAACTGACGGTCGGGCTCGAAAACGGCAGGCTGTTGATCGCGGGTAAGGACGCTCCGCTACCGGCCGAAATCCGCTGCATCACAGCGCTCGCCTACGCAGAAGATGGCACGCTTTGGCTGACCAATGGCTCGGCCGAACACGGGCCGTCGCAATGGGCCGCCGATCTGATGAAGAAGGGCGCTTCTGGTTCGCTGTGGAAGCGCGAACCGGCAGGCAGCGAATTCCGCAAGCTCGCCGGTGACATCGCCTTTCCCTATGGGCTGCATCCAACCGGCAAGGATGTGTTGGTCAGCGAGAGCTGGCGGCACCAACTTATCCGCTTCGACGGCGCGACAGGCAGCCGCTCGACGGTGCTGGCGCATCTGCCCGGCTATCCCTCGCGCCTGTCGCCTGCCGCCGGTGGCGGTGCCTGGCTGGCGCTGTTTGCGCCCCGCAACCGGCTGATCGAATTCGTGCTGCAGGAAACGCACTATCGAAACGACATGCTGGCGCAAGTGCCGCCGCAGCACTGGATCGCGCCGGCACTTGCCTCCAACCGCAGCTTCCTCGAGCCGCTGCAATGCGGCGGCATTCGCACCATGGGCATTCACAAGCCATGGTCGCCGAGCCGCT
Source organism: Mesorhizobium sp. M1399 (assembly GCF_040317735.1). Lineage (NCBI taxonomy): Bacteria > Pseudomonadati > Pseudomonadota > Alphaproteobacteria > Hyphomicrobiales > Phyllobacteriaceae > Mesorhizobium > Mesorhizobium sp. M1399. The sequence continues at coordinate 128,231 of NZ_JAMYKZ010000010.1, forward strand.
CCTACGGCGTGGTGGTCAGGCTCGACCGGGAGATGCGGCCGCAATTCAGCCTGCACAGCCGCGCCAACGGCACGCGCCACGGCATCTGCAGCGTGGCGGAGAAAGACGGTCGCCTGTTCATTGCCTCGAAAGGCGGCGATTGCCTGCTGGCCATCGACTTGGGTCCAGGAGGACATCGCTGATGGAACCGATCGTCCGCCTGGAGAACGTGACCAAGACCTATCGCGGCGTGCCCGCGGTGAAGAATGTCAGCTTCGAGCTGCGCAAGGGCGAGATCCACGCGCTGCTCGGCGAGAATGGCGCGGGAAAATCGACGCTGACCAAGATCATCGCCGGCGTCGTCGACGCGACCTCGGGAAAGATGTTCCACAACGGGCAGGAGATCGCCTACGCCTCGCCGCATGCGGCCCTTCAAGCCGGTATCGCCATGGTGTTCCAGGAGACCAGCCTGGTGCCGTCGATGACAGTGGCGCAGAACCTTTATCTCGGCACGGAAAGCTTTCTCAACCGGCTGCGCGGCACCTACATTTCAGCGCAGCAATTCCTGCAGTCGTTGAACTTTCCCGTCGACCCGAACGCCATGGTGGCGACGCTGGGCGCGGCCAAACGGCAGATGGTCGAGATCGCGCGCGCCGTCCACCACAATGCCGAGATCATCATCTTCGACGAGCCGACGGCGACGCTGACGCCGGAGGAGAAGCGGCACTTCTTCGCGCTGATCCGCCGGCTCAAGGCAAGGGGTGTGTCGATCGTCTTCATCAGCCATGCGCTCGAAGAGGCGCTTGATGTCGCCGACCGCATCACCATTCTGCGCGACGGCGAACTGGTGATCACCGACGACACAGCCGCCTTCGATCGCGACAGGGTCGTCGCCGCCATGGTCGGGCGCACGCTGTCGGGGCAGCTCTACAGCCAGCGCGACGAGGCCAAGCTGCGCAAGGCCGGCAAGAAGGTGCTGTCGGTGCAGGACATCTCGATGAGCAATGTCGTGCGCAACAATTCCTTCTCGATCTTCGAGGGCCAGATCACCGGGGTGTTCGGGCTGATCGGCTCGGGTCGCACCGAGACGTTCAAGATCGTTTCCGGCATCTACAAGCGCGACTTCCTGCGCGGCGGCACCATAGAGCTGGACGACCGGCCGGTGCGCTATCTCGTTCCGAGCGAGGCGGTGGCGGACGGCATCGTCTATGTCACCGAAGACCGCAAGAGCGAGGGGATTTTCGAGACCATGGACGTTGCCGAGAACCTGTTCGGCGGCTTTTTGGCGGCCGGGCGGGAAAAGGGCTGGGTGATCAATGCGCAGGAGATGCGGGCGCTGTCGGCCGAATGGACCAAGACGCTGAACGTCAAGGCGATCAACGACAATGCGCGGGTGGTCGAGCTCTCGGGCGGCAACCAGCAGAAGGTGGTGATCGGCAAGGGGCTGGTGCAGAAGCCGCGCACCGTCATCTTCGACGAGCCGACGCGCGGCGTCGATGTCGGTGCGATCGCCGAAATCCACCAGATCATCAACCGGCTGGCCGATGAGGGCCTGGCCGTCGTCGTCATCTCGTCCTACCTGCCGGAGATCATGAACCTGTCCGACCGCATCCTGGTCTGCCGGCAAGGCCGCATCGTCGAGGAGTTCTCGCCGGCCGAGGCGACGGAGGAGAAGATCATGTATGCGGCGGTTCATTAGGTTCCAGGCGATGCGTACTTCGACAATTGGCGGAGTCACCAGTCCATTCGTCATCGAGGGGCGAAGCAAGGAGCGCAGCGACGCGGCGCAGACCCCAGGATGACGACGGTGAGGGCCTCTGCATTTCCAGGGTTCTGGGCCGGCCTGCAAAACGTGAATCACCAGAGCAAGTTAGCCGCATTCGCTACCAAGCCGATTCAACGACCTCTCTCATCGATTCAAACCGAAAGGAGCCTGCCCATGGCCACCACAAGACTTCTGACCGATGCCGAGGTCGAGGCGATTCCCGCTGTGAAGGCCGTGTTCGACGACATCCGCGCGACGCGCAAATCCGATTTCGTCAATAATTTCTGGCGCGGGCTGGCCAATGATCCGGTCTCGCTGAAGCGGGTGTGGGAACAGCTCAAGGCGGTGATGGTCGCGGACAGCGTCATCGACCCGCTGACCAAGGAGATGATCTACATCGCCGTCTCGACAGCCAATGGCTGCTCCTATTGCGTTCACTCCCACACCGCCGCCGCCCGCGCCAAGGGCATGACCGAAGCGCAGCATGGCGAGCTGGTGTCGATCATCGGGCTGGCCGGGCAGACCAACCAGATGGTGACAGCGCTGCAGATTCCGGTCGATCCGGAGTTCGAGGTGAGGTGAGGTGCGGCGCCTTCCCTTCTCCCCTTGTGGGAGAAGGTGGCCGAGCGAAGCTCGGTCGGATGAGGGGTGCCGGAAGGATCGCTAGCCTGGAGACGTAAGTGCTTCAAATTGCCTAGATTTCCACCGCCGAGTTTCTTCCAGCACCCCTCATCCGTCTCGGCGCTGCGCGCCGATCCACCTTCTCCCACAGGGGGAGAAGCGAATGCGCGCTACACCGGCCGATAAACCTTCTCCGCCGTGTTCCAGAAGATGTCGGCCTCTGCCGCCGCGCCGTGCTTGCCCACCGCTTCCCTGTGCGCCCTGATCAGCTCGGCGTGGCTGGTCCACAGTTTCTCGATCGGGAAGTTCGATCCGAACATCAAATGATTGCTGCCGAGGATGTCGATGGCGGCGTCGACGATATAGCTGATCAGCGCCGGGTCGTTGCGGTGGACGAAGGTGCCGAGGCCGGACAGTTTTGCATAGAGGTTGGGGGCCGCTGACAGCGTGCGCAGGCCGGCTTTCCAGGCCTCGGTGGTCTCCGGCTCCATGTCGGTCAGCATGCCGGCGTGGGTGAGGATGAAATTGGTCTCGGGGTTCTCGCCGACAAGCGTCAGCCCGTCCTTCATCTGGGCGGGGAAAAGCTGCAGGTCGAAGGACAAGCCGTAGTCCTTCAGACGCGCCACATTGGCCCGCACCTTCGGGTCGATGACCTGATCGGCCGAGGCAGCGAAGCGGAAGGCCGGCATTTCGTGCCAGTGCAGCTGCATGCGCACGCCGCGCAGCAGGGGGTATTTGATCAGCCGGTCGATCTGGGAACGCACGTCGTCCACGGTCATGTCGGCATAGCCGACGATGGCGTGCGGCCAGCCGGTTTCTTCCGCGGTTTTCTGCAGGAAGGCGACCTCATTCTCGAAATCCTCCTTGGCCCAGTTGGTCTGGACATAGACCGCCTTCTCGACGCCCGAGCCTTGCTGGTCGGCGAGGAATTCCCCGATAGGATAGTCGCGGCGGATCGGCTCATATGGTCCGAAGATGCGCGGCACCATCGGCCCGACCAGCCAGGGCTGGTCCTTTTGGCGCCAGATGTGGAAATGCGCGTCGATCGCCTTCTGCATCACGAAACCCTCCTCCAGATTGCCGCGGCCGCCGGGGCTGGGCGGGCGAGCGACAGGATGAAATCGGTGAGGCCGGCGATCGACGAACCGTCGACCAGGTCGTCGAGCACTGGCAGGATGGCGCGAAGCGCTGCCGTCGCCGGCCGAAAGCGTGGATCGCCGGCCAACGGCGTCGCCAGCGAAAGCCGAAAAGCGCGGGCGCTCAGCCGGCGCATCGCCGTCTCCAGCTCGGCATGATCGCCGCGCTCCAGCGCATCCGACAGGATGACGATCGCCGCCCCGCGCGCAAAGGCCGAAAAACGCGGCACCGAGAGGAAGGCAAGCAGTGTCGGTCCCATGCGGGTGCCGCCGTCCCAGTCGTCGACCTGGGCAGCGGCGCGGGCCAGCGCCTGGTCGCGGTCGCGAATGCGCAGCGCCGAGGTGATACGGGTCAGTCGTGTGCCGAAAGTGAAGACCTCCGCCCGGTCGGCGCCTTGCACGGCCGCATGCGCCAGCTTGAGATAGTCTGAGGTGTAGAGTTTCATCGAGCCCGACACGTCGATCAGGATGAGTAGCTTGCGTGGCACTGTCTGCCGCCGGCGCAGCAGCGGCGAGGGGATATCGCCGTCGGCACTGACGATTTCGCGCAGCGAGCGGCGCAGGTCGAGCTTGCCGCGCGCATGCGTGCGCACCGTGCGGAAGGAGCGGCGGGCGGGCAAAGCGGTGGCGAGCTTGCGGCGGAAGGCGGCAAGCCCGTCGCTATCGCGGCTGAATTCGCGGACGCTCAACTGTTCGCTGGCCGAAGACAGTTCGCCGCCTTGCTCCTGGCGGACCACCTCGATTTCTTGTTCGCTGGTTTCGCCGTCATCCTTGATGCGGGTTTCCTCGTCGGCCTCGCCTCCGACCACTGCCGCGGTGCTGCCATAGAAATGGCTCCGAAAATGCGCCTCGAATTCGTCGCGGCGGTCGGGCGGCGGCGCCAGCGTGGCGAGCGCCGCTTCGCGGATGTCGGCCATCGAGCGCGGCCCAAGCAGCGTCACCGCTTGCATGAAGCCGGAGACCTGCTCGGGCGCCACTGAAAAGCCATAGCGGCGCAGCAGCCGGCCGAAGCCGAGGAAGGGCGTCGCCCCTCGAGGCAGAGCCGCGGGGCTCACGCCAGCGCCTCCTCGACAATCTTGCCGAGCTCGGGCGCGATGCAGGAAAGGTCCTCCTCGTCCTTGATCAGCACGCCAATGGCGCGGCGAAACGCTTCCGGCCACGGACTGCCGCCTTTTTCGAGGATCGTCGCGGCGTTCGCCCATTCGACCGCTTCGGCGATGCCGGGCGGCTTCGCCAGCGGGCGGGCGCGAATGTCGCGCACTGCGGCAGCCACGGCGCGCGCCGTGGCCTCGGCGACGTCGCCGGCGCGCAGCATGATGATCTCGGCTTCGCGCCCGGCGTCGGGATAGGTGATCCAGTGGTAGACGCAGCGCCGCCGCAGCGCTTCGGCAAGCTCACGGGTGCGGTTCGAGGTCAGGATGACGATCGGCTGCGCAGTCGCGCGAATGGTGCCGCGCTCGGGAATGCTGATCTGGAAATCGGACAGGAACTCCAGCAGCAGCGCTTCGAATTCATGGTCGGAACGGTCGATTTCGTCGACCAGCAGCACGCGCTTTTCCGGCGCTTTCAGCACCTGCAGCAGCGGCCGCGCGATGAGAAAGCGGTCGTCGTAGATGTCGACCTCGTGCTCACCGGCATGGCGGATGGCGAGCAACTGGCGCTGGTAATTCCATTCGTAGAGCGCATGTGCGGCGTCGATGCCCTCGTAGCATTGCAGCCGCACCAGGTCGCGCCCGAGCACCTCGGCAATCGCCTTCGCAGCTTCCGTCTTGCCGACGCCGGGTGCGCCTTCGAGCAGCAGCGGCTTTCCCAGCCTGATCGCCAGGAAGATGGCGGTGGCCAGGCTTTCATCGGCGAGATAGCGCGAGGCGGCGAGGCGCGACGCCACCGCCTCAGGCGAGGTCGCGACTGTCTCAGCGCTTCTCTTGGGCATTTTCAGCACTCAGTTCGGGGCTTGCGCCTTCAGCGCCCGCAGGATGCGCTCCGGCGTGATCGGCAGCGTATCGATGCGCACACCGACAGCGTCGAAGACGGCATTGGCAACCGCCGGGATCTGCGGGTTGGCGCACATTTCGCCCGGCCCCTTGGCGCCATACGGCCCGTCCGCCGAGGGCCGTTCCAGCACGATGATCTCGGTTTGCGCGAGATCGCCAGGACCCGGCATCAGATATTGGTTGAAGTCGGTGCCGCCATGGTCGCGGTTGGGATAATAGGGCTCGGTCGTTTCGTAGAGCGCATGGCTGATGCCCATCCACGAGCCGCCAACGAGTTGCTGCTCGACCATTTTCGGGTTCAGCGCGCGGCCGATCTCAAACACGTTCTTTACCGTCAGCACGGTGACCTCGCCGGTCTCGTCGTCGACCTCGACCTCCGCCACCGTGCAGGCATGGGCGTAGCAGGTAGACGGCTTCATCGCTCCGGTCTCTTTCTCCGGATAGGAGCGGGGGATCAAAAACATGCCGCGGCCGGAAATCGAACGGCCGCGCTTGAAATGCGCCGACAGCGCGACATCGAAGATCGAGATCGATCTTTGCGGCGCGCCCTTGACCAGGATGTTGCCCTCGCCATCGGTCTCGAGGTCCGAGGCGTTTACCTCAAGTTCCTCGGCCGCCACTTCCAGCATCACCTGGCGGGCTTCCCTGGCGGCCTGGATGACCGCATTGCCGGCCCGATGCGTGCCGCGCGAGGCGAAGGTGCCCATGCAGTGCGGGCCGGTGTCGGTGTCGGCGGTGTCGACGACAACACGGTCGGTCGGTACGCCGATCGTCTCGGCGCAGATCTGTGCCATGATCTGCTTCATGCCCTGGCCCAGGTCGACGCTGGAGAGCGTGACCATGAAATTGCCGGTGGGCGTCGAATGCACCAGCGCCTGCGTCGGGTCGCCGCCGAGATTCATGCCGGTCGGATAATTGATCGCGGCGACGCCGCGTCCGCGCCTGATCGCCATCTCAAGCTCCCTTCGCGTAAGACGACATCGTCATGAACTTTTCCGCCACTGGCCAGTTGGCGGCGCGCGAGGCTTCCTGCATGCACTCGATCAGCGCCGCCCCCTCCGTCGGCTGCCGGTGTGCCTTCATGTCGCCGTCGCGGTAGGCGTTGATGAAGCGGAATTCGAGAGGGTCCATGCCGATCAGCCGGGCGAGCTTGTCCATCTGCACCTCCAGCGCGAAGTCGCCGATGGTGACGCCGAAACCGCGCATCGCCGAGGACGGGGTACGGTTGGTGTAGACGCAGTAGGTGTCGATCCAGACATTTGGGATCGTATACGGGCCAGGATAATGCCCGGCGCCCTTCTGCGCGCCGTAGGGCGAATGGCGCGAATAGGCGCCGGCATCGGTGTAGCCGGTCACTTTCCGCGCCACGATGCGGCCGTCGTTCATGACGCCGTCCTTGATGACGACCTTCTCGGCGGCGCGCGGCGAGGAGATCTGCATCTCTTCCTCGCGGCTGTAGATAAAACAAACCGGTCGTCCGGTTAGTTTGGCGCCGAGGATGGCGATCGGCTCGACGATGACGTCGACCTTGCCGCCAAAACCGCCGCCGACGGTGCCGCCGACGAAATGCAGCTTGTTGCCGGGCATCTGCAGGATGATCGAGGCGTTGTCGAGCGTAAAGAACATCGCCTGCGTGTTGGTGTAGCAGGTGAAGCGGTCATTGCCCTCGGGTGCGACGATGCAGCCGGTCGTCTCGGTCGGCGCATGCTCGATCGGCGAAGACTGATAGGTCTGTTCGAGCACGTGGTCGGCGCCAGCAAAGCCTGCCTCGACATCGCCAAAGCGCACCTTGCGGCATTCGCCGCTGTCGTAGAGGTAATAGTTCCGGCCGTGATACTCGTTGACGATCGGCGCGTCGGGCTTCAGCGCTTCCTCCATGTCGAAGACGGCCGGCAGCACCTCGTAGTCGACCTTGACCTTGGCGGCGGCTTCCTGCGCGGCGCGCTCGGTCTCGGCCAGCACCGCCACCACCGCCTCGCCCTTCCAGCGCACCTTGCCGTCAGCCAGCACCGTCTCGTCCTCCGGCCCGATCTGGATCAGGATCAGGATGGTGTAGACATTGTGCGGCACATCCTTGGCGGTCAGCACCTTGACGACACCCGGATGCTTTTCCGCCTCGGACGTATCGATGCTGCGTATGCGGGCGTGATGGTGCGGGCTGCGCACCATCTTCAGGTGCAGCATGCCGGGAAAATTGCGGTCGGCGAAATAGGTGGTCTTGCCAGTGACATGGCCGGGTGAATCCGAACGCGGCCGCGGCTGGCCGATCTCGTGCAGATCGTCCTTGCGCTGGTCGGCGAAATAGCTCTTGCGGAGTTCCATTTTCTTAACTCCCTTCAAACCGCGTTCTGCGAATTGGAGCGCGCGGCGGTCAGCACCGCCTGGATGATCGGCTCGTAACCGGTGCAGCGGCAGATATTGCCCGACAGCGCCTCGACCACGTCCTCGCGGCTGGGGTTCGGCGTGTGGTCGAGCAGCACCTTGGCGGCCATGATCATGCCCGGCGTGCAGAAACCGCATTGCGTGGCGAAAGCATCGAGGAAAGCGCGTTGCAGCGGATGCAGCACGCCGCCTTCCGAAAGCCCCGACGTCGTGGTGACGGCCGCACCGTTGCAGGTCTCGGCCAACGTCAGGCAGGACAGCCTGAGCTCGCCATCGATGATGACCGTGCAGGCGCCGCAAGTGCCTTGATGGCAGCCGCCTTTTGGCGAGGTGTCGCCGATCTTGTCGCGCAGCGCGTGAAGCAGCGTCGTGCCGCTGTCGATGAACTCGGCCTTTTCGGCACCATTGAGCGTGAACTGTACCGGGACCTTCGCCATCTTTATTACTCCTTGCGCCGCAGCCAGGGCGTTCAGGCGAGCAGCAGCCGGCCGAGATGGACCGGCAGGACTTCGTTGCGATACCAGGCACTGGCGATCGGATCGGTTGGCGGCGAAGTGCCGTCGTGGGCAACGGCCAGTGCCGGTGCGATGCCGTCTGCGGTGAGTTTGCGGCCAATCAAGGCTTTCTCCGCCGCCCTGGCACGGATCGGCCGGTCGGCCATGCAGCCGAGCGCGATCCGCGCTGACGTGACAGTGCCGTCCTGTGCCTGTTCCAGCACGGTGGCGATGCTCAGCACCGCGACGCCCTTTGGCTTGACCCGCGACTGTTTCAGGAAGCGAAAACCGCCTTCCTTCGGAAGCGTGAAGCCGACCGCAGTGACGATGGCGTGATTGCTCTCGCGCTTTGCCAGAAAGGTTTCGATCGGCAGCTCGCCGTAGTCGGTGGTGACGGTTGCGTCCAACGCCAGCAGTGCAACGGTGAAATCGCCGTAAGGCGTTGGCGCGAAGAGATTGCCGCCGACCGTAGCCATGTTGCGGATCGCCGGTCCGCCGACGGCGCGCGCGGCGTGGGCCAGTGGAGCGAGATCCGGGTGACGGGCGATCGCCGCCATGGTCACCGAAGCGCCGATGCGGACCTCGCCGCCGGAAATGTGGATGATCGACAGCGCCGGTTCGGTCGACCGGATGAAACCGGAAATCGACACGTCGCCTTCGTTGGCGGCGCGCACGACCAGTGTGCCGCCACCGAGATAGCGGGTGCCGGCGGCCTTCAGCGCCGCGCCAGCGTTCTTCACCGTCGGGAAAGTCTGCAGTGCAAGCGCCATGGAACGCTCCTGGTTGTCAGCTCAATTCAGTTCAACCTTGCCGGCGAAATGGGCCTTCAGGGCGTTGAAGCCGCCCTGGAAGACGTTGGCGCCCATGCCTTCGGCCAGCTTGTCGGCTTCTTCGGGAGGGGCGTCGAAGCTGGCGGTCCATTCGGCATAGGTGCGGTCGCCGTCGGTCACCCGCCGCAACTGCAGCGTCGCCTTGTGGTTGGTAAGCGGTTGCGGCGTCTCCAGGATGGAGTAGCTGACGAGGAAATTCTCGTCGGAGAAATCGAGCAGCTTTTCGCGGAGGCGGGCGCCGCTGGCGAGCTGGAAATTGCGTACGCAGCCGATCGTGCCCGCGTCCTTGCCGTCCTCGATGTGGCTTTCGACCATGCGCGGATGCCAGGTCGGCAGACCGTTGAAGTCGCGTATGCGTGCCCAGACCTTTTCGACCGGCGCGTCGATGACGCTGGAGATGGTGACTTTCGCCATATGATCGTTCCCTTGCAAATCAGCTGCTTGGGAGGGTAGGGCGGCAGACTCGGCGGCGCTTATCAATGCGTCTTGAACGCCTATCAATTAGTCTGAAAAACGGGCGCTCAGCTGATCGCCCGCGCCGCCTCGCGGTAAAGCGTCGGCGGAACGCCGACATGGTCGCGGAAGAAGCGCGAGAAATTGCCCTGGGTGGTGAAGCCGAGATTGCAGGCGACCGAGATCAGCGGCTCCTGCGACCACTGCAATTGCCGCACCGCTTCCTCCATGCGCAGCGTGTTCCAATAGACGTTGGGCGTCAGATTGGTCTGTTCCTTGAACAGGGCGAAGAAATGCGGCCGCGACAGGCCGACGCTGCGCGCCACGTCGTCGAAGCAGATGCGCTCGCAGACATTGGCTTTCATCAGCTGGATCGCCTTGCGGACGCGAAAATCCTGCATGGTGTGGACGCGGGCGCGCACCGTCTGCGGTGCGCAGGCGTCGGCGGCATCGAGCACGCTGTCGATGAAGCGCTCGATCTCGTAATTGGCGATGTCGTCGATGCTCTCATTGTCGCTGAGATGGTCGAGAAGGTTGGCCGCTGCCTTGTGCAGCCAAGGCTCGAGCGTGATTGCCGGGGCGGAGAACAGCGGCGCGGCGGAAGGCAGCTCGCGGCGCCTTCGAGCCCAGTCCGGATCGATGTAAAAGGCGAGGAACAGGCCGGGCGTGCCGTCGCGGGACAGAGCGTGGCTGTGCGGCTGGAAGGAATTGATGCCGGCGGCGGTGCCCGGTCCAAGCCGCACCGTCTCGCGGCCGATGGTCATCTCGCCGGCCGTGCCTTCCAGCCAGATGATGATATGCGCCTCGACATGGGCATGGGTGACGAAGTCGCTGGCGACGTTCAGGACAGAAACATGTCCGAACCGGCCCCAGTAGAGCCTGATCGCTTCCGTCATGGGTATATCCTCCCGCAGGCGACTGGCCTCCCTTCGCCTGCTGCGAGCGATTGTGCGGCTCAGTTCGGGCTTGCGTCAAGACGGATGTGCACGCCCGGGCGCCGGCCATGCGCCGCAGCGGCGGATTTTCAGACTCGGCGATAGGAAGAAGGCGAGCGTTTCCAGGCCGGTATGGCAAGACCGGTGCGGTCGACGGCAACCGGCACTCCCTTCGAGGCTGAGCAAGGACTTTTGCCAGCGAAGCAACTTTGCCCCGCCGGCGGAAAAGTTCAGTCGTTGCGCCTGAAATTGCGGATGCGGTCGAACAGCACGGCGAGCAGGATGGCGCCGCCGATGAACACGCCTTGCCAGAAGGCATTGATGCCGAGCAGGCCGAGGCTGTTGCGGATGACCTCGATCAGCGCCGCGCCAACGACTGCGCCGAAGGCTGTGCCCATGCCGCCGGCCAGGTTGGCGCCACCGATGACGGTGGCGGCGATCACCTGAAGCTCCATGCCGTTGCCGAGATTTGTGGTGACCGCGCCCAGCCAGCCGGTCTGGATGATGCCGGCAAGGCCCGCCGCCAATGCCGAGATCATGTAGACGACAACCTTGATCTGGCGCACCGGAACGCCGGTCAGCGTCGCCGCATGCTCGTTGCCGCCGATGGCGAAGATGTGCCGGCCGAATTTCGTCCAGCGCAGCACGAAGCCGGTAATCATCGCTAGCACGATCATGTAGAGCACCGGATTGGCGATGCCGAACACCCAGGCGCCGCCGCCAAGCGCCAGCAGCTTGTCGTGGTCCGGCCCGAACTGGAAGACGACGGTGTTGTTGGAGGCGACCATGGCAAGGCTACGTGCGATCGAGAGCATGCCAAGCGTCACCACGAAGGGCGGAAAGCCGAGATAGGCGATCAGAACCCCGTTGAAGGCGCCGATGATCAGCGCCGTCGCGATCGCTGCGGCAATGCCGGTCTCGATGCCGTAGCCGGCATGCATGGTCACGGCCAGCACCATCGAGCACAGGCAAAGCACCGAGCCGACCGACAGGTCGATACCGCCGGTGATGATGACGAAGGTCATGCCGAGCGCCACGATGGCGACGAAGGTGATGTTGCGGGTGATGTTGTAGAGGTTCTTGGTCGTGGCGAAGGAATCCGTGGCCACGGACAGGAACAGGCAGGCGAGGATGACCGCGATCACCACCCAGAAGGTCTGGCTGGCAAACACCTTGCTCAGCAAGGTGTGCTGCTTGTGCGCGATCGTCTGATCAAGGGTGACTGCCATTATCGACCTTTTTTACTCATGGTTGAGGCGTCAATCATACCTGTTCGATAGCGCCGGTGATGAGCCCGGTGACTTCTTCCGGCGAACTCGATGCGATCGTCTTGTCGGCGACCTTGCGGCCGCGCCGCATGACGATGACGCGGTCGGCAACGTCAAAGACGTCGGGCATGCGGTGGCTGATCAGCACGACGGCGATGCCCTGGTCGCGCAAATGGCGGATCAGGTTCAATACCTCGGCGACCTGGCGCACCGAGATCGCCGCCGTCGGCTCGTCCATCAGCACGATCTTGGCCTGCGAAAGCATGGTGCGGGCGATCGCCACCGCTTGCCGCTGGCCGCCCGACATCTGTTTGACCAGGTCGCGCGGGCGGGTTTCGGATTTCAGCTCGGCGAAGATCTGGCCGGCACGCTTGTACATCGCGGCATAGTCGAGGATGCGAAGCGGCCCGAGGCCGCGGCGCAATTCACGGCCGAGATAGACGTTGGCGGCGGCCGTCAGATTGTTGCACAGTGCCAGGTCCTGATGGACGATTTCGATGCCATGCTGGCGCGCCTCGACCGGCTTGTGCAGGATCAGCTCTTTGCCGTCCATCTGCATCGTGCCATGGCTCGGTGGGAAATTGCCGGCGATCATCTTGACCAGGGTCGACTTGCCGGCGCCGTTGTCGCCCATCAGGCCGACAACCTGTCCGGCCTCGATCGACAACGAAACGTCGTTGACCGCCTGGATGGCGCCAAAATGCTTCGAGATGTTGGTGAGTTCGAGAACCGCCACCAGCCTTCTTGCCTCCCCGTGCTTTGCGGCCTGCGGTTCTGCCGCGGCCTTTCGCTCTCCCCAGTTCCTCCCGGAAGCAGCGATTTTGCCCATTTACGCATAAGCCACCTTGGCGTCAACCACGGCTTCTTTCGAAAAATCAGTTTTGTAGGACAAATAGCATTGACGTCGGCGACAAGGCGATATTAGCTAAGTGTCGGAGGAGCTTGCGCCGATCTCCCGGGTTGCCGGAAGGAATCGGTGAAGGTTTGTCGGTCAGGGATTTGGTAACCAGCTGTATCTGTCGGTGCCGGTCTGAGACTGAATATGAAAATGCTTATCGACCTGGCTTGGCGACACGAGTGCGACGTCCTCTGTCATCTTGCTCCGGGTCGATCTGTGTGTGGCGGGCACGTGGTGTCCGTTTGTTTCAAAAGGGAGGACTGACATGAGGAAATCACTATTGCTCGCTGCCGCCGCCGTCATGGCGTTGGGTGCCGGGCCGGCTATGGCCAAGAAACAGCTCGTCATCGTCGTGAAGGGTCTCGACAATCCATTCTTCGAGGCCATCCACCAGGGTTGCGAGAAATGGAACAAGGAAAACGCCAGCTCGGAATATGAGTGCTTCTACACCGGACCGGCATCGACCTCGGACGAAGCCGGTGAAGCCCAGATCGTCCAGGACATGCTGAGCAAGCCCGACACTGTGGCGATGGCGATTTCGCCATCGAACGCGCCGCTGATCGCGCAGACGATCAAAAGCGCCAATCCGTCGATCCCGATCATGACCCTCGACGCCGACCTCAGCAAGGAAGATGCGGCGCTGCGCAAGACCTACCTCGGCACCGACAACTACCTGATGGGTCACAAGATCGGCGAATACATCAAGAAGGCCAAGCCGAATGGCGGCAAGATCTGCACCATCGAAGGCAATCCGGCGGCCGACAACATCCTGCGCCGCGCGCAGGGCATGCGTGACGCGCTTTCGGGCAAGGACGGCCTCGCCGCGCTGGCAGGCGAAGGCGGCTGGACGGAAGTTGCCGGCTGCCCGGTGTTCACCAATGACGACGGCGCCAAGGGCGTGCAGGCGATGACCGACATCCTCGCTGCCAATCCCGATCTCGACGCCTTCGGCATCATGGGCGGCTGGCCGCTGTTCGGCGCTCCGCAGCCCTACCGCGACCTGTTCAAGCCGATGGCCGACAAGATCGCCAGCAACGCCTTCGTCATCGGCGCCGCCGACACGATCGGCGACGAGGTGGCGATTGCCCGTGACGGGCTGGTGACCGCGCTGGTTGGCCAGCGGCCGTTCGAGATGGGCTACAAGGCGCCCTCGGTGATGATCGACCTGGTCGAAGGCAAGCCGGTCGCCGATCCGGTGTTCACCGGCCTCGACGAATGCACCAAGGACACGGTCGACACCTGCATCCAGAAGTAGGTTCGCAGTTTCGGGGCGCCCTTCGACGGGCGCCCCGTCACAGACCGTCCATACGAACGCACGAGGCGACGCTGCTTTGGAGCGTAGGCCGCTGCTTTGTCGTGTCCTGAGTTCAGGCTTTCGACAAGCGGCTGCCGGGGAATACGAATGCCGGACGCGACATCAAAAAAGCGACCCGCCAAGTTGAAGGCAGAGGCTGAGCGGCCGGCCGGCGTTCGGCGTGCCGACGCCGCACACTTTCCCGGATCGAGCGTGCATGCCTCGCTCGCCAACGAAATCGGGCTGAGGATCGTGCGCGGCGATTATCCGCCGGGAACCATCCTGCCCAACGAAGCCAAATGGTCGGAGACCTTCGACGTCAGCCGCTCGGCGGTGCGCGAAGCCATAAAAATGCTGATGGCCAAGAGCCTGCTTGCGTCACGTCCCAAAATCGGCAGCTGGGTCGAGCCGAAGGAGCGCTGGAACCTGCTCGATCGCGACGTGCTGGCCTGGTACGCGACCTCGCCGGACCGCGAGGTGTTCCTCCGGACGGTGCAGGAATTCCGCCACATCATCGAGCCGGAGGCCAGCGCCTTTGCCGCGATGCGGCGCACCGACGAGCAGATGGCCGAGATCAGCCAGGCCTGTCGCGAAATGGGCGAAGCGACCAACCTGCAGGAGCGAACGCGCGCCGACACGCGGTTCCACCTCGCCATCCTGCGCGCCTCGGGCAACGATCTGCTGGTGCCGCTCGGCGTGCTGATCGAATCGGCGCTCGATCACCTCTTTGTTTTCGTCACACGCGAAACCAGCGACCAGCGTCGTGCGCAGGCACTGCACGAGGCGATCGAGAAGAACATCCGCCTGCAGCGGCCCGCCGCAGCCCGTACCGCGGTGCACAGGCTTCTCGCCAACACCGACGATGTTATCGGGCGGTCGCGGCGGTGATGGTTGCACCAGGGCTGGCATTGCTCCGAACGATTGCAAAACTCGGCATTCCTTCGCGCCCCTCTCTGTCCTGCCGGACATCTCCCCCACGAGGGGGGAGATTGGATGCCACTTCGGCTTTCGCTAATCATCAACGTTAGGCAATGAGGCGGCGACCTCGGATGGGCCAGGGATTCGGACTTTTTTACCGCCGCAGCGTATTTTGTTCTTGCTTTGTGCCGGCAGCTATGCTAGTAATCTGGTTATGGTGCTGATTGGCGCCGGCGACCCGCCTACCGAGGCGGGTTTTTTGTTTTCGGCTTTGAAATTGCAGTGTTGCCGATCTGAGGTCTGAGGGACAGCACCCCCCTCTGCCCTGCCGGGCATCTCCCCCAACAAGGCAGGGCAAATCGCGTAAGGAGTCCCCCTCATCCGGCCGCTTCGCGGCCACCTTCTCCCCGCTGGGGAGAAGAGGCTGACGCCGGCGCTGGCGATCTCCTCTCCCCTCGGGGAGAGGTTGGATTGCCCCGAATTGCCCTTCGCAATTCGGTTGGCAATCCGGGTGAGGGGGCTCTTGCCTACATGCGATTGCACTGCCTCAAGGGGGAAGATTGGCAGGTTCGCCAGTGGCGCTGACGCCTCGGAATGTTGCGGCAAGCTTGCGTGGCCAAAAGCTGATCGGCCGGCTCAGATCGTCTGCTTCTTGCCATCCCTGGTCGGCATCAGGTCGACGCCGTTGACCTTGCCGATATGCGTGGCCAGCATCGGCACATATTGGTCGGCGGGGCCGGCCGCGAAGGCGCCGGCGAAGGCGTTTTTGGTGGCGTTGCCGAGTGGGTTGGCGATGCCGGCAGCATCCGCCATCGATTCGAGATAGGTGAGATCCTTGAAGGCGTTGGCGATGCTGAATTTGTGCGCGTCGCGGTCGCCTTCCAGCGTCCAGCGCATGAAGGTCTGGTAGAAGCCGCAATCCATGCGGCCGTTGCGGATGACGCTGTCGAAGCGCGGCGGCGAGATGCCGACCTTCTGCGCCAGCGCCAGCGCCTCGGAATAGATCGCGGCGTAGCCGAGCGAAATGAAGTTGTTGAGCAGCTTCATGCGATGGCCGTCGCCGGTGTCGCCGATATGGACGATGCGCCCGGCCCAGGTGTCGAGCACCGGTTTCAGCCGGGCAAAGACCGTGTCGGGCGCGCCGACCATGGCGTCGAGCGTGCCTTCCCAGGCCTCCTTCGGGGTGCGGCTGAGCGGGGCATCGACATAATCGACGCCGAGCGCCTTGAGTTCGGCGGCCAGCGCCACCGTCGAGACAGGATCCGAGGTCGAGCAGTCGACGACAACCGATCCCTGCTTCAGGCCTTCCTTGAGGCCGCCTGGGCCGCGGATGATGGCTTCGACCTCGCGCGAGCCGGTGACGCAGATGAAGACGATATCGGATGCCGCGGCGACGTCGCGCGAGGTCGCCGCTTCCTTGGCGCCGCGGCCGAGCAGGTCTTCGGCAGGCGTGCGGTTCTTGCGGCCGAGAAAAGTCAACGGATAGCCTTTGTCGACGATGTTCTTCGCTATGCCGTGCCCCATCAGGCCAAGCCCGATGAAGCCGATCTTTTCGCTCGCGGCGGTCGTGTTCATGTCGTTTCGTCCTATTTGCAATGATGGATGACGGCGCTGCACCTTGCCGGCGAATTGTTGAAGCGGGTTTTTGCCGCATGCCATTGGCAGGCGATTGCAGAGTTCGATATTGTCTGACAATACACATGAATTCCAGGGAGAGCAAAATGACGAAGCGGATCATGTTCACCGGCGGCAGCGGCAAGGCCGGGCGCCACGTCGTGCAGTATCTGGTCGAGCAGGGCTGCCAGGTGCTCAACATCGACACCAAGCCGCTCGACAATCCCAAGGTGCGCACGCTGATCACCGACATCACCGACAGCGGGCAGGTGTTCAACGCGCTGTCGAGCTATATCGGCCTGCATGAATTCGACCCGTCGCTGCGTTCGCAACCGGTCGATGCCGTGGTGCATTTCGCGGCCATCCCGCGCATCATGATCACGCCCGACAACGAGGTGTTCCGCATCAACGCGCTCGGCACCTACAATGTCATCGAGGCCGCAGTGAAGCTCGGTATCCGCAAGGTGGTGATCGCATCCAGCGAGACGACCTACGGCCTGGTCTTCGCCAACGAACCGCGCGATCCGACGCATTTTCCGCTCGACGAGGAGTACGACGTCGATCCGATGGACAGCTACGCGCTGTCCAAGGTCGTCAACGAGAAGACGGCGCGAGCCTTTGCGCTGCGCAGCGGCTTCGACATCTACGCCTTGCGCATCGGCAACGTCATCGAGCCGCATGAATATTCGCTGTTTCCGAGATGGTTCGCCGATCCGGGTTTCCGCAAGCGCATCGCCTGGAGCTATATCGACGCGCGCGACCTCGGCCAGATCACGCTGCGCGCCATCGAAAAGGATGGGCTCGGCTATCAGGTGTTCAACGCCGCCAATGACGACACCTCGTCCGACCTGCCGACAGCCGAACTCCTGAAGCGGTTTTATCCCGATGTGCCGGTCAAGGGCGAACTTGGCGAATACGAGACCCTGCTCTCCAACCGCAAGGCACGCGACATGCTCGACTTCCGGCCGGAGCACAGCTGGCGGAAATATGTCAAGACGACCTGACGGGCGTACGTGATACGGAGCCGGCACTGGGCCAGCCCCGACGCGCAACGTTGAGAAGGCTCTGACTCAACCTCGAATTTGACATAGGCTATCTGCTGGCTGGTAATAACACGTTTCCCCCTTCGAGAGGAACGGTGCGGCCTGCGGGGGAATTGTTGACTTTAAACGCAACTAACTCTATTCTGTATCAGCGGTCGAAACCGGTCGGCTCGTCGCGCGGCCTGCACTTAACCAAAAGGTGGAGGCCAAGCGGTTTCTGTATGTAACGCCAAATGTTTATAGAGGATTGGCTGGGAAGGATCCCGACTTAAGCCATTTGCCGATGGCGAAAATGGAAGAACTGATAGCAATTTTTTGTTTCGGTTGGTTCGTGACGGCAAGCCTCAAAGGAGACCCAGACGAGCGGGGGCCAGACATCGAACGATTGCATTCTGTTGACGAGGTCTGGGTAATTTGTGCGCGAAAGCCTAGGCATGTCCAAGTGCGTCTGTTCGGTAGGTTTCTCGACGCCGGGGTATTCATAGGTTTAGGACTGCATTGCCGACATTGGCTAGGGATCAAAAAGAACTATAGCGAAACCGTCGCTGGAATCCCCGATCTTTGGGGCAACACCATGGGTAATGCGCAACCTTTTCGTGCAGCAACGGCGTTAGAGTACGTGAAGGGAATATGTCGAGATGTGGATGAAAAAATCTAATAAGGTTTCCGACCAAGCGTTCGTTGAAGAGTTCGAACGCGGGATACTTCGTTCGGCTTTTGTGAGCGCCTTTTGGGCGGTCATTCAAGCCAGGAAAGCGGAAACGGGGCTCACCCTAAGTCAGCTTGCCGATCGCCTCGGAATTAACAAGTCTGCGGTCTCTCGCTGGTTTTCAGGAACAAAGCCGAACTGGGAAATAGACACTATCGCGGACCTCGCGACTGCCCTTGAGGTAGACGTAGAGGTTGTGGTCGTAGACAGAAAAATGAACCGTCGGTTTGGGCCTGCGGGCGAGATACAGCCGCTTACGCTCGGAGCGGGGACCACACTAAGTTCCGGGCAGCATTCCATCCTGCCGGGAACCGATGCCGTGAGTGCGGTGTCAATACGCCTTGAGGCAGCATGATTTTGAACCCCCATGCTAGCGTCGTGTTTTGCGATGACCTTCGACAGGAGGCCAACGGGAAGCAACTGCACATAGGGGTCTATAATGATGCCGTTTTATTCGACGGACCTTTGCCGTGGGCATTGCCCACGGGGCTGTGGTGTCTGATTAAGTATCTTGAACCGTATCCAGAAACTTTGCCTACCCTCGCGATAAAAGTTCGTCTTGAATCCAAGGCCGGTGGGGTAGTTGATTTGATAGAAGCTCCAGTGCCGAAGACCGACATCATCCCCCAGAAAGGACCCCTCGAATTTGAGAAGGATACAGTCAAATTATTGGCCCTTAGCATGAACATTCAACTGTCAACCTTGGTCTTCCAAGAGCCTGCAAAACTCGTGGTCGTAGTCGTTCGGGACGGGGAGGAAATCTCAGCTGGCCGATTGCGCATCTCGCAGTTGAGTAGGGATGGAGCCGGCAACCCCATCCCCGCTGTTTAGGCCCAAACGGGTCAAGGTTCTCCGATACTTCACTTGTTGAAGGGGCAATACCCTTGATCAATAAGTTCTGAGCCTAGCCCTCACTCGTTTCCTGCCGTGCGGCAATTAAGCTACTTGTCTTTCCAGAATTCGGCCTGGAGTTGCGCCGCTTCATCGGCAAGCAGCGGACCGACGACTTCAGTCGGACGCTGCCCAGCTTCGAAGACGATCCTGCAGGGCAGGTCGAGTGTAGGATTCTCGACATGTGCACCCGTCGATGCCTTGAGGTCATGTTCGCTCTGGCCAAAGACGACCCGTCCGATGCCCGCCCAATAGATTGTGCCGGAGCACATCGCGCAAGGTTCGGCCGAAGTGTAGAGTGTGCAGGAGGCCAGCTTTTCGAGACTGAAATTCATCCCCGCCCATGAGGCCAGCAGCCTTTCGGCATGAGCGGTGCGGTCGCCCCCGCCGGCTTTGTAAGCGTTGGGCTGCTCGCGCAAAACATTGCCGTCCTTGTCAGCGAGGAGCGAACCAAAGGGATGTTCGCCGGCATCGCGGGCCTTGCGCGCGACTTCGAACGCCTGACGGAGCAGGCGCTCATCATAGGGGCGTTGTGGCATCGGCGGATCCTCCGGCTATGCCGCTGGACCATAGTGCCGAACAATCCGCCGACACAAGTCGGCGGCCTAAAACGCGTCGCGTTCGACCGGCCTCATGCTACGCGCTTCAGGTTCTTGTTTTGATGCATGTCGTATCGCAAACCCGCTGCACACTTTTGAGCGACATGCATCAGGACTCGTTGCGATTGGGGCGTTGAGCCAGCCAGATGCTGCCGATGACGAAAACGACGCCGGCGATTTGAGGCAAGGTCAGCGTCTGGTCCAGGAATACCCATCCAAGCAGCACGGCGGTCACCGGGCTGAGGAAAAGCAGCGATGACACCACGGCAGATTCCAGTCGCGCAATGCCCCGGAACCAGAGGACGTAAGTCAGCGCCGCACCGATCAGGCCGAGCCACACCAGTCCAAGCAGGTTGGCCGCGGTCGGGAGCGGGATGGAGGGCTCGAAAAGCAGGGCCACCGGAACGAGAAGCAGACCGCCGGCGGTCAGCTGCCATGCCGTAAAGGTAAGCAGCGATACTGGCGGTTGCCACTTACGGGCCAATACGCTTCCGAAGGCCATGGAGGCCGCCCCGGCGAGGCCGGCGGCAACGCCGACCGCATCGAGCGTCGCGTTCGGGGTCAGCACCAGCAATGCAACACCGGCGATCCCGACAAGGGCGGCGACGATCGCCAACCGACGGACAGGGCTGGCAAGCAGGGCAGCGGCAAGGAAAATCACGATCAACGGCTGGACCGACAGCACCGTCGCGGCGACCCCGCCCGGAAGCCGGTAGGCGGCGACAAACAACATGCTCAGGAAGATCGAGATGTTGAGGGCTCCGAGGACGAAACTGCGCAGCCACCAGATGCCCGTCGGCAGTTGCCGAACGATCGCCAGCAGCAGCAATCCGGCTGGCAAGGCACGCAGCATTGCGACCGTCATCGGCGAAAAGTTGGGCAGGAACTGGGTGGTGACGATATAGGTGCTGCCCCATATCGCGGGTGCAATGGCTGTCAGCAACAGATCGAAACGGCGCGTTTTCATAAGATTTCCAGTACTTCGGCAAGAGGGCGGCGCGGCTTTTGCGGCCAGTTGCCGGGCGCGGCGCGGCCGACCGCGATGAGCATCACCGGCACTTCATTCAGGCCAAGGCCAAACTCGCGGGCCACGCCTTCGGCATCGAAGCCTCCCATCGGACCAGCGACGAGCCCCAGCGCTTCGGCTGCAAAAATCAGCGTTGCAGCGCCAAGCGTTGCAGAGCGCACCGCTTCGTCGCGGGCAGCCCGAGGATCGGCATATTGTGCGCGGGCGCCTTCCTGCCAGCCCGAAGCCATATCCGCCGGCATGAAGCCGGCTTCGACGAAAGGACGCAGCCTTGCATTGAGGGCGGCGTGGTCGGGCAGTACGCCGCAGACGATGAAGGTGACCGCTGCTTCCTGCACCTTGGCCTGGCCATGGGCCACGCTGCGCAACCGCGCCTTTGCTTCCGGCGTCCGCACGGCGATGAACCGCCAATTCTGAAGGTTGTAGGCGGTTGGCGCGCGGGTTGCGAGACGTGCCAGTTCCTCAACCTCGGCATCCGTCAATGCGTACGAGGCATCGAACCGATTGGCCGACATGCGTCGCTCGATAAGGGAGATTGTGGGGTTGGTCATCATGTCATTCCGAAAATGAGAAAGCCGTTCGGGAAGCAGATATGGAATTTACCAACAGACGATAATAGGTGACAATTGAAAGACATTGTTTACTGGAAGAGAATGGTGCAGTGGATCGCCTGACTGCGTTGCAGGTTTTCCGTCATGTGGCGGAACTGAACAGCTTTGCCGAAGCCGGACGGCGGCTCGGTCTCTCGCCTCCCGCGATCAGCAAGAACATCGCCGAGCTGGAGGCGCATCTGGGGGTGCGGCTCATCAACCGGACGACGCGGCGGATGGCCCTGACCGAAGAAGGCAGGATCTATCTGGAGCATGTCACGCAGGGGCTCGATGCGCTGGCCAGGGCCGACCAGGTCCTTGGCCCGATCAAGACGGCGCCGAGCGGGACGTTGCGGGTCAGCGCGCCGATGACTGTCACGTTGACGCGGCTTTCGGCTGCCATTCCCGCGTTTCTATCGCGCTATCCCGATTTGAAACTCGATTTGCATCTTGATGACAGGCGCGTCGATATCGTGCGGGAGGGATTTGACCTTGCCATTCGCGGCAGCGACAATCTCGAGGATTCCAGCCTGGTCGCCAGAAAGCTTGCGGTCATGCCGCACGTGCTTTGTGCAGCTCCTGCCTACTTCGAGCAGCACGGCCGGCCTCAAACGCCTGCCGATTTGAAGGCGGCCAACTGCATCCGGTTCAGCCTCTCGGGGCATGCGGACATATGGGAATTCCGCAAGGACGGCCGCAGCGAGCGGATCGCCATCGACGGACGATATTCGGTCTCCTCGAGCCTTGCCGTGCGCGATGCGCTGCGCGCCGGCTTCGGCGTCAGCCTGATCCCCTATCCCTATGTCGAAAGCGACCTGAAAGCAGGCCGGCTGCAATCGGCTCTGGATGACTGGGACAAGGTCGAAACCACACTCTACGCGGTCTATCCGGCACGGCAGCATCTTGCCCCGAAAATCCGCGTCTTCCTTGATTTCCTGATCGAGGAATTCAGTCGGGACAAAGAGAAGCCGTTCGTGCCTCCCCGGCGTGAACGCCCGGCAAAGCGCTGTGTCGGCGAGGCGACGGATACGGAAAATCAAACCGAGATATTGCCGTCGATTTCATCTCCTTGACACGCCTCCAAATCCGGACTTTGTGGAGCCATGCAGGACGCAAAGCCGAATAAGGGAAAGACAGCGGCCGAGGCGTTCGCCGAACGCACGAGCGGTATTCGCCGCGCCGATGCGGCGCGCATGCCGGGGTCGAGCGTGCATGCGTCGCTGGCCAACGAAATCGGGCTGAGGATCGTGCGCGGCGACTATCCGCCGGGAACCATCCTGCCCAACGAAGCCAAATGGTCCGAGACCTTCGACGTCAGCCGCTCGGCGGTGCGCGAAGCCATCAAGATGCTGATGGCGAAGAGCCTTTTGTCGTCACGTCCCAAAATCGGCAGCTGGGTCGAGCCGAAGGAGCGCTGGAACCTGCTCGATCGCGATGTGCTGGCCTGGTACGCGACCTCGCCGGACCGCGAGGTGTTCCTCAGGACGGTGCAGGAATTCCGCCACATCATCGAGCCGGAGGCCAGCGCCTTTGCCGCCATGCGGCGCACCGACGAGCAGATGGCCGAGATCAGCCAGGCCTGCCGCGAGATGGGCGAGGCGACCAACCTGCAGGAGCGGACGCGCGCCGACACGCGGTTTCATCTCGCCATCCTGCGCGCCTCGGGCAACGATCTGCTGGTGCCGCTCGGCGTGCTGATCGAATCGGCGTTCGATCATCTGTTCGCTTTTACGACCCGGGAACTCGACGATTTGCAGCATGCGCAGAGGCTGCATGAGGCAATCGAGAAGAGCATCCGCCTGCAGCGGCCGGACGCGGCACGCAATGCAGTGCGCAAGCTGCTGGCCAATACCGACGGCGTCATCAAGTCCAGGTAGCCGCCGTTCGGCTCCCGGTTTGAGTGCTCAGTCGAACGGTCCGGTCGCGAGATGCCGCCGGGTCAGCCCGAGCAGCAAGGCCTGATCGCGGGCGGCGTGTTCGGGCGGGTTGACGACGGGGTCGCCATTGACGATCGCCGCCCAGAAGCCACGCATCTCCTCGACGAAGGCTTCCGCGTAGCCGGCGCGCAAATCTTTCTTCGACAGCGTGTGACCGGGCGAGGTCGTCACCGTCAGCCGGGTCGGATGATGGTTGAGCCAGGGCGAGGGGAATTCGAGCTCCAGGCTGGCATCGTCGAAGAACAGCGTGATCCGCTCCTTGTAGTCGGCGAGCTTAGGTACGGTAAGATGGGTCATGGTCCACAGCGCCTGTCCGTCCAGCAGCTTGACGGCGCCCTGGCCGCCGTCGCCATTGGCAAAGATCTGCGCGCCGACGATCTCGCCGTCCGGCACGCCGAGCGCATCGAGCAGGCCGTGAACGGCATTGACATCGTGAATCAAGGCCGAGCTGTAAGCGCCGGTAAATCCACGGAAAGCGAGATCAGTGAAAGGCACGCCAATGGCTTGTTCGACCTGGCGCTTCTGCTTGGCGGCGACAGCGGCGACCATGTCCTTCGGGAGATCGGTGCCGCGCCTGTAGGGCAGGTGGGCGATGAACGGCCAGGCGTCGGGATCGTTCACTTCCACCGAGACCGAGCGCAGCGTGCTCGATGTCCCCGGCAGCGAAGCGAGCGCCAGCCGGTAGCTCGGATCGAAGCGCTTCATGTAGCCGACTTGCATGATTTTCCTGGCGGCATCGCGCGCGGCGACGATCTCGGCGATTTCCGCCAGGGAATAGCAGAGCGGCTTTTCGCAAAAGACATGCAGGCCGCGCGCCAGCGCCGCCAGCACCTGTTCGTGATGCAATGGGTCCGGCGAGCCGATCACTACCGCGTCGAGGCGCTGGTCGAAGAGCTGGTCGATCGTTTCGAAATTGGCGATGCCATGGGTGTCAGTGACGAACTGCCGTGAAATCCTGGAGGGGTCGGCGACGCCGACCAGCTCGAACAATTCACCGAGGCGCAGCAGATTGGGAATATGCTCGACCTGCGAGATCATGCCGGCGCCGACGACCCCGACGCGTAACCTGCTCATGCCATCATCCCCGCGATGTCCGATTGTCAGCTCAAGGCGCCGCAGGCGGCCGGCTGCCGATCTGGGCGAGCAGGCCGGGCGATCTCCGCCTCGACCGCTTTCAGATCCTCGCCGCCCGACATGATCGAGATGACCTCGTCGCGCGAGATGTCCGATTTGGCGTAGGTACCGCGATTGCGGCCGCGGTTGAGCAGCGTGAAGGTGTCGCCGACCGGATAGGCATGGTGGATGTTGTGGCTGATGAAGATCACTGCCAGGCCGCGCATCCGTGCTTCGATGATGAACTTCAGCACCATCGCCGCCTGGTGGACGCCGAGTGCGGAGGTCGGCTCGTCGAGGATCAGCACGCGCGCGCCAAAATGCACGGCGCGGGCGATCGCCACCGACTGGCGCTCGCCGCCCGACAAGGTGCCGACGGCTTGCGTCGGGTCGCGCACATCGATGCCGATATCGGCCATCGCTTGCCTGGCGATGGTGTTGGCGCGCTCCTTGTCGATGCGCGAGAAGGGCAGGCTGCTTTTGGTCGGCTCGCGGCCGAGGAAGAAATTACGGGTAATCGACATCAGCGAGATCATGCCGAGGTCCTGGAACACCGTTGCCACGCCGAGCTCCTGCGCGTCGCGCGGGCTGCGGAAGGTGACCGTCTTGCCGTCGACCAGGATTTCGCCTTTGCTCGGCCGGTAGACGCCGGACAGAACCTTGATCAGCGTCGACTTGCCGGCGCCGTTGTCGCCGAGCAGGCAGTGGACCTCGCCCGGATAGACCTTGATGTCGATGTCCTGGAGCGCGCGCACCGAGCCGAAATTGACGCTGACGCCGCGCAGTTCCATTGCGGGTTCGGTCATTTGGGCCGGTTCGCTCATTTGGGCCCGCTCGGTCATTTGCCACCTCCGCGGCCGAGCGCCTTCAGCCTGATGTAGTTGTTGACCAGCACGGCCATCAGGATGACGATGCCGAGGAAGACCTTGAACCAGTCGGTGTCGATGCCGGTGTAGAAGATGCCCATCTGCACCAGCCCGAAGATCAGCGCGCCGAACAGCACACCATAGACTGTGCCGTAGCCGCCGGTGAGCAGCACGCCGCCGATGACGGCGGCGATGATCGCCTCGAACTCCTTGAGCAGGCCGCGCGTGGTGTCGGCGGAGCCCGCCTCCATCACCTGGATGGTGGCAAGCAGCGTCGCCGCGCAAGCGGTGTAGACGAACAGGCTGATCTTGACGCGATCGACCGGCACGCCGACGTTGCGAGCTGCAATCAGGTCGCCACCGGTGGCGAAGATCCAGTTGCCGTATTTCGTCTGGGTGAGCACGTAGCCGGCCAGCGCCGTCAGGCCAAGCCACCAGACGATCGACATCGGAATGCCGGCGACGAAGGGAATGCCGTCGCTGCGGGTGCCGATCCAGCCTTGCGCGCCCATCCAGTGGAACAGGCCGGTGAGCAGATGGCCGTTGAAAATGCCGGCCGTCGCCGGGTCCGGTACGCCTTCGAGGATGTAGGGAATTTGGGTGCGGCCGGTGACGGCGCGGGTGATGCCGATCGACAGTCCGCGCAGGATATAGAGCGTGGCGAGCGTGACGATGAAGGAGGGCAGGCGCGTCTTCACCACGATCAGGCCGTTGAGATAGCCGGTGAGGATGGCAACGGCGAAGGCACAGGCGATGCCGCCCCATAGCGGCAGGCCCCAGTACTTCACAGTTAGCCCGATGACGACACCGGCAAAGCCGACCATGGAGCCAACCGAAAGGTCGAACTCGCCGGCGATGATGAGAAGTGCTGCTGCGGTGGCGACGATGCCGAGCTCCGCCGACAGCGTCAGGAAGGTCATCGACCCCTGCAGCGAATAGAGGTTCGCCGCGCCCGGCAGCAGCGCAAAGATGATGATCGTCGCAAGCAGCCCGCCGGCAGCACCGGCTTCCGGCCGGCGCAGCCACTGGGTCAGCTTGCCGGTGCTGGCCAGCCGCTCGTCGGCGCCGGCGGCCCGCTTCGACGTCATGCCGAAGCGGTCGGTCGCCTTCAGTTCGCCCGGAGGTATCGCCTTGTCTTCCACGACCGCCATTAGGCTCTCCAATCGCTCAATTCGCAATCTTCGAACGGATCGGGAGAGCGCCTGGCGCATTCTCCCGTTCCGTCGGAGTGCTGGCCTAGCGGATGCCCTCTTTGGCGAGGGCCAGGATCGCCTTGGCTTTTTCGGGCGAGTCGATGAACAGCGGCCCGGTATAGGCGTTGTTCTGCGGCCAGAAGCCGTGCGTCGCCTGCTCGACCAGATAGATCACCGGCAGATAGCCCATCAGATATTGCTGGGCATCCATACCGAAGCCCATTTCGCCGGCGACGACAGAGTCGAGGACCTCCGGGCTGATGTCGAAAGTGTAGAGCTTGAGCTTGCCGAACAGTTCCTTGTCGCGGAACATCGGGATCAGCGGATTGGCGGCGGTGGCACCAAGCGCAAAGACGGCTTGGGTGTCGGGATGCGCCGACAGATAGGCTTCGGTGCGGCGCTGGATGTCGGCCGGATCTGGCGCCACGGCCAGAACCTCGGTGCCGCCGCCGGATGGCTTCAGCCCGTCATTGAGGCCCTGGCAGCGCTGGTCGAGGCTGACATTGCCGACCTCGTGGTTGATGCAGACGACCTTGAGCGTGCCTTCCTTGGCCAGCCGCTCGCCGGCCTTCTTGCCGGAATCATATTCGGAAACGGTGCCGACATAGAGCGTGGTGCCGAGCTCGGCGCCTTCCTTCTCGCCGGAATCCAGAACCACCATCGGAATATTGGCGGCAAGCCCGGATTTGACGGATTTGCCGAGTGCATTGGCGTCGGCGATGGAGACCGCGATGCCGTCCGGCTTGGTGGCGATGGCGGCGTCCAGAAGCCGGGCCTGCTCGACCACGTCGAAGACCTGCGGCGCGTAATATTCGACCTTGGCGCCGGTGAGGGCGGCCGCGTCATCGACGCCGCGCTTGACCACCGACCAATAGGGATCGGACGCCGACCCATGCACGACGAACGTGATGTGGACGTCCTTCGGATCCTTGAGGCCCGCGGCATATGCAATGCCTGTCATCAGGCCCGCCGTGACGAAGGCGCCCAATGCCGCTTTCAGAAGAGTTTTCATCTTATTCTCCCATTTGTCGTTGCAGTTCCAATCCCTCTGGCGCCGTTTTCCGGCCGCGACGATCGGCTCACGTCGCGGATCGGGTGGCCGCTTTGCGGGCCTTTGCCGACGTCAATCGCTGTTCGCCCGCGTTGTTGCCGCGGGCTGATGTTGACGATCGCCCGGCCGAGAGTGCTGCGCGAAGCTCCTCGCGCAACGGCTTCATGCCGATGACATCGATCGGCTGTGCGGCGAGCCAGTCGCGAAAGCCCTGGTCGCAGAACAGCTCGTACTCTTCGGTGCGGATATAGGCGGAGCGCGGCTCGATCAGCTCGAGTTCACCGGGCGCGTTGCAATGCAGGCAAAAGAAAGTCAGGCCCTCGCGCACACCCTCGATGAGCGCTTTGTAAGCGGGCTCGATCGGCCTGGAACGCGGCCGGCCCCAGGTCGTCTGGATGGCGGCGTCGAAAATGGCAAGGCCGCCGGCGCGGGCTAGCGCCACGCCGCGCTGGAACGCCTCCTCGGTGACGCCGACCAGATTGTCGTTGGGGGAATAGGCGGACAGCGTCTTGGTCAACAGCACGGGCAGCTGATATTCCAGCCCGAGCTTGATGTATATGTCGCAAAATTCGGGCGACAATGCCGCGCCCATATGCGCGTCGAGGTGGGTGACGTCGATGCCGGCGCGATAGGCGGTGTCGATCTGGGCGCGAAGCTCGGCCTCGATCGCCTGCGGCACCGCCTTGCGGCGCGTGGTCGCCACGTCGGGCCATAAGAAGCCGAACTCGTCGGTCAGGCCGGCCGCCCGCGACGGCGCGGTCAGCGGCCGCCATTTGTAGTGCTGTTTCTCGCTGTTCAGCGTCAGGTGGACGCCAAGGTCAAGGCCAGGATTGGCTGCGGCGCTTTCGGCCATTTCGAGGAACCACGGGCACGGCACCATCACCGCGCCGGAACTGCAGACACCTAGCCCGTTCAATTCGAGAAAGGCGCTGTTGGCGCCGTGGCACATGCCGACATCGTCCTCGTGGAGCACGATCCGTTTGCTGGAGCCGGTGGCGTTCACGAATGTCAGCCTTTCCGCCGGCGCGCCGGTCTCGAGGGTCTTCCAAAGTGTGTCCCGTATTTCATGGAACCAACCGTTTGCCCAACTGGCCGGAATGGAACGCCGAAAGCTGGCTTTCCGACAGGGCCACTTTGGCGAATTCGGATGGGTACGATTTGCCTGCCGGCTGAGACACTTAGCTGCCGATTTCCCCAATCAGGGTTCAAAACCACTCATAGGAACCGTCTTCCGGGCGCAGATGGCTTGGTCGAATAGCGGCGGAGTGGTTCTTCCAAACTGTGCCGACAAGCCTACAGCTGTCCACACCATCAAGCGACCCACATTACCAAGTGACCCAAACTACCAAGTAACTTGGAGGCCTGCCATGTACACCGCCGGCGAAGAGGAAATCGAAGCCATTGCCAGGGTGATCCGCTCGGGCGCGCTGTTTCGTTACGGCAAGGACAGCGAATGCGACCGCTTCGAGGCCCGCTATGCGCAGCATCTTGGCGTCGAGCATTTCGCACTGGCCGCCAGCGGCACCTATGGGCTCGCGGCCGGCCTGATCGGGCTCGGCATCGGTCCGGGGGACGAGGTCCTGGTGCCCGCGCACACCTATATGGCGACAGCGACCGCGGTGCTGTCGGTCGGGGCCATTCCCGTCATCGTCGACATCGACGAGAGCCTGACCATCGATCCCGTCGCCTTGCGCGATGCCATCGGGCCGCGCACCAGGGCGGTCATCCCGGTGCATATGTGGGGCGCGGCCTGCAACATGAATGCGATCATGGACATTGCTGCCAAGCGCGGCTTGCTGGTGCTCGAGGATGTCTGCCAAGGCATCGGCGGCGGCTATGAGGGCCGCAAGCTCGGCTCGATCGGCCATGCCGGCGCCTATTCCTTCAACTACTTCAAGAACATGACCTCGGGCGAGGGCGGCGGCATTGCCACCAGCGACCCGAAAGTGGCGGAGCGGGCGCGCTGCGCCATCGACCCTTGCCATTTCTACTGGCAGGGCAGAAGCGACAGCATCAAACCCTTCGCCGGCATCGGCGCGCGTGCTTCCGAACTGATGGGGGCGATGCTCAACGTCCAACTCGATCGACTGGAC
Source organism: Mesorhizobium sp. M1399 (assembly GCF_040317735.1). Taxonomy (NCBI): domain Bacteria; kingdom Pseudomonadati; phylum Pseudomonadota; class Alphaproteobacteria; order Hyphomicrobiales; family Phyllobacteriaceae; genus Mesorhizobium; species Mesorhizobium sp. M1399. Next base: position 157,924 of record NZ_JAMYKZ010000010.1, read on the forward strand.
GGCATCATCGAGGCGATGCGCGCCGAGAAGAAGATGGTGCTGGCCGGCACCCGCCATCTCGGCAATCTCGGTCTGACACCGTCGCCGATGAACAGCCCGGACGACGATTGCGCCGCACAGGTGATGTACCTACTGCCGAGCGAGCAGGCGGCGCAGACTTTTTCGAAGACCATTCCGAGCGTCGTTGCCGGCAAGACCGGCCGTCACAATTTCACCCAGTGGGACCAGGTGCTGATGCATGAAGGGGCGCATCATCCGGCGCTCAATCCTTATGCATTGCCCGAGAACCAGGGCCTGCGGCTGGATTACGCCGACGACCTCGGCAAGCGCTCGCTCGACATCCTCAATCGCACGGTGATGATCGCCATGAACCCGGCGCATGACGATACCGATATTCAGGACATGATCCACAACATCGACGCGGCGGCGCGGGTGGCGCTGGAAAATGCTTCGCTGGATGATGTCGAATTGCGCAAAGCGGCACCGGTTGATCTGCAGAAGTTCGACAGTGTGAACTAGACCAGTTCCGACGCGGTTTGCTACCCTGCGGCCGAGTTCCTTGTCCGGCGGCCGGGCGAGGATTCCGGCCGGCATAACCGGTCGTCAAAAAATCCGCAGGCCCGTGTCGGATAGGCCGGGCTCCCGCTCGTCCTAGGGGCATCGATCACCAACACGGAGGATTAACGATATGCCCGGCACCGTACGTCTGCACCGCGTTCTGACAACCAGCCCGGAGAAAGTCTACCGCGCGTTCCTCGAAGCGGATGCACTTGCGAAATGGCTTCCGCCGAACGGCTTCACCTGCACGGTTCATCACTTCGAGGCGAAAGTCGGCGGTACGTTCAAAATGTCCTTCCGCAACTTCACCACCGGCGACAGCCACTCGTTCGGCGGCGAATATGTCGAGCTCGTGCCCAATGAGCAGCTGCGCTACACCGACCGGTTCGACGACCCCAACCTGCCCGGCGAGATCGAGGTGACTGTGACATTGAAGAAAGTGTCGGTCGGCACCGATGTGAATATCACGCAGGCCGGTATTCCAGACGCCATCCCGGTTGAGGCCTGCTATCTCGGCTGGCAGGAGTCGCTGCGAAATCTGGCGAAGCTCGTCGAACCCGAGATCAAGCAGTAGGGTAAGCGCGCGCGGCTGATCCATGGGGGCGATCTCTTCGCCCCAAGAGATTGAAGCGGGCGCTGCCTTGGCTGCATCGGCGTCGCTAGCCGGGATCCTAGGGATTCCCGATCTTGCCAGGCAACATGCGCCGGCGCCGGAAAGCCCGGATTGGGGAAGCCTGGCTCTAGCTTCTGTCCAACCTTAGGAACGCGGCGCGCAGCGCCAGCACCGCGCGCAGGATCTGGCGTTCGTCCATTGCCGCATAGCCGAGCAGCAGGCCGTGCTCGGGTTCTGTGGAATGGTAGTTGATGGAGATGCCCTGCACGTCGAGCCCCTCCTTGACGGCGGCGGCAACCACGTCGCTGTCCTTGTAGGGCCTGACGAAGCTCGCCAGCAACTGCATGCCGGAATCGTTTTCCGTGACGGTCAGCCATTCCGCCAGATGCTCCTGACAGAGCTTGACGAAGTTCGCCTGCCGGCGCGCATAGAGCCGGCGCATGCGCTTGAGATGCGTGGCGAAATAGCCTTGCGTGATGAAGTCGTTGACCGTTGCCTGGAGGATCAGTGGCGCGAACTGCCCGGTAATGCTCACCGCCCGATCGAACGGGACCGACAATTCGCGCGGCACGATCAGATAACCGATGCGCAGCGCCGGGATCAGCGTCTTGCCGAAGCTGCCGATATAAACGACGCGGTCGGCATGATCGAGCCCGCGCAGCGCCGGCACCGGCCGGCCGCGGAACCGGTATTCGCCGTCGTAGTCGTCCTCGACGATCCAGGCGCCGTTGCGCTCGGCGATGTCGAGCAACTGCAGCCGCTCCTCGATGCGCATGATGGTGCCGAACGGCCATTGGCAGGATGGCGTCACATAGATCAGCCGTGGTGGCGGCAGTTCCGGATCGGCAAGATGCCAGCCGCGCCTGTCGACCTTCAACGGCGCCAGCTTGGCGCCGCTGGCGAGAAAGGCGCTTTTGGCGCCGAGATAGCCGGGCTCCTCCATCCAGACATGGTCGCCTTCGTCCATCAGCACGCGCGAGACGAGATCGAGTGCTGCTTGCGCACCGGTGACGATGATCACCTGGTCGGCGGTGCAGCTGATGCCGCGCGACAGGCCGATGGTCGAGGCAATGGCCTGACGCAGGCCGGGATGGCCGGCAAAGGAGAGATAACCAAGCAGGCTCTCGTCGCGGCTGCGCGCATTGCGCACCAGAAGGCTTGACCAGATGGTGAACGGAAAGGACGCCGTCTCAGGCACGCCCGGATGGAAATTGATGACGCCGGCATTACGCGGCGGTTGCGGGCCGTTGACGATGGTCTGGCCGCGCCGCGACAGTTTTTGCGGCGCTGCCAGTCCGGCGCGCAGCGATGCCAAGGGACGGTTCTGCTGGATCGGCGCTACCCAGGTGCCCGATCCGGCGCGCGCCTCGATAAAACCTTCGGCAAGGAGCTGGTCATAGGCGGCGATGACCGTGTTGCGCCCGACCTTGAGGTCTTCGGCCAGCGAGCGCGTCGACGGCAGCAGCGTGTTCTGCGGGATTTGGCCGTCAAGGATGAAGCGTCGCAAGGCGCCGTAGATCTGACGATGCATCGGTTCTTCCGAAGCGCGGTCGACCGACATGATGTCGAGGGAAAGGCGCATGTGGTCGGCCAAGGCACTATTCCCCGACGAACCGGGCGGCGCGGGCGATCTTTTCCTCGTTGAGCCGACAGACGGTATCAAGCACCAGTCGCCTGGTTTCGGGGTGGACCTCGCGGCTGTTCTTCAGCGCGCGATGAACGGTGGCGGCGCCAAGTTCCGCCTTCTCGGCAATCTCCCGGATGGTGCAAAGCCGTTCCATGCCAAGCGCAGCTTCGAAAGCCATGTCGCTCCTCCTCGGTTGCATCAAGGCACGGCTTCCGGCCGGCCTCAAGCTCGAACGTCGGGGTTTGAAATCCAGAGCCGGGATTCTGCGATCCGCGCCGCGCAGGGAGCAAGGCGGCGCGGATCGCCGGGCGCATTCGCGTCGCTAACCCCATCGAGGCGCGCGCCCATTATGTTCCTCCGGCTCGCAATGCGGGCCGGTCAGTTTGCCTGCCGCGTTGCCACTTCGAAGCCGGCCTGCCGGGCGGTGGCGAGCAGCGAGAAATAGCCCTTGCTGGCATAGGTCAGCGGATGCGCCTTGGCCGGATCCTGCTCAGCCTCGACAACGATCCAACCCTCATAGCCGCGCGCGGCGAGGGGTTTCAGCAATGACAGGAAATCGACCGAGCCATCGCCGGGCACGGTAAAAATGCCGTCCACTACCGCCGCCATGAAGCTCATGTCCTCGCGGCGTGCCTTTTCCAGGACCGCCCTGCGAACATCCTTGCAATGGAAATGCACGATACGATCGAGATGCCGCTGCAACAGCGATTGCGGGTCGCCGCCCGAAAACAGGCAGTGGCCAGTATCGAACAACAGTCCGACGCTGTGCCCCGTCGCCGCCATCAGCCTGTCGACTTCATCGTCCGTCTCGACGATGGTGCCCATGTGGTGGTGGAAGGCCATGCCGACCCCGAATGCGGCCATGCGGGTGGCGAGGGCGGTCAGTTTCTCGCCATAGGCCCGCCAGTCGCCGTCGCCGAGGCGCGGACGCTCGGAGATCGGTGCGAAAATGCCGTCATGGCGACCGCGCGAGGTGTCGGCGTAGACGACGATCTTGGCGCCGAGGTCGCGCAGCAACGCCAGATGCGGGGTAATCGCCGCGAATTCCTCTTCGACCGTGCGGTCGAGGATGCGGCCATCATACCAGCCGGAGACGAGTTCCAGGCCATAGGAGGACAGGAGCGGCCCAAGCACCTCAGCCTGGCGCGGAAATTTCCCGCCGAGCTCGGTGCCGCGATAACCGGCCTGTGCGGTTTCGGACAGGCAGGTCTGCAGCGGCGTGTCGCCGCCAAGCGCCGGGACGTCGTCATTGCTCCAGGTGATGGGATTGATGCCGATCTTGACCGTCATGACGCCAGGCTTTTGCAGGCTTGCGAATGCAAGCCAGCCTGCAGACTGGCGACAAAGAGGCCCTGTCACTAGGTCCAGTTCAGCCTGATTTGGCAGAACCAATCAATAGTGACCGATTCTAGTCTTCCTTTGGGCGGCCAAAAAGGACGCGCAGTTCGTCCTTTGCGTCCTCCAGCACTTTCTTCTGCGCCGCCGGCAGGTTCTTGCCGGCGCGGTTGATGTAGAAATTCAGCATCGACATGGCGGATTGAAACGGCCCCGCCTTGCGCCGGTCGCTGTGCTCGGCCGACCGCCTCAGCGAGGCGGCGATCTTCCTCGGATCGTGGGATTCGAAGATGTGCTCCTCGAGATCCAGCGCGTCGCTATGCTCGGTGACGTCGGCAGACCATTTCCGTTGCGCGGTCATGGCAAACTCCTTCCACAAGCTCGTTCGAAAAGAAAACGCCCTATGGTGCGCCACTGTTCCACTTCGGCCCGCATCCCTGGAGCCACGGATTGGCCCGTCGTGGCGCTGCTCCGCGATGCGAATGCGCTGATAGTGGTCAGAACCGCCGATTTAAGAACTGCGGACAGGAAACGTTCTTGACCCCCATCGTCTCAAACCAGGCAGCAAGTTCCGGCATCGACAGTGCCTATGCCTGGATACGGCTCGGCGTCTCGATGCTGCTGGCAACCATAGGCGGGGTCGGCATGTGGGCGGTGGTCGTGGTGCTGCCCGCCGTGCAGGCAGAATTCGGCGTCGATCGCGCCGCTGCCTCGATGCCCTATACTGCGACCATGGTCGGCTTTGCCGCCGGCAATGTGCTGTTCGGCCGCGCCATCGACCGCGTGGGGTATTGGGTTCCGGCGCTGATTGCCGCGATTACACTTGGCGCCGGCTTCCTGCTGGCGTCGCTGACCAGTTCGATCCTGCAGTTCACCCTCGTCCAGGGCCTGTTGATCGGCGTCGGCTCGTCGGCGATCTTCGGGCCGCTGATTGCCGACATCTCGCACTGGTTCAACCGGCGCCGCGGCGTTGCGGTGACGGCTGCCGCGTCCGGCAACTATCTCGCCGGAGCGATCTGGCCGACGGCGATGCCCTATGTCATGCAGACCGAAGGCTGGCGCTTCACCTATGCCGCGATCGGCGTCGTCTGCCTGGTCACCATGGTGCCGCTGATCCTGCTGCTCCGGCGCGGCGCACCGCCCCACGCGGCTCCCGGATCGCCGGGCAGCCGCGTGGTCCAGCCGATCTCGCTGTCGCCGGCGGCCTTGCAGGCGCTGCTCATCGTCGCCGGACTCGGCTGCTGCGTGGCGATGTCGATGCCGCAAGTCCATATCGTCGCCTACTGCATGGATCTCGGCTACGGCGTGGCGCATGGCGCCGATATGCTGTCGATCATGCTGGCGGCGGGCGTCGTCAGTCGGCTTGGCTCGGGCTTCCTTGCCGATCGCATCGGCGGCGTCAAAACCCTGCTGATCGGCTCGGTGCTGCAATGCCTGTCGCTGTTGTTCTACATCCCGTTCGACGGGCTTGCCTCGCTTTATGTCGTCTCGCTGGTCTTCGGCCTGTCGCAGGGCGGCATCGTGCCCTGTTATGCGATCATCGTGCGCGAATATATGCCTGCCAAAGAGGCTGGCCAGCGCGTCGGCATCGTCATGATGGCGACCATCTTCGGCATGGCAATCGGCGGCTGGATGTCGGGCTGGATCTACGATTTGACCGGTTCGTATGCCGCCGCGTTCCTCAACGGCATTGCCTGGAACCTGCTGAACATTTTGGCCATGGTGCTGCTGCTGTGGAAGGCCCGGTGGAGCGCTGCTGTGACGGCCTGAAGCACGGCGACACGGGCACAGTCTCTCCGGCGGTCGCTTGACAATAGCCGAGGGCTGCGCGACGCCAGACAAGGTGTGGCAACGGGTTGGCAAGGCAGCAGTGGCAAAGACCCTGAACATCGTCTCACGGTCGCGTCTGGGCGGTTGCCCGGCGTCGGGACGAGTATAGTGATCAAGCCGCGCTCGCGCCGCGGCGGCGGCCGCCCGACCATCGCCGACGTCGCCCGCAAGGCCGGCGTCGGCGCCATTACCGTATCGCGCGCCTTGCGTGAGCCGGGGCGCGTCTCGGAAGATCTGCGCCGCCAGATCGAGTCTGCGGTGAACGAGCTCGGCTATGTGCCCGACCCGAATGCGCGGGCGCTGGCGTCGGCGCGCGCCGAGGTGTTTGGCGTCCTGGTACCGTCGCTTACCAACAACGTCTTTGCCGAAGTGGTGCGCGGCATCTACGACAGCCTGTCGGACGGCCCTTTCCGCATCCAGCTCGGCAACACCCACTATTCCGGCCTCGAGGAAGAGCGGCTGCTGCAGGTGTTTGGTCCGCAACGCCCGGCGGCGCTGATCGTGGCCGGCATCGACCAGACGCCGGCCTCGCGAAAACTGCTGGAAACGGCAGGCTGTCCGGTCGTGCAGGTGATGGAGACCGGGCCCGATCCGGTCGACATGATGGTCGGTTTCTCACATTTCGAGGGCGGCAAGGCGGCGGCGGAACATCTGATCGAGGCGGGCTATCGCCGGATCGGCTTCATCGGCGCGCGCATGGATCCGCGTTCGCAGCGGCGGCTTGCCGGCTATCGCGCGGCGATGGAGGCGGCCGGCCTGTTCGATCCGAGGCTCACGACCACGACGCCGGTGCCCTCCAGCGTGACACTCGGCCGCGAATTGTTCCGCGACGCGCTGGCCAAGGTGCCGAGCCTCGACGCGGTATTCTGCAACAATGACGATATCGCGCTTGGCGTGCTGTTCGAATGCCATCGCGCTTCGATCGCCGTGCCGAAGACGATCGGCATCGTCGGCTTCAACGATCTGGACATGATGGAGGTTGCTTTCCCGTCGGTCACCAGCGTTCGGACCTATCGCTACGAGATCGGCCGGCGGGCTGTCGCTATGGCGCTTGCGGCTATCGAGGGCAACAGGCCGGAGCAGCGGGTCGTCGACCTCGGCTTCGAACTCAAGCGACGTGAAAGCACGGCGCGCTGAAGCGAGCTCAACGCAATGTAAATGGCGCTTTACATAACGTCATGGTAGCGCTACCACTTTCCACGGTCGGAATTTCGCCTCGAAGAGCGGAGTCTGTTTATTATACATAAGCGACAGCTCATGCTTGTTTATTATGTATAATATGATAGTTTTTTGCGGGATTAGCCGGGCAATAAAGGAGGAAATCGGGTCGGCATTCGGCCACCTGAACGCGCAACGGGTAAGGCGGGAGGTGCCGGGCCGGGAACGCGCAAATTCATCGACGTAACAACAAACAAAACTGCAACTGGGAGGAATATCGATGATCAAGTCACTCGTTGGCGGTATCGTTGCCGCCACTGCTTTTGTCATGCTGAGCTCGTCGGCGATCGCCGATCCTGAAATCGTCAAGGGGCCATCGGCCGAGCCTGAGTGCTTCGCGCCCTGGTCTGCCGATACGCAGTTCTTCAAGTTCCCCAAAAAAGACGGCCCGTACCGCATCGCTCTGGCCAACGGCTACATCGCCAACACGTGGCGCATCCAGATGGTGCAGACGGCGAAGGCCTATGCGGCGCAGCCGGAGGTCGCGGCCAAGCTCAAGGAATTCAAGGTGGTCTCGACCGGCGAAGACGTGCCGGCCCAGATTTCGGCAATCAACAATTTCATCGATTCCGGCTATGACGCGATTGTCGTCAACGCCCAGAACCCGACCGCATTCGGTCCTGTCATCAAGCGGGCCAAGGAAGCCGGCGTGGTGCTGGTCGCCTTCGACAACATCCTCGACACCAAGGATGCCATCAACGTCAATGTCGACCAGAAAGGCCTTGGCGAATTGTGGGCCAACTGGCTGGTCAAGCACGTGCCGAACGGCGGCAAGGTGCTGGAAGTGCGCGGCGTCGCCGGCACGTCCGTCGACACCGATCGCCATAACGGCATCCACGAGGTTCTCGACGCTTCCGGCAAGAAATGGGATGTCACCGAGGTCGTCGGCAAGTGGGATGACGGCGTTGCTCAAAAGGCTACGGCCGATGCCATTGCCACCAACGGCCCCTTCGACGGCATTACCGGACAGGGCGGCGATACCGGCATCGTGCAGGCGATGATCGATGCCAAGCATCCGTTCGTGCCGTTCGGCGGCGAGACGGAGAACGGCTTCCGCAAATTCTGCGCCAAGTTCGCCGCTGACGGCCTGAAATGCTCGTCGGCCGGCACCGGCCCGGCTCAGGTCGCGGTTGCCATCAAGACGGCGATTGCAGCACTTGAAGGCCAGGTCGTGCCGCAAGCGGTCAAGCTGCCGCTGGCGATCGTCGAGGATCCGAACTTCAAGGCAGGCCAGGATTTCTTCCCCGATCAGTCCGACAATTTCTTCGTCGGCAATTCCTTCCCGACCTGCGGCATCAATTTCACGGCGCAGGAAATCATGGGCCAGAGCAAGGAAAACCAGTAAACTCCGACAGCCCGACGCCGCGGGAATCCCGCGGCGTCGGCGCTCGACATCCTGATTGCCAAGCGCCTGGGGAGGGCCGATGGACGGTGCGGTTCCGCTCTTCCGCATGGAAGGCATATCCAAGCGCTATGGCGGCGTGCGGGCGCTGGAGAAGGCCGAACTGTCGGTCACTCCAGGCAGCATCCACGCCATTCTCGGCGAGAACGGCGCCGGCAAATCGACGCTGATCAAGGTCATGGCGGGGGTCGTTGCGCCCGACGAGGGCCGCATGATGCTGGACGGAAGCGAAGTTACCTTCGCTTCGCCGGCCGCTGCCAACCAGGCCGGCATCGTCTGCATCTTCCAGGAACTGTCGCTCGTCCCCGAACTCAGCGTCGCCGACAACATCGTCATTTCCGATCCGCCGAAGCGTTTCGGCATGATCGACCGCAAGGCGCAGCGCCGCATCGCCGAAGAAGCCCTGGCTCGCGCCGGCGCTTCCGATATCCATCCGCTGGCGCTGGTCAAGGATCTTCCTCTTTCAAGAAGGCAGATGGTCGAGATCGCCAAGGCACTGGCGCGCAAGCCGCGCATCCTGATCCTCGACGAGGCGACCTCGGCGCTGACCGCGGCTGACGTCGCCAGGGTTTTTGCCGTGTTGAAGCGGTTGCGTTCGGAAGGGCTGGCGCTGCTCTACATATCGCACCGCATGAACGAGATCGCCGAGCTGGCCGACCAGTGCACGGTGTTCCGCAATGGCCGCAATGTCGCCAGCTATGCGGCCGGCACCAAGAGCGACAATGAGGTCGTCGAACTGATGATCGGGCGCGAATACAGCCACATCTTTCCGCCCAAGCCCGCGCGGGCGGCTGCCGCAGCCACGCCGGTTCTCGAGGCGCGCAGCCTGTCATGGACGGATCGGCTGCACGATGTCTCGCTGTCGGTCGGGGCGGGCGAGGTGGTAGGGCTTGGCGGCCTCGACGGCCAGGGCCAGCGCGAATTGCTGCTCGCCTTCTTCGGTGTGCTGCGCGGCCTGTCAGGCCAGATACTGATCGACGGCAGGCCGGTGGCGATCGCCAGTCCGGCTGCGGCGCGCGATGACCGGATCGGCATGGCGCTGATCCCGGAGGACCGCAAGACCGAAGGGTTGATGCTGCCGATGACGGTGCGCGAAAACCTCTCCTTCGCCGCCCTTGACCGGCTGTCCAGGGCCGGCATCATCGATCGCGCCGCCGAGCAGCGGCTGATCGACGATATGGTCGGTCTCCTGGCGATCAAGACCGCCGGGCTCGACATTCCGGTCGGCGCGCTATCCGGCGGCAACCAGCAGAAGGTCGTCATCGCCAAATGGCTGATGCGGCAGCCGCGCATCATCCTGCTCAACGACCCGACGCGGGGCATCGATGTCGGCACCAAGCAGGAGCTTTACCAGTTGATGCGCAAGCTTGCCGACCAGGGTGCGGCGATCCTCTTCTATTCGACCGATTATGACGAGCTGATCGGCTGCTGCGACCGCGTGCTGGTGCTCTATGACGGCGCGGTCAAGCGTGAACTGGTCGGCGCCGAAATCACCGAGCGGGCGCTGATCGCCAGCGCGCTCAACATTCACGAAGAGATGCCAAGGCAAGGAGCGGACGCGTGAAGGATTGGCGCTACTGGCTTGCCGAACAGCGCGGAACGCTGCTGGCGTTCGGCATCTTCGTTGTCATGTTCGTCATCTACACCTCGAACCATCCGGCGGGCTTCACCGCCAACGTCGTACAGACGGCCTCGAACAAGGGCGTGCTGCTCGCCTTCGTCGCCATGGCGCAAACGCTGGTGGTGATCACCGCCGGCATCGATCTCTCGGTCGGCATGATCTTCACGCTGACCAACTGCCTGGCCTCGTGGCTGGTCGTCGGCACCGGCATCGAGACCGCCTTCGGCGTCCTCGCCGTGCTCGGCACCGGGCTGCTGTGCGGGGCAATCAACGGCGCCATCGTCATCTATGGACGCCTGCAGCCGATCGTCGCCACCATCGCCACCGGCGCGGTCTATTTCGGCATCGCGCTGCTGCTTCGGCCGTTTCCCGGCGGCTCGGTCAATGAAGGGCTCGCCGATGCGCTGACCGGGCGCCTGTTTGGTTTTGTGCCGGCGAGTCTGGTGACGCTGCTGGCGGTCGTGCTCGTGGTCTGGGTGCCGTTCAGCCGGTCGGTGCTAGGCCGCGCCGCTTATGCAGCCGGCTCCTCGGAGATGGCGGCCTACATGTCCGGCGTGCCGATCCGGCGTGGAAAGTTCGCCGCCTATGCGCTTGCCGGTCTGCTTGCCGCGATCGGCGGGCTGTTCCTGACGTTCTTCACCTATACCGGTGATGCGGCCTATGCCAGCGGCAACGCCTATACGCTGTTTTCGATTGCCGCGGTTGTGCTTGGCGGCGTGTCGCTGTTCGGCGGCAAGGGCAGCGCCATCGGCGCGATCTTCGGCGCGCTTGCCTTCCGCACCATCGGCGACCTGCTGTTCGTCTTCGATTTCGATCCGCTCTGGCAGCCCCTGTTCCAGGGCGTCATTCTGCTGATCGCGGTCAGCCTCGGCGCGTTCGCCCTGTTTCGGGTCCGCAACCGGCTGGAGTGGTTCCTGTGAGCGAAACGACTGTGAGTGGTCTCGCCGGCCGCATGCCGAAATTCCTCCGCCGCGCCGACCCGGCGGTGCTGACGGCGTTCGCCTGTATCGTGCTGCTGCTGTTCCTCGGCAGCCTCTATTCGCGCAGCTTCCTGTCGCCTGAATACCTTTTGCAGCAGCTCAAGGTGGCGTCGTTTCTCGGCGTCATCGCGATCGGCATGATGCTGGTCATCTTGCTCGGCCAGATCGACCTGTCGGTGCCCTGGTCGGTGGCGGCCGGCGCCATGATGGCCTGCGCCGCGGCCGCATACGGTACCGTCGGCGTGGCGCTTGCCATTCCGTTCGGCATCTTCTGCGGTGTTCTGATCGGCATCGTCAACGGCATCGGCGTCGCCTATCTGCGCATTCCCTCGATGATCATCACGCTTGCCACCAACGCCGTCGCGCAGGGGCTGATGGTGGTCTACACGGGCGGTTTCTCGCCGCAGGATTCGGCGACCGGTGCGATGCGCTATCTGGCGACCGGCTTTGCCGTTCCTGCCGTGCCCAACGCCGTTCTCATCTGGGCGCTGATCGGCGCCGCAATGGTGTTCGTGCTGACCCGCACCGGCTTCGGCCGCACCGTTTACGGCATCGGCAATCGCGAGCGTGCCGCCTATCTTTCCGGCATCGATACAAGGCGCGTGGTGATGATCGCCTTTGCGGTTTCGGGCGGGCTCTCCGCCTTCGGCGGCGTGCTGTTGGCCGGCTATGCCTCCAAGGCGGCACAGTCGATGGGCGATGCCTATCTGCTGCCGTCGATCGCCGCGGTGGTGCTCGGCGGCACCTCGATCCTCGGCGGGCGCGGCTCCTATCTCGGCACCGTCGCCGGCGTCATCCTGATCACGCTCCTGCAATCCATCCTTTCCGTCATGCAGATGCCGGAGGCGGGGCGGCAGATCATCTACGGCGTCGTCATCGTCGCCATGCTGCTGCTCTATGGCCGCGCGCCGGCAAGCCGCTGACCTGCATGACCGGGAACGACGTGTCATATAAGCCGGCGAGCACTGTTCGAACGATACCCGCCATCGTGGTGATGGGCGTTGCCGGCTGCGGCAAGTCGGTCGTCGGCGAAGCGCTTGCAGCGGCATTGGGCGCCCTCTTTATCGAAGGCGACAGGCTGCATCCGCCCGAAAACGTCGCGCGCATGGCGAGCGGACAACCGCTTACCGACGCGCTGCGCGCAGGCTGGCTCGACGCGATCGGCCAGCGCATGGCCGCGTCGATCGCAAGCGGGCAACGTGTGGTCGCCGCCTGCTCGGCGCTGAAGCGCAGCTATCGCGATCGCCTGCGCGGCTTTTGCCCGGATATCGTTTTCGTCTATTTGGAGATCGACCCGGCAACGGCGATGCGGCGCGTCGGCAATCGCAAGGGCCACTTCATGCCGGCAAGCCTGGTCGACAGCCAGTTCGCCACGCTGGAGGCGCCAGCGACGGACGAGGCGGCAATAACCTTGGATGGCACGCGTCCGGTCGCCGACATCGTCGCGACTGCCTTGAGCTTGCTGGCACGCTAGTTTAGCGCCTCGTTCAGTCCTGCAACTTTCGAGATTGGCTGTCATCCCTGGATTTCGCCAATCACAATGGTGAAGAGCGTAGAACTCGACGCGTGTGCTTGCATCGCTCTATGCCTCATCGCCATCGTCGAGCAAGCGGGTGGCGCGCCAGCGGGTGAGCACGATGTTGGTCTGTTCGATGACGAAGAAGCGCGCGGAATCGCGGTCATAGCCTTCGGCCAGCAGCTTTTCGTAGTCGGTGTGCATATGGCGGATGTGGGCTATTGTCGCCAGCCATACGGCAATGCTCGGTGGCAAGGTCTTCATATGCACGGCGCCGGCATCGGCACGGATTTTTTCCATGTCGGCATAGGGCCCCAGCGGCAGGAGCGCTGTCAGTGCCTTGGCGATGGCGCGGCGGCGGCCGGTCGGGGCGCTCACTGCTCATCCGATCTGGGTGACTCGTCCCGCCCGGCCATGGTCGCCTCGGCGAAGGCATCGGTCGAAGCGAAATAGGGCTTGATGTCGATGACCGGCGTGCCGTCGAGCACGTCGATGGCGTCGAGATCGATGCGGCCGATATCGATGTCGACGGCAACCAGCCTGGCTACATGCAGCCCAATTGGGTTCGGCCGGGCAGGGGAGCGCAGTGAAAAGACGCCCTTCGGTTCAACTGCATGGCGGGGTTTCTGGACAATCAGTTGCCGCGGCGCATGGTGCAGCCAGGACAGGATGATCACGTGGCTGGCGCGTTCCAGCCCAAGCAGGCCATCCCGGTAGAGCGGGTCGATGACCAAGTGCGCCGGCTGTCCTGTCTCCCGCGCGGCCCTCATGTTTTTGGGGCAGGTTTCCCGTGTCGTCCAAGGCGAAGCGATGCGGCCGATGAAGACGACATGGCCATCCGGCGGCATCGTTTCCGGGTCGGTTTCCAGAAGCTTTTCGCCGCTGCGCGTTTCGAACATGGTTCTCGCCTCGATGCTTGCGGCTTTGCGCGATCCGCCACGCATGCGTCATTTTCTTGTCCGGAAGCGACATAGCGCTTGCAAGCCTATCAAAATCGACATAAACATATGTTTATATCTTTTCAAAGAGAATGCTCGCATGCATGTCGCTCTCGACACGATGGTAGATACGTTGAAGGCGGCAGCCGAATCCAGCCGGCTGCGTATATTGGCGCTGCTGTCGCGCGGCGATCTAACCGTTTCCGATCTCACCGAAATCCTCGGCCAGTCGCAGCCCCGCGTCTCGCGCCATTTGAAATTGCTGCTGGAGGCCGGGCTGATCGGCCGCTACCAGGAGGGCTCGTGGGCCTTCTTCCGGCTTTCGGATTCCGACACGTCGCGCGATTTCGTGCTCAGGCTGGTCTCCGGCATCCGCGGCGCCGATCCACAGGTCGAGCGTGATCTCGAACGGCTGGCCGCGGTCAAGCGCAAGCGGCAGGACCGGGCCGCCCAATACTTCTCGGTCAACGCCGCAAGCTGGGACCATATCCGTTCGCTGCACGTGCCGGACCGCGCGGTCGAAGCAGCACTCGTAAAGCTCGTCGGCAAGCGGCCGTTCCAGTCGATGCTCGATCTCGGCACCGGCACCGGGCGCCTGCTCGAGATCTTTTCGCCGCTCTATCGGCGCGGTGTCGGCATCGATATGTCGCGCGAGATGCTGACGGTGGCGCGCGCCAATCTCGACAAGGCCGGCGTTTCGAATGCGCAGGTGCGGCAGGGCGATATTTTTGCGCCGCCGGTCGAGCGCGACGCCTTCGATCTCGTTACCATCCATCAGGTGCTGCATTATCTCGACGATCCTGCCCGCGCCATCCGCGAGGCGGCACGGCTGTTGCGCCCGGCCGGCCGGCTGGTGATCGTCGATTTCGCGCCGCACACGCTGGAGTTCTTGCGCGAGGAGCACGCGCATATGCGTCTCGGCTTTTCCGACCGGCAAATCGGCGACTGGTTTTCCGAGGCTGGCCTCAATCTCGAGGACAGCCAGGAATTCGAGCCGCACGGCGGCAACGAGGCCAAGCTCACCGTCAAACTCTGGCTCGGCCGCGATCGGCGCATGCTGATTGCCGAGCCTTCCAACGACAGACAACCGGCCAATGCGTATCCGATAGGGGAAACCGCCTGATGAACCAGTTCCGCTTCTCCCGCCGCCCCGACATCGGCGACAAGGTCAGGGTTTCGTTCGAGTTCTTTCCGCCGAAAAACGACGAGATGGAAGCAAGGCTGTGGGATACGGTCACCCGGCTGGAGCCGCTCAAGCCCAAATTCGTCTCCGTCACTTATGGCGCCGGTGGTTCGACCCGCGAGCGCACGGCCCGCACCGTCAAGCGCATCCTCAACGAAACGACGCTGACGCCGGCGGCGCACATGACTTGCGTCGATGCGGCGCGTCACGAGGTCGATGCGGTGATCCGAGAGTTCGCCGATATGGGCGTCAAGCGTTTCGTCGCCCTGCGCGGCGATCCGGCCGAGGGCGTCGGCGCGGCCTACCGGCCGCATCCGGAAGGCTATGCCAATGGCGCCGAGCTGGTCGACGCGTTGAAGGGCGCCGGCGATTTCGACATATCGGTCTCGGCCTATCCGGAAAAGCATCCGGAAAGCCCGGATTTCGCCACCGACTTCGACATGCTGAAGCGCAAGGCCGACAATGGAGCGACGCGGGCGATCACCCAGTTCTTCTTCGACAACGATCTTTATGAACGCTATGTCGAGCGGGCACGGCGGGCCGGCATCTACATACCGATCGTGCCGGGCATATTGCCGGTGCACAATTTCACCCAGGTCGCCAACTTCTCGGCGCGTTGCGGCGCCTTGGTGCCGGCATGGCTGGCCGAGCGCTTCGATGGGCTGCAGAACGACCCGCAAACGCATGCGCTGGTGGCGTCCGCGGTTGCGGCCGAGCAGGTGCTGGACCTTGTCGAGCGCGGCGTCGGCGATTTCCACTTCTACACGATGAACCGGGCCGATCTGGTCTTTGCCATCTGCCACATGATCGGCATCAGGTCGCACGAAGTCGAGGCAGCTGGATCGGCCGCGGCGTAATGCGAAATGTCAAAGATCGGGGGAATGCAAAAGGCCGGGCAAAATGCCCGGCCCTTTCAATGGTTGTAGTATTCGGTGCTGGTCTTCCCCCGCTTAGCGGCCTTATGGAAGGACGCCCATAATGAGGGCGCCGATGAATGCAAACGCAGCACAAATCATCAATGCGTTGATCGGCCTCGTCAGTCCCATGTCATAGCCTCCTCTTAAAGAGCTATGGCGAGAGTCTAGGGTCATTTGTGCCACAGGCAAGCAGAAACTTTGCTGCAATGCGACGAGATTGTGGAATTTGCGACCTGCCGTTTGCCGTTAGGCATTGAAACTCTTTGTCAAAAGCCGGCTCGGGACCTGTGAATAATCTGTGGCAAAGCCGGGGCAGTAACGAGAATGGCAGCGCTACCGCTCCAGAAATCGGATTCGATTTTCGGACCGACTGAAGGTTCGGAGCGTCAGAGCGTCCTTTCCATGTCCAACCGGGTGCTGCACGCTATACGAATGCGGTGGGCAACCAGCAGCGTTGTGAGATAGCCAGGACTTGAATTTTCTGCCAATTGGCAGTATATTGCCTGCCAATTGATGGAGGCTGGAATGAGTGTCGCTTATGCGGTTCGCGATCCTGCAAATCAGGCTTTGCCGGCAAATCTGGCGGATGCCTCGGCACGGGCGCGGATCACGCCAGCTGCTGTTGCCGGCATCGTCAGGCTCGCAGCCATCTGGCATCTGACCAGCACCGAGATCTGTACCTTGATCGGCGACGTGTCGGAGAGAACCTGGTTCCGCATGAAGAAAGGCGAGTGGGAGGGCGTTCTCTCCCAGGATTCGCTGACACGCATCAGCGCCCTGATCGGCATCTTCAAGGGACTGCGGCTTCTGTTTTCCGAAGGGCTTGCCGATGAATGGGTGCGGTTGCCGAACAAAGGGCCTCTTTATGGTGGCCGGCGCCCCCTGGACGTGATGATCGAGGGCGGCATTCCGAAGCTGCTGCAGGTTCGCCAACATATCGACGCTTTGCGCGGTGGACTTTGAATGCAGATCCCACCACGCGCTGACATTTCCCAGCGCGACACGATCCGGCTGATTTCGACAGGCAGGCTCAAGGAACCGGTCCTGATGCCGTTGGCCAGGAATCATGGAGATTTGGAGGACCTTGCGGAGCTCGAAGGGGCCACCAGCGGCCGCCTTCAGGCGCAGCAAAGGGGATTGCCCGACCTCGATCCGCGCGAACTGGTTTTCGGGAGACCGGGCTACACCTTCATCAATGCGGCGTTCGCTTACACCCGTCCGGGCGGCAATCGTTTCAACGATGATGCCAGGGGCGTCTGGTACTGTGCGTTCGATGCGGAAACCGCGCTCGGCGAGGTCTCTTTTCATCTGACGCGCGAGCTTGCCGCGATCGAACGGTTCGAAAACGTCACCGACTACGCGGAGCTCGTTGCCGACTTCATAGGCTCGTTTCACGATCTGCGCGGTGCTGAGTTCAGCAAGGACCCGGTTCTCGATCCGGACACTGTCTTAGCCTATCCTGCCGGTCAGGCGCTGGCGAAGCAACTTCGCAAGCAAGACGCCGCGACCGGTCTTGTGTATCCTTCCGTGAGACATGTTGGCGGGACCTGCCTTGCCGCCTTCCTTCCCGATCTCGTTCAGAATCTCCGGCAAGGCGGTATCTGGCGTCTGGAATGGCAGGGTTCATCTGTTCCCGCGATCACGCCCATATAGCGCACGATCGGGAGCGACAACTTCGCTGCGCCATCTCTAACGCCGCCCGAACAGGCGACCGTCGATGGTGACGAGGCCGAGGGCGATCAGCGCCATGCCGCCGAGTTCGAACAGTTCGAGCCGCTCGCCCAGGAACAGGAAGCCGAGCAGGATGGCACTGGCCGGCACGATCAGCGTGACCAGCGAGGCGTTGGTGGCGCCGGCCGAGGCGACGAGATTGAAATAGAGGATGTAGGCGAAGGCCGTCGACAGCAGAGCCAGTGCCAGCACCGCCGCCCACACCGGCGGCGAGGCCGAAAACAGATTGGCGGCGTCATAGGTGAACAGAACGACCGGGATCATAATGATGGTCGAGCAGGTCAATTGGCCGGTGGCAATGACCGGTGACGGCACACCCTTGAAGCGGCGGGCGATCATCAGCGCAACCGCATAGGATAGCGATGCTCCGATGAGCGCGAATTTCGCCCAGACCGGACCGCCGAGCCCGGCGACAAGGCCGGGACCGATCATCACCGCAGTTCCCACGATACCGAGGCCGATGCCGGCAAGCTTGTTCCACGACAGTTTTTCGTCGCTGGTCAGCGCGTTGGCGAGGATCAGCGTCCAGAACGGCGTCGTCGAATTGAGCACCGAGGCGACGCCGGCGCCAAGCTCGGTCTGGCCGGCAAAGATCAGCGAGAAAGGAATGACATTGTTGGCGAGCGCCAGCAGGAAGAACAGGCCGGCATGCGGCAAGGCGAGGCGAAACGACGGGCCGCGGACCGCAAGATAGAGCTGCAACGCGATCGCAGCGATGGTGACGCGAAACAGCACCAGCACCAGCGGCGGAAGTTCCGCCACCGCAATGTGGGCAAAGAAGAACGAACCGCCCCAGACGGCGCCGAGCAGCAGAAGCTGCGCCCAGTCCTTGAGCACCATCGGCCCGCGCATCGTGGTGGTGGCAGCTATCGCCATTGGTCGTCCTCCCAGACGAGATGCCTTGCTCTTCAGGCGTCTGTTCACGCCATACCCGATCCGGCCGCAAGGGCCACCCGAAACCTGAGCGATGGCCTAGCTCGCTCATAACTCGGCGTGCAGCACCGGCGTAGCGCCGCGAAGCCAGGGCGGCGAGACATAGAATTGTTTTCATTAGCCGCTAGCTTGGATTAATTGTGCGCAGCCTCAGTCAAGGGATTCGTCCATGCAGCGATTCGAAAATGCCCGCGAGGCAGCGCTGGCGCTTCGCCCGGACGATCCGATCTATTGCTTCCGCCCGCAGGTGCTGAAGGCGGACGCCAAACAGTTCATGGGCATGTTTCCCGGCAAGACCGCCTATGCGGTCAAGACCAATGGCGAGCGGATCGTGCTCAACGCCCTGGTCGAGGCCGGCGTCAGTGCCTTCGATGTGGCCTCGCCCGGCGAATTCGCCGCCGTGCGCGCCGTCTCGCCGGACGCCGAGATGCTCTACATGCACCCGGTGAAGGCGCAGTCGGACATCAGGCTGGCGCTGGAAAAGTACGCCATTCGCGTCATTTCGCTCGACCATGAGGACGAAATCACCAAGCTGACCAGGGTGGTGCGGGCGCTCGACATCGATCCGGGCGCGATCACCGTGTTCGTGCGCATCCAGACGAAAGGCTCGGCGGCCTACGAACTGTCGAAGAAGTTCGGCGCCGGACCGGCCAATGCGGTGGAACTCGCCGAACGGCTGAACCGGACCGGCTACAAGGTCGGGCTGTGCTTTCATGTCGGCAGCCAGATCGAGGATCCCGACACCTATGAGCGGGCGCTGGCCTCCGCCGACTGGGTGCGCAACCGCGTCGGTTTCGACATTGCCGGGCTCGATGTCGGCGGCGGCTTTCCGGCCGAATATGGCCATGACCCGAACAGCCGCAAACCGGAAATGCCGTCGCTCGGCCAGATCATGTCGCGGTTATCGGGCGACCTCCAGGAGTACCAATTCGACCAGATGCCGCTGGTGGCCGAGCCCGGCCGAGTGATCGTGGCGCGCTGCCTGTCGCTGATCGTGCGCGTGCTGCTGCGCAAGGGCAAAAGGCTTTACATCAATGACGGCATCTGGGCGTCGCTGTCGGATTCATGGACCGGCAAGATCACGCTGCCGGCACGCTTCATCCCCGATCCGGCGATCCGCTCGCGCAATGGCGAGGACAAGACCATCGTGCCGTTCAAGGTCTGTGGCGCGACCTGCGATTCCGTCGACATATTGTCGCGGCCGTTCTGGCTGCCCGAAACCGTCGATACCGGCGATTGGATCGAGATCGGCCATATCGGCGCCTATTCGTTGTCGCTCCGAACACGGTTCAACGGCTTCTATCCCGACACTTTCGTCGAGGTGGCGACGCCATTCGACGAAGGCGATGCCCCGCAGGGGTTTGCCAGCCTGGAGACGATGGCGGATTAGTTGATGGTGAATAGCGAATAGTGAATAGTGAATGGAAGTAGTTCTTGCGTTCCGTCCGCTCCGGTGAATCGTCACCATTCACCATTCACCATTCACCATTCACCATTCACCATTCACCATTCACCCGCGTCAGGCTACTCCGCCGCCGGCCTGGATGTTCTCGCCGGTCAGCCAGCGAGCTTCGTCCGAAGCCAGGAAAACCGCGACATCGGCGACGTCGCGCGGCGCTCCGATCCGGCCGAAGGGCGACATGCCGGCGGCCACGGCCCGGTCCCGCTCCGGAAGCAGGTCGGTGTCGGTGAAGCCTGGCGAAAGCGCATTCACGGTAACGGCGCGCGGGCCGAGTTCGCGCGAGAGGACGCGGACGAACTGCTCGACGGCTCCCTTACTGCCGAGATAAAGCGCCGTGTGCGTGAAGAACATCTTCGTTCCACCGGTGGAGACGGCAATGATGCGGCCACCGTCGCGAACGCGGCGCGCCGCTTCCTGAAGCGTGAAGAAGGTGCCCTTGGCATTGGCCCCGAACACATGATCGAAGTCCGCTTCGGTGGCCTCGACGAGCGGCTTTATGACGGCGACGCCGACATTGGCTACGACGATGTCAATCGGCCCCATCTGCCGTTCGGTTTCGTCGAACAACTTGCGAATGTCGGGGATGCTGGAGACGTCCGCCTGGATGGCGACGGCTTTTCCGCCAATCCCTTCAATGGCGGCAACGACTTCCCTGGCTGCTTTCTCGTTGCCGACATAGTTGACGACCACGGCAGCACCCTTGGCCGCGAGCCCCTCGGCGATGGCGCGTCCGATGCCGCGCGAGCTGCCGGTCACAAGTGCGGTCTTGCCTTCGAGTGGACGATGCATGGCTGTTCCTTCGTCTGGCTACGGCCGCCTCGATCGAGCGGCGTTCCGGGGAAAAGCTAGGGGCATGCTATTGCTCAGAGAATAGCCTATTATCTAACTGACTTGTTAAGCCTGAGGTACATAATGCGAGGAAGCGAGTTTTCCGAACTCACGGCATTTGCAGCAATCATCGAAGAGGGAAGCTTTGTCCGCGCCGCGGCCAAGCTCAGGATTTCGCCTCCAGCACTCAGCCAGACGATACGTGGGCTGGAAGAGCGTCTCGGTGTCCGCCTGCTTAACCGCACCACGCGCAGCATGTCGCCGACCGCTGAGGGCGAGAAGCTGTTTGCCCGCATCGCACCGGCATTCGGCGAACTGGAAGGCGCCGTCGCGGACGCGCATGCATCACGCGGCCGGCCAGCAGGCTCGCTGCGCATCAATGTTCCGCGCATCGCCGCCACGCGTTTCATCGCGCCGATCCTCGGCGATTTCCGCCGCGCCTATCCCGATATCGCCCTCACAATCATTGTCGACGACATGCTCACCGACATCGTCGAGGGCCGCTTCGATGCTGGAATCAGACTGGGTGAGCGGCTGCACAAGGATATGGTGGCTGTGAAGCTCAGCGAGGAGCTCGAGATGGCTGCAGTGGCGGCGCCGAGGTATCTGCAGCATCACCCGATACCCCGTCACCCCGCGGACCTGCATCAGCACCAGTGCATCAATTTCCAGTGGCCGAGCGGCGGCAATCTCTACCGGTGGGAGTTCGCCCGAGGCCAACGTGCCCTGGAAGTGGCCGTCAGCGGTGGCCTGACGGTCAACGATACGGACCTGATGATCGGGGCGGTTCTGGATGGGGTCGGCGTGGCGTACATGCTGGAATACCAGGTCCGGCCGTGGATCGAAGCGGGAAAGCTCATCCGCTTTCTCGAAGCCTGGTCGCCGAGATTTCCGGGTTTTTATCTATATCACGCAAGTTCCCGGCAGGTTCCCGCGCCGCTGCGAGCCTTCATCGATTTCTTGCTTGCCAGGCGGTGATGTGAATAGTGAATAGTGAATAGTAGTAGCTCTGGTGTTCAGTGCGGCTCCGGTGCTATTCTTTTCACCATTCACCATTCACCATTCACCGCCCTCACAGCCCCGCCAGCAGCTCGAGCGTCGGCCAGCCGTCGACCGGCAGGCCCAGCCGCATCTGCTCCTTGCGGATCGCTTCGCGGGTGTTGGTGCCTAGAATGCCGTCGACGGTGCCGACGTCATAGCCTTTCGCCTCGAGCTTGGTCTGTAGCGCCTTCATCTGGTCGCCGTTGAGGCCGGGTTCCGGGTTGCGCGGATCGAATCGCGGCGCGCCCCCCAGCCGGGCGGCAAGATTTGCCGCGGTCAGGGCATAGGTGAAGGATTGGTTCCACTCGAGATAGACGTCGAAATTGTCGTAGGTCAGGAAGGCTGGCCCCTTGCGACCCATGG
The DNA here is from genome assembly GCF_040317735.1 of Mesorhizobium sp. M1399. Classification (NCBI taxonomy): domain Bacteria; kingdom Pseudomonadati; phylum Pseudomonadota; class Alphaproteobacteria; order Hyphomicrobiales; family Phyllobacteriaceae; genus Mesorhizobium; species Mesorhizobium sp. M1399. Next base: position 180,020 of record NZ_JAMYKZ010000010.1, read on the forward strand.
GCAGCGCCAGGCCGGCCTTCAGGCCGTTGTCGAGAAGCGGCGTACCGTCGGGCCTGGTAACGCCCCACTGGGTCCATTGCATCAACGGCAGCTTGTTGGTGCGTCCCGTCTGCTCCCACGGCAAATCGTCGGGCACACGGACTTCCTCGATCCAGGGCTGGTCGCGCTTCCAGCCGCGCGACTGGATCTTGCTGGCCGTGCTCATGATCACATCAGGCGCGCTGCCGCGCAGGTCGACCAGGCCATTGCCGTCGCCGTCCACGCCGTGGCCGAGATAGTCGGAAGGCAACATCTGCGTCTGGCCGATCTCGCCGGCCCAGGCACCGGTCACGTCGGCCGGCACCACGCCGCGATCGATCAGCATCAGCAGCGGCACGATCTGCGGCCGGAACAACTGCGGGCGGCGGCAGTCATGCGAGAGGCTGACCAGTGCGTTCAGTGTGTGGAAATCGCCTTGCACGGCGCCAAAATCGGTTTCCAGGGCCCAGAAAGCAGCGATGACCGGCGCCTGGACGCCGAATTCGCGATCGGCGCGGGCAAAGATCTCGGCATATTTTTGCAGATTGGCCGCGCCTTGCTTCAGTCGATGCGACGAGATCATGCGGTTCGAGAATTCGATGAAGGTCTGGGTGAAGACGCCCTGGGCGCGGTCGCGTGCCAGCGCCTTCTCATCGAGGGTGGCGTTTTCCAGCGCATCAAGGCCGGCAGCGCCGACGCCGGCCGCCCTGGCCTCCGCCGCCACGCCCTGCTTCCATGCCTCGAAATCGCCGCCGCATTGCTGTGCCGCGGCCGGCACGGCGGTCAGGAGCAGCGCCGCGAGAATTCCAAAGCGCGATCGCATCGCCATCCTTCCGAGAAGATTACCAGCGGTTGCGGGTATTCGTCATTGGCTGTGTCGAAAAGCAGGCGGCAGGCCTGGTGTCAACGGGTGTTCTGCCGCAACCACTTCTTCCAGGCGGCTTCGGAGCCGTTGAAGACGTTGATGTCGGCGTTTCCGGCCATGCCCGGCACGACGCCCGTTCCGGTATACTGCCAGAAGGTGAATGGATGGCTGCCGTATTTCTGGCGCGGGTGCCCGGCGACGGAGCGCAGCCAGTAGGGGTAGCCCCGGAAACCCGATAGACCATTATCTTCGAAGAAGTCGACCGACGTGTAGATGATCGGCTTCTTGCCGTAGTGTTTTTCGACGATTTTGAGGAATGTGCTCATCTCGCTGCGTACCGTGGCGGAATCTGGCCGCAGCTTGCAGGTCGGCGATTTCGGGTTCCATTCCATGTCGAGAACGGGCGGCATCGCCGAACTGTCTTTGGGCACGTTCTGGATGAACCAGCGCGCCTGGGTAGCGGCCGGCGTGCAAAAGTAGAAGAAATGATAGGCGGCACGGGGGATACCCGAGGCCTTCGTGCGGCTCCAATGCTCGTTGAAAGCTTCATCGAACCGGTCTCCGCCTTCGGTAGCCTTGATAAAGGCAAAGGAGATGCCGCTGGCCCTGGCCGCCGGCCAGTCGATCGATGTCTGGTATTTGGAGACGTCGGTGCCGTGGACGGCGTAGCTCCACGGTGCGCCGCTATCCCATTCATGCGGGTCGGAATCGGCAAAACGGGGCGCGCGTACCGCAACCGTCGGGGCGCTGGACGACGACAGCGATGGCGTCAGATCATCGACCGTCGAGCAGGCACCAAGCAGCATCAGCGTGATGAGGACCGCGAAACGGCGCATCGCTACTTCCCGAGCCGGTTTCAGCCGGCCGCTGATGGGTCTTTCCGCGGGTGGCCCCTCGACCGGGCGCGACGCGTTTGAAACTGACTTACGCGAAGCGCCTGGATCTTCGTTTCATGCATTCCCAAACCGTTGCGCAGTTTGGGACACATGCATGCAAGCCCAGCCGGACGATCACCCCACAGAATCGCCCAGTCCCTCGTGATCGCCGATCATGGTTGATATTCGGTTGACGGCGCTCGACAAGAGCCGCGATTTTGCCGAAACAATGGCGGCAAATCGATGACATAGATCGCGCTCGGGGGGAATTCGAAAAAAATGCAGATCCTTCTGAAGTTCGTCAAATGGCTGCTGGGCCTGGCTGTGCTGGCCGCTGCGATGCTCGCCGGCTGGCTGTATTTCGCGCCGCCGGAACTGATCCGCGTCGGTTCCGGCTATTCGGCCAAGATCGTCTGTTCGAACGTCTTCATCGCAGGGCGAGACGCCGACGACGTGCTCGCCGTCGATGTGCAGGCGCCGGGCCATCCGCTGCTGAAGCTGATGAGAGTGTCGGTGGACAAGGAGAAGGGAACGGTTTCGGCGGGCCTGTTCGGCGGGCTCGGCAAGAGTGTCGCGGTCGCCCGCGACGGGCTCGGCTGCGCCTCGGTTCCCGACAGCGATATTGCCGCCGCCAAGGCTGTCGCGGGAGTTGCACCGACGCCGGCGCCGCTGCCCGATGCGATCTGGCCGGAGGGCGACAAGGCCGATGCCTCGCAGGATCCCGAGGTCACGGCAATCCTCGACGATCCGGCATTGACCGGTGCTGGCATGCGGGCGGTGGTGGTGGTCAAGAACGGCCGCATCGTCGCAGAGCGCTATGGCGACGGCTTTTCCGAAAAGACCCCGCTACTGGGCTGGTCAATGACCAAGACGGTGAATGCGGCGATCGTCGGCACGCTGATGAAGGACGGCAAGCTGGCGATCACCAACCAGGGCCTGTTTCGACCCTGGCAAGCAGATGGCCGTGCCGTGATCAGCCTCGCCGACATGATGGCAATGTCGAGCGGACTGGAATTCAACGAGGATTATGGCGACGTCGCCGATGTGACGCGCATGCTCTATCTCGAACCGGACATGGCAGGCTTTGCCGGATCCAAGCCGCTGACCGGCGAGGTCGGCAAGGTGTTTTCCTATTCGAGCGGCACGGCGGTGATGCTGTCCCGATTGTGGCAGGACGCGATCGGCGACAAGGACAAGGCGCTGGCGTGGCCGAGGGTCGCGCTGTTCGATCCGCTCGGCATGCGGAGCGCGGTGCTAGAGGCCGACGAGCACGGCACCTTCGTCGGCTCGTCCTATCTCTATGCCACGGCACGCGACTGGGCGCGCTTCGGCCAATTCCTGCTGCAGGGTGGCGTCTGGAACGGCAAGGCGATCCTGCCCGCCGGCTTCGTCGACTGGATGCGGGAACCGGCAACTGCCTCGAAGGTCTACGGCAAGGGGCAATTATGGATCGAAGGGCCGGGCGACGAGGAAAATCCCGGCGCCGGCATTGCCGCCGGCCTGCCCAAGGACACCTACTGGATGGAGGGGCATGATGGGCAAACGGTCGCCATCATTCCCTCCGAGCAGCTGGTTGTGGTGCGGCTCGGGCTGACGCCGGCCAGGCTCGGCTACCGGCCGCAGGTAATGGTGGCGGCGCTGGTCAAGGCGCTGCATTAGGCTGTATCGATACTCAGGTGATACCGGCCTGCAAACGGCGGTTTCCTGCGCTTCCGGCCTTCGCCGGCCAAAGCACTCATGAGCGGTCGTGGCAGTTAAGGCTACGGCCGGCGTAGGCCGGTGCTCACGTACCCAAAAGTACACCCCGCGCCGGTTCTCGGAGCCCACCGTTTTCGACTCGGCCTGACCTGAATCTCAACACACCCTGGCTATCGACCTAGGCCGATCACAGCGAGCCACGCATAGCCGCGATAAAGCGCTTGGAAACGGAAGCTTGCACCGGTTCTTGCAGATTCCGAATCCAGAACCGCGCGCAGCGATTGACGTGGCTCGACATGGAATTTTTTCAGCCAGCCGCGCAGCAGCGTGCGGAACCAGCGGGGCAGGGCCTCCTGCTGGCCGAAATCGACGATATGCAGCGAGCCGCCAGATGACAGGGCAGCAAGAGCCGCGGATACCGTCTTCTCCCAGCCGGGGATCATCGACAGCGAATACGAGACAAAGACGCGGTCGAAATTTTCGACGCCGAACAGCGCCTTTGCGTCGAAATCCGTGGCATCGCCGCGCGCCAGCGTGACGCGGCCGGAGAGGCCTTCGCGGGCAAGGGCGGCGGTGGCCGTCTCCAGCATCTCGGCCGAAATATCGAGGCCGAAGAAGCGCGCGCCGGGATAGCGGCGGGCGGCAAGGATGATGTTGCGGCCGGTGCCGCAGCCGAGCTCGAGCACGGTGCCGCCGGCCGGCACATCCAGGCCGGCGATAAGCCGGTCGCGACCGAGCAAATAATATTTGCGGGTCAGGTCGTAGATATGACGCTGCCAGCGGTAAACGCCGTCCATCAGCTCGGCATGGCTGGCCGGCAACTCGGTCGTGCTCATGCGCCCTGCTTCACGTAGAGATGAAAGCCGCCATAGATCGCCGAGCGGTCGCGCGCCGAAAACTCGCGCGAGGCGTCGTTCTCGTAGCGCCACTGGTCGAGCAGCGAATTCGAGACGCGGCCGGGCAGCAGGCTGGGTTCCGCTGCGGTGCGGAAGATGACGCGGGCGCCGGTGGAGGCGGTTCGGGTGATCTCGGCCCACAACCCGTTGAGCTGGTCGTCCGTCATCCAGTCCTGTGCGTCGAGCAGCACGAAGCGGTCGACCGAACCGGCATCCTTAACGGCAAGGAACTCGATCAGATTGGCATGGTGGATTGCCACGCGATCGACATTGTTGCGGATCGTCTTGTAGTTGCGCTTTTCGAGATAGGCGGGCAGGGCGGCCTCGCCGGGATTGGGATAGCGGCGGGCAAAAGCCTGCCAGGCGAAATAGTTGGTCTTCAGCGGAAAATCGCAGGCGAGCTTTTCCAGCCGCGCCTTGAGCACGCTGGCCATGGTGCCGTCACCCGAGGTGATCAGCGAATCGTACTGGGCCGGCGGAATGCCGAGGCCGAACAGCGAAGCTTTTCGCGAAGTCGCCCATTTCAGCAGCGGTTTTTCGAAGACCGGCGCCAGCTCTTCGTCGAAGAAGCGGCGCTGATCGGCGATGCTCTTGGCGTCCATGATGTCGGCCGGGTCGATGCCGAAGAATTTTGCGGTGCGATGGCCCATGGCGATGAACAGGCCAAGCAGGCCGGTCTGGTAGAAATTGCGGTCGAAGACAGCGATGCGGCGACGGCCGCGCCAGCTGCGGCGCTCCCAATAATGGCGGCTGACCGGGTCGAGATGCGGTGCGATGAAGCGGTCGTAGGCCTGCGAATTGTGCCCGGTCTCAGCCGCGCCGAAGAAACGGAACAGGTCGCCCTGCGACGGCAGGTGACGGACGGCTTCGAGCTTCATACGGTTCAGCGCGATGTGGGCGGTGTTGAGGTCGACGGCATCGATCCTTTCCGGCGACCGGGTGAGATAGGCGAGGATGTTGCAGCCGCCCGAGGCAATGGTGACGATGACCCTTGCCGAGCTGCATCGCGTCCATGTCGATTTCGGGGTCTTCCCAGATCTGCGGGTAGACAAGGCCGGAGAACAGGAAGGCGAACAAGCGCTCGGAGATGCCGGCTTTCGACAGCGGGCGGTTCTGGTAGACGGCTTTGCCAACTTCCTTGCCGCGGCGAAAAACCAGTTCTCCAGAAATGTCCGTCATGGCAAGGCGATTCCCCGTTTGCTTTGCCGCAAGCGGGTAGCGCAGGGTCATGACAGGCCGGTGACAGCCTGTTGACGCGAGTTCAGGCCTTGCCAAATCCACCAGGCGTCGGCGTCGTCACGATGACTGCCTCGCCGGCGTCGAGGATGGTCTGATCGCAGGCCTTCAGGACCTCGACGCGGCCATCCTTGCGGCGGATCTTGGTCGAGCCAACCTCGCCATCGCCGCCGCCGTCCAGGCCTTGCGGCGGGCGGTTGCGATGCGAGGACAGGATCGCGCATTCCATTTTTTCGAGGAAGCGGATGGTGCGCTTGGTGCCGTCGCCGGCATTCCATTTGCCTTTGCCGCCGGAACCTTCGCGGATATGGAAATCTTCGAGCAATACCGGGAAACGCAGTTCCAGCACTTCCGGATCGGTCAGGCGCGAATTGGTCATGTGGGTGTGGACGCCGGAGGTGCCGTGAAAGCCGCGGCCGTCGTTCATGCGGCCGGCCGGCGAACCGGAGCAGATCGTCTCATAATACTGGTACTGCTTGTTGCCGAAGGTGAGATTATTCATCGTGCCTTGCGCATTGGCCATTGCCCTCATCGCGCCGAACAGCGCGTTGGTGACGTGCTGCGAGGTCTCGACATTGCCGGCGACGACTGCCGCGGGATAGGCGGGCTTCAGCATCGAGCCGTCGGGAATGACGATGTTGATCGGCCGCAGACATCCGGCATTCATCGGGATGTTGTCTTCGACCATGACGCGGAAGGCATAAAGCACCGCGGCACGGGCGACCGGCTCTGGCGCGTTGAAATTGTTCTTCATCACTGGCGACGTGCCGGTGAAGTCGACGGTCGCTTCGCGCTTGCGCCGGTCGACCGATATCTTCACCTTGATCATTTGGCCGGTGTCGGTCGGATATTCGTATTCGGAACTGTCGGGCAGCCGCTCCAGTACGCGACGCACGCTTTCGGCGGCATTGTCCTGGACATGGCCCATATAGGCTTCGACGACGCCAAGGCCGAAATGCGCGACCATCTTGCGCAGCTCGGCGACGCCCTTTTCGTTCGCGGCGATCTGCGCCTTGAGGTCGGCGATGTTCTGGTGCGGATTGCGCGCCGGGTAGGGGTGGTCGGTCAGCAGCGTCTCCAGGTCCTTCTCGCGGAACCTGCCGCGATCGACGATGCGGAAATTGTCAAACAGCACACCTTCCTCATCGACGGTAGTGGCAAGCGGCGTCATCGAGCCGGGCGCCGTGCCGCCGATGTCGGCATGGTGGCCACGCGAGGCTACGTAGAAGAGGATCTCCTCCCCCCTCGAGGGGGAGGTGGCGGCGAAGCCGCCGGAGGGGGTCGTTGCGGCAGTGCTCGACGCATTTGTGGTGCCTTCTGAGAGGACCCCACCCGGCCGCTTCGCGGCCACCCTCCCCTCGAGGGGGAGGGAAAACACCGGTGTCACCACGGTGATATCAGGCAGATGCGTGCCGCCATTGTAAGGGGCGTTCAGGGCAAAGACGTCGCCGGGGTGAATGTCGCCGGAATTGAGCCGGATGATGGTCTCCACCGAGCGGTCCATCGAGCCGAGATGCACCGGCATATGCGGCGCGTTGGCGACCAGCGCGCCATTCCGGTCGAAAACGGCACAGGAGAAGTCGAGCCGCTCCTTGATATTGACCGAATAGGCGGTGTTCTGCAGCGTTACGCCCATCTGCTCGGCGATCGACATGAACAGATTGTTGAAGACCTCCAGCATCACCGGATCGGCTTCGGTGCCGAGTGCGGCCTGCCGGTGCTTCTTCTCGATGCGGCGCATCAGTACATGGTCCTTGGCGGTGATCTCGGCCTGCCAGCCGGGCTCGACGACGATGGTCTGGTTCGGCTCGATGATCAAAGCGGGGCCGGCGATCTTGTTACCGGGCTTCAGCGTTTCGCGAGGGAAGATGCCGGCGTCGCGCCAGATGCCGTCGACGAAAATTTTCCGCGTCCCGGAAGGACTTGCGGCCTTGTGTTCAAGAACTGAATCGCTTTCGTCGCGGCCGGTGCTGCCGGTATCGGTACCTTCGACGCCGACCGATTCGACGATCATCGGCTTGTCATCATAGACGAAGCCGAACTGCGCCTTGTGCGCCAGTTCGAAGTCCGCCTTGGCCTGCGCAATCGAGCCGTGCCCAAAGTTCACAGGCAGCGCGGTATCGGTGCCGTCATAGCGGATCTGCAGCATCGGCTTCGAGGCGACCGCGTCTTCGGTGATGCCTTGCGCGGCGAGTTCGTCGATGACGGCTTTGCGCAGCGTTGCGATGAGCTCGTTGATCGCCGGCCCGGAATCGTCCGCCAGCGGCTTCAGCAGCGCCTGCTGGCGTGACGCAAACACCGAGGACAGGCCGATGCCGTATGCCGAGAGCAGGCCGGAAAAGGGATGGATCAGCACAGCCTCCATGCCGAGCGCATCGGCGACGAGGCAAGCGTGCTGGCCGCCGGCGCCGCCGAAACAATTCAGCAGGTATTCGGTGACGTCGTAGCCGCGCTGCACCGAAATCTTCTTGATGGCATTGGCCATGTTTTCGACGGCGATGGTGACGAACCCTTCGGCAACGGCTTCCGGCGAGCGGCCGTCGCCGATTTCGGCGGCAAGTGCGGTGAACGTCTCGCGAACTGTCCGCACGTCGAGCGGTTCGTCCTGGCCCGGCCCAAAAATGGCCGGAAAGAAGTCGGGCTGCAGCTTTCCCAGCATGACATTGGCGTCGGTGACCGCAAGCGGACCGCCGCGCCGGTAGGCGGCCGGGCCGGGATTGGCGCCGGCCGAATCCGGCCCGGCGCGAAAGCGGCCGGCCTCATAGTGCAGGATCGAGCCGCCGCCGGCGGCGACGGTGTGGATGCGCATCATCGGCGCGCGGATGCGCACGCCGGCGACCTCGGTGTCGAAGGCGCGCTCGTAGTCGCCATCATAGTGGGCGACATCGGTGGAGGTGCCGCCCATGTCGAAGCCGATGACTTTGCCGAAACCGGCGAGTTTTGCCGTCTCGACCATGCCGACGACGCCGCCGGCCGGGCCGGACAACAGCGCATCCTTGCCCTGGAACATGTCGGCGGCGGTGAGGCCGCCCGACGACATCATGAACATAAGGCGGGGGGATTGGCCAATCTCCCCCGTTGTGGGGGAGATGCCAAGTGGCGGCAAAGGGGGCAGGGCAGAGGGGGGCGTGACAGACTGAGATGTTGGCGGGACAGCGCCCCCCTCTGTCGGCTTCGCCGACATCTCCCCCACAAGGGGGGAGATTGGCGCGGCACCCAGTTCCGCCGCAACCCTTTGCACATACCTTGCCAGGATCGGCGACAGATACGCGTCGACCACCGTGGTGTCGCCGCGGCCGACCAGCTTGATCAGCGGCGAGACCTCGTGGCTGACCGAGACCTGCGAGAATCCGAGCTTTCGACAGACTTTGGCGACCGCCTTTTCGTGATCGGGATGTTTCCAGGCATGCATGAAGACGATCGCGACCGCATCGATACCGTCAGCCTTGGCCTGTTCGATGGCAGGACGCACGGAGGCGATGTCGAGCAGGCGTTCGACACGACCGTCGGCGCGCACGCGTTCGTCTATCTCGATGACGTGCTCGTAGAGCTGTTCGGGAAGGATGATCTGCTTGGCAAAGATATCGGGCCTGGCCTGATAGGCAATCCTCAGCGCATCGCGGAAGCCCTTGGTGATGAGCAGCAGCACGCGGTCGCCCTTGCGCTCGAGAAGCGCATTGGTGGCGACCGTGGTGCCCATTTTGACGTCGCCGATCAGAGCGGAAGGGATTGGGGCGCCGGGCTGGACGCCGAGCAGTTCGCGAATGCCCTGGATGGCAGCGTCGGCATAGGCTTCGGGATTTTCCGAAAGGAGTTTCCTGGGATACAGCCCGCCTTCCGGGTCCCGGCCGATGATGTCGGTGAAGGTACCGCCGCGGTCGATCCAGAAATCCCATCTTGCGGTCATGGCAGCGCCTCCGGCATTTTCATTTTACGCATCCTGTTAGTGCTCAACGCTTTGTACGGCCAAGCGCTTGATGTTACACGCGGAAACGCAACGTTACGAAACTCATCATGACCTGATGCATTGTGTCCTCGATCGTCGCCGGTAACGGTGGCGTGATTAGAGGAGAGATATCATGAAGAAACTCATTCTTGCGTCGGTCTCGGCGCTTGCCTTGCTTGGCGTTGCGGCCTGCAGCGACAGCGGCACCGACAACACTACGACGCAGAGCACTAACCCGCCGGCATCCGACCAGACGATGAAGCCGGCTGCTCCTGACGCCAACAAACCTGCCGAGCCGGCCCCGGCCCCCGCTCCTGCGCCGGCTGCCCCGGCGCAATAATTGATGTGACAACCAAGAGAGGCCGGCCTCACACGCCGGCCTTTCTGCTGCTTACGATGCCCGCGCTTTGCGGCCGAGTGCGCCGACGCAGGTAACCGCAACGCGAAAAGTACGCCTCGCCCCTTACTTGCGCCGAAACGACGACCCAAGGCGCCAATCGCCAGGCTCGCCGTTTGCGCGGCGAGGCTGCCGTCTGCGGATTTTCCATGGGTGAGCGCTAGCGCCAGCCGCCTCAGGCATTCCGCCAAATCGATTGGGCCAGCCCCTGCGGCACTGTCTTGGCTTGATAGCGATGGGCGGTTGGCCCTATGAAACCCTCATGTCGATTTGGGACCGCCTCGGCGACTTCGTCACACGCGTTTCATCTTCAGCGTCGTCAGGCGTCGCCGAAGTGGTCGAAGCCGTGCGCACGGTTTTCTCCGGCGATGCCGATCTGCGCCGGCGCGTCGCCTTCTCGGTGGCGATGATCGCGCTGTCGGCCAAGATGGCCAAGGCAGACGGCATCGTCACCCAAGACGAGGTGCGCGCCTTCCAGGAAATATTCGAGGTGCCGAAGGAACAGAGGCGCAATGTGGCGCGGCTCTACGATTTGGCCAAACGCGACATTGCCGGTTTCGAAACCTATGCCGAGCGGATGGCGCAGCTTTGCGGTTCGGGCCATTCGAATTGCCTGATGCTGGAGGACATACTCGACGGGCTGTTCCACATCGCCAAGGCCGACGGGCTGGTGCATGAGCGCGAGCGCCAATTCCTGCATCGCATCGCCGAGATCTTCCGCATCGATGAGGCGCACTACCAGAGCATCCTGGCGCGGCATGTCGATCTGGGCGCCGCCGATCCTTATGTTGTGCTCGGCATCGAGCGTGGGAAGCCGTTCGAGGAGGTCCGCAGGCGCTACCGCAAGTTGGTCTCCGACAATCATCCGGACCGGCTGATCGCACGCGGCCTGCCGCAGGAATTCATCAAGATCGCGACGACCAGGCTGGCGGCGATCAACGCGGCCTATGAGATGATCGAGCGAGGCCTGCGGCACGCATGAGCGGCTTTCCGCCCGACGAGCCGAGCGCCGAGGTTAGGGTATCGCCGAATTTCGGACCGCGGCGCGGCACGCTTAGACCCGATATGATCGTGCTGCACTACACCGGCATGGCGACCGGCGCCGGCGCCGAGGCATGGTTGTGCGATCCGGCAAGCGAGGTCTCGTCGCACTATCTGGTCCATGAGGACGGCCGCATTGTTCAGATGGTAAGGGAAAGCGATCGCGCCTGGCATGCCGGCAAGAGCTGGTGGTTCGGACAGAGCGACATCAACTCCTGTTCGATCGGCATCGAGATCGTCAATCCGGGGCATACTCTCGGCTATCGCAATTTTCCAAAACCGCAGATCGACGCGGTGATCGGCCTGTGCGTCGGCATTGTCGAGCGCCATTCCATTCTGGCGCAGCGGGTGCTCGCCCATTCCGACGTGGCACCGGGGCGCAAGGTCGATCCGGGCGAGAAATTTCCATGGAAAGCCTTGTTTGCCGCCGGTGTCGGCCATGTTGTGCCGGCAGCACCGATCCGGCGCGGCGCCGTACTGAAGCCAGATGATACCGGCGCCGAGGTCGAGGCGCTGCAGTCGATGCTGTCGCTCTATGGTTATGGCGTCGAGATCACCGGCGCTTTCGACCGGCAGACCGAAATCGTGGTCGAGGCATTTCAGCGGCATTTCCGGCAGCGCCTGGTCGATGGCATGGCTGACGGATCGACGATCCGCACGCTGGAAAGGCTGCTCGCTTCCGCAAGGATAGCCTCTCTCAAATAATCTTTTCCCAGATTAAAAGTTACAATCTGTTACCTAAAGTGACTTGCGCCGCCTTCTTTGGCGCCAATTCCGTCGTCAAAGGCGATCCGTACAGATTGTCGGACCTCTATCCCCCCAGATGTTCCGATGTTGATTGAGGGTATCTGCGCGAAGTTCTTTGTGCAGATCAAACAGAACAGGATCACATGCAGAAATTGACCGTTTTAACGGCAGCCATTGCTGCCGGCGTAATGACTTTTGCCTTCAGCGCGGCGAACGGCGCACCGCTGAGCCAACGGGCCGATCAGGGCTTCAGTGCCGCAGCCGGCAAAACCGCCATGCCGAAAGGTGGTGCAAAAGTAGAGAAGACCACCACCGCAAAAGTGGAAAAAGCGGCCGCGGTAAGAACGAAAAAGCCAGTCTCCGCGAAAAGGCCGACCGCTGCGAGAAAGACAATCTCCAAACAGCATGTGAAGCGTAACCGCAAACGCATCGACCGTATGGCAACGGCGTCAGTCGCTCCGAAGAGCAGGCCAGCGCCCCAGGCGGCGGTTGTCGGCGGCAGCGGACAGTATTCGGCGATCATTGCGCGATATGCCGCCAGCTACGGCGTGCCGGTGTCGCTCGCCAATGCCGTCATCAAGATCGAGAGCAACTACCAGCCGAACCAGGTCGGCAGCGCCGGCGAGATCGGCCTGATGCAGATCAAGCCGGCGACGGCAAGAATGATGGGCTATAGCGGTTCGGTTCAGGGTCTCTACGATCCCGATACCAACATCAAATACGGCATGAAGTACCTTGCCATGGCGCGGGATCTCGGCGGCGGCACGACCTGCGGCACGATCCTGAAATACAATGCCGGCCACGGCGCCACACGGATGAACCCGGTGTCCGCAGCCTATTGCGGCAAGGTCAAGGTGCAGCTGGCAGCACTTGGAGCGCCCGCCTGACAAGCGATAACTTGCTTTTTCGTTTGCGTTTTCGGGCCTGAACCCCTTTATACGCCTTGCCAGCTGGCCGGGCGGCCGCACCCGCGAAGCCGAAAGGCTGCGGGTGAGGAAAGTCCGGGCTCCATGGAGACACGGTGCCGGTTAATGGCCGGCGGGGGCGACCCCAGGGAAAGTGCCACAGAAAGCAAACCGCCACGATCTATCGTGGCAAGGGTGAAAGGGTGGGGTAAGAGCCCACCGCGCGACTGGCAACAGGAGCGGCACGGTAAACCCCACCGGGAGCAAGACCGAATAGGGGCGGTGCGAGGGGAAACCCTCGAGGGCTGTTTCCGGCTCACCGTCCGGGTAGGTTGCGTGAGGCGCATGGCAACATGCGCCCAAGATGAATGGCCGCCACGTTCTCGCCCCGTACGGGGCGAGGGCCATACAGAACCCGGCTTACAGGCCAGCTGGCAGTTTCCCCGATAAAAGGAAATCTCCTGATATCAGCAGGTTACGTCTTCGGGCGCAGCCGTTGATTCACTTTTCGACCCGCAATCGAGCGCGACATTCCTTGAAAATGGTGCGATTAAATCGTACCAGTTGATGACGATATTCAGGAGCGCGTCATGGGACAGGTCGATAAACGTAGCATCACGCTGTCGCCGGAGTTGGCCGCGGCAGTCGACGACGTGGTCGCCGCCGGCGAATATGCCTCGGCGAGCGAGGTGATCCGCGACGCACTGAGGCAATGGAAGGACAGGCGCGACCTGCTCGGCTACACGGTCGAGGAATTGCGCAAGATGGCGCAGGAGGGGATCGACAGCGGACCGGCGCTGGACGGGCCGCCAATCATGGAACGGCTGCGCGCCAAATATCTGAAAATGGCCGAGGCCAAAGGCCTTGAGGAGTGAAATATCGCCTGCTTCCTCAGGCATTGATCGACCTCGAAGCCATCGTCGACTACATTGCCGAACAGAATCCAAATGCGGCGGTTCGCCTCGTGGATCTCTTGCAAAGGCGGTGGATTTGCTGACCCTGCATCCCTTCTCAGGTGCACCGCGCGAAGACATTGCGCCCGGCATCCGTCACCTGATCGTCGGCGAATACCTCACTTTGTATCGTGTCCGCGAAGAGGCGATCGAAATCGTTCGCGTTCTCCACGGCCGGCGCAAGATCGACGCCGGCGATCTGAATTCGTAGTCGCGCTGCTCAGGTGCCGATGCGGTCTAGCGACGTCTCGATCGCCTGCCAAAGCTCTTCCACCGGCTCGCAGCCGATCGACAAGCGAACGAAGCCGGGCGGAACGGCATCTCCCCTTTTTGATCGCCGTTCGGCCGAAGTGTGTACGCCGCCGAACGATGTCGCTGCCTGCATCAACGCGCAGTTGTTGATGAAATCCTCGGCCTTGTCCTCCGAGGCGAGCACGAACGAGATGAGAAATCCGAAGCGCTCCATCTGGGCGCGGGCAAGATTGTGTGATGGGTCGCTCTCCAGTCCCGGAAAGCGCAAGCCGCTGATTGCGCGATGGTCTTTCAGCCGTCGCGCTATCATTTCGGCGGAAGCGCACATGCGGTCGAAGCGCACGTCCAGCGTTTCGAGGCCGCGATGTACCAGCCATGCCTCGAACGGCCCGGGGATGGCGCCCGACGTCTCGCGCCAGTCGGTCACCCTCGAGATAATATCTGCGTTGCGGCTGGCGACATGGCCGAACAGCACATCGGAATGGCCGTTCGGCGCCTTGGTGTCGGCAGCAATGACGATATCGGCGCCGAGATCGAGCGGGCGCTGGCCGAAAGGCGTCATCGTCGTGTTGTCGACCACAAGCATCGCACCCGCTTTGTGCACGGCTTCGGCGACGGCTGCGATGTCGCATATGTCCAGTCCTGGATTGGCGGGCGTTTCGACGAAGGCAAGCCGGTATCCGTCAAAGCCGCCGTCGAGGAAGCTCGATGTCGGCCGGACGTCGTACGCGACGCCGAAGGACTTCAGGAAACGGTCTGCCAGCGCTCTCGTCGTATGGTAGCCGTCGGACGGCAGCAGGATACGGTCGCCGGCTTTGAGCAGGCCGAAAAACACCGCCGAGATGGCAGCCATTCCCGAGGGAAAGGCGACGCATGGGGCGTCTTCCAGATGCGCCAGCATGTGCTCGACTGCATCCCAGGTCGGATTGCTGAAGCGGCCATATTGATCGTAGCCGGTGGCGTCACCCGGCGCGTGGAAAATGGCGGCCATGGTCAAGGGCAAGGGAATTGGGTCGCCCTTGGCCAGCCCGGCGCGACGCAGATGAGGAAGTGCCGCGGCGCGCGACTTGGCTGTTTCAGACATGGCTTCAAACCTCGTTACTGACCGGAAAAGGAGATGCCGAGGCTATGCGCGGCAACGATCCGCAGCAAGCCGCGTCCGGTTGGACCACACGGCTCTAAACCCTTCGTTAGGCTTAATGGAGGATAAAGACCGGAGTGCCGTCAAAGCTGCTCTCCCCAGTCGTGGCAGGCGCGTTTTGAAGACTGTTCCCGTTGACGCCCATAACACCCCATGATATCCCATTCCGATACTCAAGCCTTCGTTCCGTGTCAGGGTGAAGCGTACGCCAATCGGGCAGCCGCGGCGGCTGCGCGTTTGCCTGCGTTCGCCCGTCATAATGAAGTGGGTTTTGGACGGCGACCGGGCCGGGGCGGCGCGGACAGGAAGATGCAGAGGGGTGCGGCGGCGCAAGCGGCCGTAAGGCGTAATGGACCGGTTTCTGTCGAACGCGGTGAACAGGATCGATGCGAAGGGACGGGTGTCCGTGCCGGCGCATTTCCGTGCCGTTGTGCAGAAACGCGGCTATTCGGAACTTTATGCGCTACGCTGCCTGGATCGCCCGGCGATGGATGTCGGTGGGCTCGACCTGCTCGATCGCTACGAGCAGCGCATCGCGCAGGAAGACCCGTTCCTGCAGGCGGCGGACGACATGTCGTTCTTCTGCCATGGCGATGGAACGTTTCTGAAGCTCGACCAGGACGGCCGTATCACGATGAGCGATTTCATTCGCGAGCATACCGGCATTTCAGCGGAAGTGGCCTTCGTTGGCCGCGGCAATTTCTTTCAGATCTGGGAGCCGGGACGGCTCAGCGCCTATGGGACGGAAGCTCGCGCCCGGCTTTTGCAGCTTCGGCAGGGGACGAAGCCCGGGGAGCGGCCGGAATGATGGCGGGCGACGGCGATGAAGTTCATGCCGTTGGCGGACCAGCCCGTCACATTCCGGTCCTCCTTGCCGAAGTTCTGGAGGCGCTGGCGCCGACAAAAGGCGAGGTGCTCGTCGACGGCACGTTCGGTGCTGGCGGCTACACGAAGGCCATTCTGGCAAGCGGAGCCTCGGTCGTCGCCATCGACCGCGATCCGGATGCGATCGCGGCGGGGCGGACCCTTGAACAGCAGTCCGGCGGCAGGCTCAGGCTTGTCCAGGCACCGTTCTCAACGCTCGACGAGCAGGTTGAAAGTGCCGATGGCGTCGTGCTCGACATCGGCATCTCCTCCATGCAGATCGACCAGCCGGAGCGCGGCTTTTCATTCCGCGCCGATGGACCGCTCGACATGCGCATGGCGCAGGCGGGCCTGAGCGCCGCCGACGTCGTCAACACTTTCAAGGTGGGCGATCTTGCCCGCATCTTCGGTTTTCTCGGCGAAGAACGCCATGCTGGGCGCATCGCCCGTATGATCGAGAGCCGTCGCGAAAAACGCCCCTTTGAGCGCACGCTCGACCTTGCCGATGCCATCGAGACGCATATCGGCCGCGCGCCGAAAGACAAGATCCATCCAGCCACCCGGGTTTTCCAGGCGCTGCGCATCTTCGTCAACGACGAGCTCGGCGAGCTGGCAAAGGCGCTGTTTGCCGCCGAGCGCGTGCTGAAACCGGGCGGGCGGCTTGCCGTGGTGACCTTCCATTCGTTGGAGGACCGCATGGTCAAGCGCTTTATCGCCGACAGAGCTGATTCAGCGACCGGATCGCGGCACCTGCCCGAGGCGCAGGCGCGCACCGCCACCTTCACCAAGAAGGGCAGCGGCGTGACGCCTGGCGATGCCGAGATTTCGGCCAATCCGCGGGCGCGCTCGGCAAGGCTGCGCGCTGCGATCCGTACAGAGGCGCCGGCGCGCGCTGGTGATTTTTCGATTTTCGGCCTGCCAAAACTGCCTGGCCCAAAGCTTCCCGGTGCCGATCGACCGGGAGAGAGGTGAACACGTGTTTCGTACCAGCGACATAGTCCTGATCGCCGTCATGGTTTCGGCGGCTGCCTTGACCTACAAGACCAAGCGCGAGGCCGAGGAGCAACTGGCGGCAGTGCACAAGATCCAGGCGCAGATCCGTTATGAAGAGGACACGATCGACCTGCTCAAGGCGGACTGGAGCCTGCTTACCCAGCCGTCGCGCCTGCAGAAGCTCACCGAAATCTACAAATCGCAACTCGGACTCGAGCCGGTCAATGCGCGCCAGATCGTCGGGCTGGACGATCTGCCGGCCAAACCCGTCAACATCGAGGACCTTTCATCGCAGCGGCTGGGCGGCATGGCTGATATTGGCGGCAAGGATCCGGTGGTGACCGGAGGCATCGTCCAATGATCACCGGATTTCCAATGGCCGCCAGATTTCCACAGGTTGGCAGGCTGCTGAAGCGCGGTTCGAAGCCCGGCGCGGGCGGATCGATCGTGGTCGAAGGTGCCCGCAAGGCAACCGGTGGCAAGGGCAGGACCCGCATTGTCATGACGATGGCGGTGTTCTTCGGTATCTATTCGACCATTGCCGGGCGGCTGGTCTATCTGGGTTTCCAGAACCCCGACCTGTCGGGCGGGCCGCAGAGCCGGGTGACGGCATCGCGGCCCGACATCGTCGACCGTAACGGCGAAGTGCTGGCGACCGACATCAAGACGGCGTCGCTGTTTGCCGAACCGCGCCGCATCGTCGATGCCGACGAGGCGATCGAAAAGCTGTCGACGGTGCTTCCCGAGATCGACTACGAGCAGACATACAACAAGCTGAAGAGCGGCGCCGGCTTCGTCTGGCTGCAGCGGCAACTGACGCCGAAGCAGCAGGCCGATATCATGCAGCTCGGCATCCCCGGCTTCGGCTTCCGCACCGAAAAGCGCCGGTTCTATCCGGCCGGCGAAACCTCGTCCTACATTGTCGGCCTCACCAACATCGACAATCAGGGCATCTCCGGCATGGAGAAATACATCGACGAACAGGGCTTGAGCGATCTTCAGGCGTCGGGCCTGGCGGTGGCCAAGGATTTGAAGCCGGTCCAGCTCTCGATCGATCTGCGCGTCCAGCATATCGTACGTGACGAGGTCGCCACCGGCATGGAAAAGTACCATGCGATCGCGGCGGGTGCCGTCGTGCTCAACGTCAAGACCGGTGAGGTGCTGGCGATGGCGTCGGTTCCAGATTTCGATCCGAACAACCCCTATAACGCGCAGGACAAGGACCGGCTCAACCGTATGTCCGCCGGCCTGTACGAAATGGGGTCGACCTTCAAGAGCTTCACCACCGCCATGGCGCTCGATTCCGGCAAGATAACGCTGCAAAGCCGCTTCGACGCATCGCGCCCGATCAGGATCGGCCATCAGACCATCCATGATTTCCATGGCAAGGGCCGGGTGCTGTCGGTGCCGGAAGTGTTCATCTACTCATCCAATATCGGCTCTGCCAAGGAAGCCGAAGCGGTTGGCATTGACGGACACCGCGAATTCCTGCATCGCCTGGGAATCCTCGAGAAGATGCAGACCGAACTGCCGGAAGTCGCCCGGCCGACCGAGCCCAAGGTCTGGAAGCAGGTCAATTCGATTACCATCGCCTTCGGCCACGGCGTGTCGACGACCCCGCTGCAGACGGCGGTCGGCTGCGCCGCGCTGATGAATGGCGGCTATCTGATGGACCCGACCTTCCTGCCGCGCACCCAGGAGCAGGCGATGGCGGTGGCCAAGAAAGTGGTCAGCGACAAGACCGTCGAGGGCATGCGCTATCTCTATGCCCTCAATGCCGAAAAGGGATCCGGCCGCAATGCCCGGGTGCCAGGATACCGGGTGGGCGGCAAGACGGGAACGGCGGAGAAGGTCGTCAACGGCCGCTACTCGAAGGAAAAGAATTTCAACGCTTTCGTTGCGGCTTTCCCAATGGACGATCCGCAATACATAGTGCTTACGATCGCCGACGAACCGAAGCCGGAAAAGCCCGGCATGGGTGCCACGGCTGCCTCGAATGCGGGCATCATGGCTGCAAACATCATCCGACGTGCGGCTTCCATGCTTGGCGTGAAGCCAGATTTCAGCCATGAAAATGGTGCAACGCTGGTTTCCTATCAGTGATTCTTGGGGCGCGCCGGCAACTGCGCGCTATTTTGTTGCGATGAACGGGGTTCGATGAAGCTGAAAAATCTAGCCGGTATCCTGCCTGTCGAGGGGACAGCTTCCTTCGACATGGAGGTTACAGGGATTTCGTCGGACTCCCGCCAGGTAACACCGGGTGTTGTCTTTTTCGCGCTCACCGGCTCCAAGGCGGATGGCGCAGCCTATGCCGCCGATGCCGCGAGCCGCGGCGCTGCCGCGATTGTTGTCGGCAAGGGCAGTGCGGTCGCCGGGCTGCCAGTTCCGGTTCTTGTCGTAGACGATCCGCGCCTTGCGCTGGCGCTGAGTGCTGCCCGTATTTTCGGCAAGCAACCGCAAACCATGGTCGCGGTGACCGGCACCAGCGGCAAGACCTCCGTCGCCGCATTCACCCGACAGATATGGGAGCAGGCGGGTTTGGTCGCCGCTTCGATCGGCACGACCGGCGTGGTGGCGCCGGGCCGCAATGAATATGGCTCGCTGACCACGCCGGATCCGGTGGCACTGCACAGGCTGCTCAAGGAGTTGGCGGAGGCCGGCGTCACCCACGCCTCGATGGAAGCGTCCAGCCATGGCCTCGACCAGCGCCGGCTCGATGGCGTCAGGCTTGCGGCCGGCGGCTTCACCAATCTCGGCCGCGACCATATGGACTATCATCCGACGGTCGAGGACTATCATCGCGCCAAATTGCGTCTGTTCGATGCGCTGCTGCCGAAGGGCGCGCCGGCCGTCATCTTTGCCGACGACCCGTGGTCGGAGCCGACAATCAAGGCGGCGCGGGCAGCGGGACTGAACGTGCTGACGGTCGGCCGCCACGGCGATTTCCTGCGGCTGAAGCGGGTCGAGCACGAGCGCCACCGCCAACGCGCCGAGGTCGAAGTTGACGGCGTTCTCCATGAAGTCGACCTGCCGTTGGCGGGCGACTTCCAGATCGCCAATGCGCTGGTGTCGGCGGGCCTCGCCATTTCGACTGGAACATCTGTTGCCAAGGCGTTGATGGCGCTAGAGAAATTGAAGGGTGCGCCGGGGCGGCTCGACCTCGTTGGGACGGCCGCCAATGGCGCACCGGTCTATGTCGACTACGCGCACAAGCCGGACGCGCTGGAAAACGTGCTGGCTTCGGTGCGTCCCTTTACCACCGGCCGCGTCATCGTCGTATTCGGTTGCGGCGGCGACCGTGACCGGGGCAAGCGGCCGATCATGGGCGAGATCGCCACAAGGCTGGCCGATGTCGTCATCGTCACCGACGACAATCCCCGCTCGGAAGTTCCCGAGACGATCCGCGCCGCGATCCTGGAGGCCGCACCTGGCGCCATCGAGATCGGCGACCGGCGCAAGGCCATCCACGAGGCAGTCGGGATGCTTCACGCTGGCGACACGCTGATCGTGGCCGGCAAGGGCCATGAGGAAGGCCAGACCATCGGCACCGAGACGCTGCATTTTTCCGATCATGAGGAAGTTCGCTCGGCGCTCAGGGAGCAAGCGGCGTGAGCTATCTGTGGACCTCCGAGGCGCTGGTTGCCGCCATGGATGGCCGGCCGCTCGGTCCGATGCCTGAAGGCATCGCCGGCATTTCCATCGACAGCCGCAGCCTGCAGCCGGGAGACGCCTTCTTCGCCATCAAGGGCGAGGTGATGGACGGCCATGATTTCGTCACCGCCGCCATCAAGGCGGGCGCCGGCGTGCTTGTCGTCGCCGAGGGCAAGCTGCCGTCGCTGGGGCGGCTGACGGCACCGATGATCGTCGTGGAGGACGTGCTCGTCGCGCTGGAAAAGCTCGGCGTTGCGGCGCGCGCACGCTCGAAGGCGAGGGTGATTGCCGTGACCGGTTCGGCGGGCAAAACCACCACCAAGGAAGCACTGCGCCACGCTCTGTCCGCGGTCGGTACGGTGCATGCATCGGCTCAGTCGTTCAACAATCACTGGGGCGTGCCGCTGACACTGGCGCGCATGCCGCAGGATTGCGACTATGCCGTCTTCGAGATCGGCATGAACCATCCGGACGAGATCCGGCCCCTCGTCAAAATGGTCCGGCCGCATGTCGCCATCATTACGCTGATCGCGGCCGCTCATCTCGGCTTCTTCCGCAACCTGGACGAGATCGCCAAGGCCAAGGCAGAGGTTTTCGAGGGACTGGAGCCCGGTGGCGCCGCCCTTCTCAACCGCGACGACCAGCGCTGGAAGCTGCTGGAGAAGATGGCGAAAGAAGCGGGCGTCGAGCATGTCTACGGGTTCGGCGAGAATGCACGGGCGACCTTCAAACTGATCAAATGCGAGATCAATGCCGATCACTCCGTGATAGCCGCCAAGATTGGCGGACACGAGATTGTCGCCAGGATCGGCGCGCCGGGCCGCCATATGGTGCAGAATGTGCTGGCCGTGCTGGGTGCCGCGCATCTGGTCGGCGCCGACGTCACCAGGGTTGCGCAGGCGCTGGCCGATCTTTCGCCCGAACGCGGACGCGGCAAACGCTATGTGTTGCGCCATCCCAAGGGGCCGATCACACTGATCGACGAGAGCTACAACGCCAATCCGGCGTCGATGACCGCTGCAATGGCACTGCTCAACACCACACCGGTGTCGGGCGAGGGCAGGCGCATTGCCGTGCTTGGCGACATGCTCGAGCTCGGCAGCCATTCGGCGAAATTGCATGCCGCGCTTGCCGACCTGATCGTCGGCACCGATACGCGCACGGTTTTCCTCGGCGGCCCGGAAATGCGGGCGCTGGCCGACGTGCTGCCGGGCGAGATCAAGACGGAATACCGCGCCGGCGCGGAAGATCTGAAACCGGTGCTTCTGTCGGAATTGAAGCCCGGCGACGTGGTCATGATCAAATCGTCGAAGGGCATAGGCTTTTCAAAGCTGGTCGAGGCGTTGCTCGGCAAGTTTCCGGCGGAAGCCACAACCAGCAGACAGACCTAGGATCGGTCCGGGGGACGCAAGCGCATGCTAACACTGCTCGTCGAATTTGCGGACAAGATCTCGGTCTTCAACGTCTTCCGCTACATAACTTTCCGCACCGGCGGAGCGCTGATCACAGCGGCGCTGATCGTGTTCATCTTCGGACCGACCATCATCAATTCGCTGAGGCTGCGGCAAGGCAAGGGCCAGCCGATCCGCGCCGACGGGCCGCAGACGCATTTCAAGAAGGCGGGAACGCCGACAATGGGCGGACTGATGATCCTGTCCGGCATCGTCGGTTCGTCGCTGCTGTGGGCGAACCTGTCGAGCATCTACGTCTGGGTGGTGCTGCTGGTGACGCTGGGGTTCGGCTCGATCGGCTTCTACGACGATTATCTCAAGGTGACGAAGCAATCGCATCTCGGCTTTTCCGGCAAGGCGCGGCTCGGGCTCGAATTCGTCATTGCCGGCATCGCCGCCTGGGTGATCATGCATAACGGCCAGGTGCCGTTCTCGTCATCGTTGACATTCCCTTTCGCCAAGGAGTTTCTCGTCAATCTCGGCTGGTTTTTCATCCCGTTCTCGTGCTTCGTCATCGTCGGCGCCGGCAATGCGGTGAACCTGACCGACGGCCTCGACGGGCTGGCGATCGTGCCGATCATGATCGCGGCGGCGTCCTTCGGCGTCATCGCCTATCTCTCCGGCAATGCGGTGTTCGCTGAATATCTGCAGATCCATTTCGTTCCCGGCACCGGTGAGCTTGCCGTGGTCCTCGGAGCGGTGATCGGTGCCGGTCTCGGTTTCCTGTGGTTCAATGCGCCGCCAGCGGCAATCTTCATGGGCGATACCGGCTCGCTGGCGCTGGGTGGGCTGATCGGCACGGTCGCGGTGGCGACCAAGCACGAGATCGTGCTGGTCATCGTCGGCGGCCTGTTCGTCGTCGAGATATTCTCGGTCATCATCCAGGTCGGCTATTTCAAGATGACCGGCAAGCGCGTCTTTCTGATGGCGCCGATCCACCATCATTTCGAAAAGCTCGGCTGGACCGAAAGCCAGGTGGTGATCCGCTTCTGGATTATCGCCGTCATTCTGGCGCTGGTCGGGCTGTCGACCCTGAAGCTCAGATAGGAGGCCGCTTGATCCCCGCCGCATCCTTTTCAGGCAAGCGCGTTTCGCTCTTCGGGCTCGGCGGCTCGGGGATTGCCACGGCGCGCGCGCTGATCGAGGGCGGCGCGGACGTCCTCGCCTGGGACGACAATCCCGACAGCGTTGCCAAGGCCGGCGCGGTCGGCATCGCCACCGCAGACCTGCGCGGCGCGGACTGGGCGAGGTTTTCCGCCTTCGTGCTGTCGCCCGGCGTGCCGCTGACGCATCCCAAGCCACACTGGACCGTCGAGCTCGCGCGGGGCTCAGGCGTGGAGATCATCGGCGATATCGAGCTTTTCTGCCGCGAGCGGACGGCGCGGGCGCCGGCAGCAGCCTTCATCGCCATCACCGGCACCAACGGCAAGTCGACGACCACGGCATTGACGGCGCACATCCTCAAATCGGCCGGGCGCGACACGCAGATGGGCGGCAATATCGGCCGCGCGGTGATGACGCTCGATCCGCCGCAGCCCGAGCGGCACTATGTGGTTGAGTGCTCGTCCTATCAGATCGATCTTGCCCCTTCGATCAATCCGACGGCCGGCATCCTGCTCAACCTGACGCCGGACCATCTCGATCGCCATGGCACGATGCAACACTACGCCTCGATCAAGGAGCGGCTGGTGGCCGGCAGCGAGACGGCAATCATCGGTGTCGACGATTCCTGGTGCGCCCAGATCGCCGACCGGCTGGAGCGAGCGGGCCGGCAGATCATTCGCATCTCCAAGCGCCTGCCGCTGACCGACGGCTATTTCGCCGAAGGCACCAACCTGATGGAAGCCGTGCACGGCCGCTACAGCCGGGTCGCCTTTCTCGAAGGCATCGGCTCGTTGCGCGGCCAGCACAACGCGCAGAATGCGCTGGCCGCCGCCGCCGCCTGCCTCAAGGTCGGGCTCGAGCTCGGCGAGATCCAATCCGGACTGGAGAGTTTCCCGGGGCTGGCGCACCGCATGGAGCAGGTCGGCCGCAAAGGGCATGTGCTGTTCGTCAACGATTCCAAGGCGACCAATGCCGATGCCGCGGCACCGGCGCTGTCGAGCTTTGCGCGTATCTACTGGATTGCCGGAGGTCTGCCGAAAGAGGGTGGCATCGAGCCGTTGCGCGGCTTCTTCCCGCGTATCGCCAAGGCCTATCTGATCGGCGAAGCCGCACCGGCCTTTTCGGCGACGCTGGGCGAAGCGGTGCCCTACGAGATATCAGGCACGTTGGCTGCGGCGGTCGAACACGCCGCCCGCGATGCGGCCAAGGATAGTAGCGGCGAGGCGGTGGTGCTGCTGTCGCCGGCCTGCGCCAGTTTCGACCAGTTCAAGAATTTCGAAGTCCGCGGTGAGGCGTTCAGGCAAGCCGCAACCGCCATTGATGGCGTGAAGCCCATCGGAGGGACACGATAATGCAAAGCCGTCTCGACAAAAGCCCCGTGGCGACCTGGTGGTGGACGATCGATCGCTGGTTCCTGGCGGCGTTCCTGTCGCTGATGGGCCTCGGCATCGTTTTGTCCTTCGCCGCAAGCCCGGCGGTGGCCGAACGCATCGGACTAGACAGTTTCCACTTCGCCACACGCCAGATCATCTTCACCATTCCGGCACTTGGAGTGATGCTTGCCGTCTCGTTCCTTGAATCCAGGCAGATCCGGCGCATGGCGCTGGTCATGCTGTGCATCACGCTGTTTTTGATGGTGGCGGTGCTCTATATCGGCGTCGAGGTGAAAGGCGCGCGGCGCTGGGTATCGCTTGCCGGCCTGTCGATACAGCCGTCCGAGTTCCTGAAACCGGGCTTCGTCATCATCTGCGCCTGGCTGTTCGCCGAGCACAAGCGCCAGCCCGACATTCCGGGCAATCTGTTCGCCATGTTGCTGCTTGCGCTGGTCATCTCGCTGCTAGTGGCGCAGCCTGACCTGGGGCAGACCATGCTGGTGCTCGGCACCTGGGGGGTGATGTTCTTCATGGCCGGGCTGCCGTGGCTGTGGATCGTCGCGCTGGGTGCTGCCGGCGTCGGCGGCGTGTTCGCCGCCTATGCGGTGTTCCCGCACGTTGCCGGCCGCATCGACCGCTTCATGACCGGCGAGGGCGACACGTTCCAGGTCGACATGGGCCGCGAGGCGCTGATCAATGGCGGCTGGTTCGGCGTCGGGCCGGGCGAGGGCACCGTCAAGCGGGTCATCCCCGACAGCCATGCCGATTTCGTCTTCTCGGTCGCTGGCGAGGAATTCGGGCTGATCATGTGTTTCTTCATCATGTCCATCTTCGGCTTCATCGTGCTGCGCGGCCTCAACACGGCACTCAAGGAGCAGGACGATTTCACACGCTACGCGGTTGGCGGCCTGGTCACCGTCTTCGGCCTGCAGTCGGTCATCAACATGGCCGTCAATCTGCAACTGATGCCGGCCAAGGGCATGACGCTGCCGTTCATCTCCTATGGCGGTTCCTCCCAGATCGCGATCGCCATCTCGATGGGCATGGTGCTGGCGCTGACGCGCAAGCGCCCGGAAAAGCGCAAGCAGCTGGGCTTCATGCCGTCGCCGCGTGCGATGCCGGCGGAGTGAGATGGCGAAGGGGGTCATCCTTCTAGCTGCTGGCGGAACGGGCGGACATCTGTTCCCGGCCGAGGCGCTGGCACATGAGCTCAAGGCGCGCGGCTGGGCGGTACATCTGGCCACCGACGACCGCGCCGAGCGCTTTGCCGGGCAGTTCCCGGCGACCGCCATCCATCCGATCCAGTCGGCGACGATGGGCTCGAAGAATCCTTTTGCCATGCTCGCCGCGTTTTGGAAAATCTGGCGCGGGGTGCGGCAGGCGTCGGCCGTCATCGCCAGCATCAAGCCCGCCATAGTGGTCGGCTTCGGCGGCTATCCGACACTGCCGCCGCTTTACGCGGCGACCCGGCGCAAGGTGCCGACGCTGATCCACGAGCAGAATGCGGTGATGGGCCGCGCCAATCGGGCGCTCGCCGGCCGCGTCGACGCCGTTGCCGGCGGGTTCCTGCCGGAAGACATCAGTGCCACTGGCGCCAAGACGGTGACCACCGGCAATCCGGTCAGGCCGCAAGTGTTGGAAGCAGCGAATACACCCTATGCTGCATCGGCCGGCGAAGAGCCGTTCCGGTTTCTGGTGTTTGGCGGCAGCCAGGGCGCGCAGTTCTTTTCCGATGCGGTGCCGGCGGCGATCGCCCGGTTTTCCGATGCACAGCGTAGGCGACTGGCGATCACGCAGCAGGCCCGCGCCGACGATGTGGCGCGGGTGGAAGCCGCCTATGCCGCGCTTGGCATCGAGGCCGAGGTGTCGCCCTTCTTCACCGACATGGCGGCGCGGCTCGCGGCGGCGCATCTGGTGATGTCGCGCTCCGGCGCGTCGACCGTATCGGAAATCGCGGTGATCGGCAGGCCGGCGCTGCTGGTCCCTTATCCGCACGCGCTCGACCACGACCAGGCGGCGAATGCGGCCGCCCTTGCCGCAGCGGGTGGCGCCGAGGTGCATCCGCAATCCACGCTTTCGGCGGAGCGGATCGCTGCGCTTGTCGGCGGGCTAATGGATGATCCAGGCAGGGCGGCGACAATGGCTGCGGCGGCGAAATCGTCCGGTAAACCGGATGCCGCGCGGTTGCTCGCCGATCTGACAGAGGCTATTGCGTCCAGGAAATCCGTTTCGGAATTCAGGAAGGAGACGCATTGATGAAGATGCCACAGACGATCGGCCTCGTGCATTTCATCGGCATTGGCGGCATCGGCATGAGCGGCATCGCCGAGGTGCTGCACAATCTCGGCTACAAGGTGCAGGGATCCGATCAGGCCGACAGCGCCAATGTGCAGCGGCTGCGCGACAAGGGCATCGAATGCTTCGTCGGCCACCAGGCCGAGAACCTCGGCGAGGCCGAAGTGGTCGTCGTCTCCACCGCAATCAAGAAATCCAACCCGGAGCTGAAGGCGGCGAGAGAGAAGTTGCTGCCGATCGTGCGGCGCGCCGAAATGCTAGCCGAGCTGATGCGCTTCCGGCAGGCGGTCGCGATCGGCGGCACGCACGGCAAGACAACGACGACTTCGATGGTGGCGACGCTACTCGATGCCGGCGGGCTCGACCCGACGGTGATCAATGGCGGCATCATCAATGCCTATGGCACCAACGCCCGCATGGGCGACGGCGAATGGATGGTGGTCGAGGCCGACGAGAGCGACGGCACCTTCCTCAAGCTGCCGGCCGAGATTGCCGTCGTCACCAATATCGACCCCGAACATCTCGACCATTACGGCTCCTTCGACAAAGTGCGCGAGGCGTTTCGCCAGTTCGTCGAGAACGTGCCGTTCTACGGCTTTGGCGTGATGTGCACCGACCATCCCGAGGTGCAGGCGCTGGTCGGCCGCATCGAGGACCGGCGCGTCATCACCTATGGCGAAAATGCGCAGGCCGACGTGCGCTTCACCAATCACCGCATGGACGGCCCAACCTCGGAATTCGACGTGGTGATCCGCGACCGCAAGACGCACGGCCAGATAACGATTGCCGGTCTGCGGCTGCCGATGCCCGGACGCCACAACGTTTCCAATGCGACGGCGGCGATTGCCGTCGCGCATGAGCTCGGCCTTTCGGCCGAGGCGATCAAGAAGGGCCTGTCGTCCTTCGCCGGCGTCAAGCGGCGTTTCACCCATACCGGTTCGTGGAACGGTGTCGATGTGTTCGACGATTACGGTCATCATCCGGTCGAGATCACGGCGGTACTGAAGGCGGCGCGCAGCGCCACCAAGGGCCGCATCATCGCCGTTACCCAACCGCATCGCTTCACTCGGCTGCGCGATCTGTTCGACGAGTTTTCCGTCTGCTTCAACGACGCCGATACGGTAATGGTGGCGCCCGTCTATGCGGCCGGCGAGGAACCGATCGACGGCGTTACGTCCGACGCACTGGTGTCGCGCATCCGCTCCGGCGGCCATCGCGACGCACGCTACATCGAAGGTCCGGCGGCGATTGCGCCGATCGTGCGCGAGGTGGCGAAGCCGGGCGATTTCGTCGTCTTCCTCGGCGCTGGCAACATCACCCAATGGGCCTATGCGCTGCCCAAAGAACTCGGCGGGACTATCTCATGATGCGCGGCCAGGCGTTGATCGACAAGCTTGGCGACCGGCTTGCCGGATTGCGCGGCCGCATCACGCCCAATGCCGAGATGGACAAGATCACCTGGTTTCGAGCCGGCGGGCTCGCGGAGGCATTGTTCCAGCCGGCCGACGAGGACGATCTTGCCGCGTTCCTGAAGGCGGTGCCCGAGGAAATACCGCTGACCATCGTCGGCGTCGGCTCAAACCTGCTTGTCCGTGACGGCGGCATTGCGGGCTTCGTCATCCGGCTTTCGGCCAAAGGCTTTGGCGAGACCGAAGTGATAGCGCCGACCACGATCAAGGCGGGGGCCGCGACACCCGACAAGCGCGTTGCGGCCGTTGCCTACGAGGCCGGCATCGGCGGCTTTCATTTCTACCACGGCATTCCCGGCGCCATCGGCGGAGCGCTGAGGATGAACGCCGGCGCCAACGGTGTCGAGACGCGCGAGCGCGTGGTCGAGGTGCGGGCGCTCGACCGCAAGGGCAATGTGCATGTGCTGAGCAACGCCGACATGGGCTATGCCTATCGCCATTCAGCTGCGCCGTCCGGGCTGATCTTCACGTCGGCGCTGTTCGAAGGCGTTCCGGAGGACAAGGCGGCGATCAAGGCCGCGATGGATGCTGTCCAGAACCATCGCGAGACCGTGCAGCCGATCCGCGAAAAGACCGGTGGCTCGACCTTCAAGAATCCCGAGGGCACCTCGGCCTGGAAGGAAATCGACAAGGCCGGCTGCCGCGGCCTGATGGTCGGCGGGGCACAGATGTCGCCGATGCATTGCAACTTCATGATCAACACCGGGACCGCCACAGGCTACGAGCTTGAATATCTCGGTGAGACGGTGCGTGCGCGCGTGCTCGAAAGATCGGGCATCCGGCTGCAGTGGGAGATCAAGCGCATCGGCAATTTTCGGCCGGGCCATGCCGTCCAGGAATTTCTCGGGCAGCTGCTTTAGCGCAAGTCGAAGACCGTTGCCTCCGGACCTCATGAATTCACATTTTGCTGCCGTTTTTGCGGAAAGTGAATCCATCGGAATCGTAAGCACTTGCCAGCGAATCAACTCTCTGATTCTCTGCCCTGAAGCGTTTCCTGATTTGAGTCGTTTCGACGCGTTACTCGCGTTTCCGTCTGGGGGGCAACCTGCCGGGAGACTCGGACTCAATGTTGCGGAAACACGGGAGCAAAGCTGCTCGGCGTATTTGAGTGCGCGCGATGCTTTTCGGGCCATGCACGATGGTGCAGGCCTGCTGTGAGAGGAAATGACGGGGAATGACAAGCAAGCACGTGGCCGTCCTTCTGGGGGGATTCTCGTCCGAGCGGCCCGTGTCCCTGTCGTCGGGCAAAGCCTGCGCCGATACACTCGAGGGGGAGGGCTACCAGGTCACCCGGGTCGACGTCTCGCGCGACATCAGCTCGGTGCTCGTCGAGCTCAAGCCCGACGTCGTCTTCAACGCGCTGCACGGCCCCTTCGGCGAGGACGGCACCATCCAGGGCATCCTCGAGTATCTGGCCATTCCGTACACCCATTCCGGCGTGCTTGCCTCGGCGCTCGCGATGAACAAGGAACAGGCCAAGAAGGTCGCCAAGGCGGCCGGCATTCCGGTAGCGGAATCGAAGGTGGCCAATCGCTTCGCCATCCAGAACAAGCACCCGATGAAGCCGCCCTATGTGGTCAAGCCGGTCAACGAAGGATCGAGCTTCGGCGTCGTCATCGTGCATGAAGGCCAGTCGCATCCACCGCAGATCATCGGCTCGTCCGAGTGGAGATATGGCGATACGGTGATGGTCGAGCGTTATGTGCACGGGCGAGAATTGACGTGCGCGGTGATGGGCGATGTGGCGCTCGGTGTCTGCGAGATCATCCCGACCGGCCATTCCTTCTACGACTATGATTCAAAATACGTCGCGGGCGGATCAAAACACGAATGCCCGGCAAAACTTTCACCGAATATTTACCAAAAAATACAGACACTGACGCTCAAGGCTCACCAAGCTATCGGCTGTCGGGGCGTTTCCCGGTCGGACTTCCGTTATGACGATCGTCACTCCGAAAACGGTGAAATTGTCTGGCTCGAGGTCAACACCCAGCCGGGTATGACGCCGACGTCTTTGGTGCCGGAAATCGCCGCGCAAGCGGGACACTCGTTCGGCGATTTGTTGAGTTGGATGGTGGAGGACGCTTCGTGTCTGCGTTGAAGTGGGGACAGGGCAAGGGGAAGGGCGCGGCCGGGCCGGTGCTGTTCGGCATGCCGTTGTCGTTCGACCATTTCGTGCTGCCACGCCTGCTCCGCCGGCCGGTGCGTGTGCTGGCGCGCCTCGGCGAGGGCGATTTCGAAGCGCCGCCCTATTGCGCTGCCATCCTGTCGGCGGCACTGCTTATTTCGAGCAGCGCCTATGGCGCCTATCTCGGCGGGCATGCCGACGCCATCGTCCAGAGTGTCACCGCCCGCACCGGTTTTGCCGTCGACCAGGTCAAGGTCGTCGGCAACCGCGAAACCTCCGAGATCGATATTCTCGACAGGCTGGAACTCGACGGCTGGACCTCGCTGATCGGCTTCGATGCCGAAGCTGCGCGCGAACGCATCACCACGCTGCCCTGGGTCGAAGCCGCGGCAGTGCGCAAAGTCTACCCGCATACGCTGGAAGTGCGCGTCGAGGAGCGCGAGCCGTTCGCGCTGTGGCAGCAAGGGAGCGCGCTTTCGGTCATCGAGAAATCCGGCACCGTGATCGCGCCGTTCTCCGGCGGCAAGCAGATATTGCTGCCGCTGATCATCGGCACCGGCGCACCGGCCAAGGCGCCGGATTTCCTGGCCAGGATCAAGAATTATCCGGAGCTTGCCGCGCGGATCAAAGGCTATATCCGCATCGGCGAACGGCGCTGGGATCTCAAGCTTGAGAATGGCATCACCGTCAAGCTTCCCGAAGACGGTGAGGACCAGGCGATTGCCGACCTGGTCAGGATGGACCACGAGAACGGGCTTTTGACGCGCGACATCGCAGCCGTCGACATGCGCCTTTCCGACCGTCTGGTCGTCCAGTTGACGCCGGAAGCGGCGACGCAGCGCGAGGCTGCGCTTAACGAAAAGCCCAAGATGCTGAAGCGCAAGCCGGAGACGAAGATATGAGCTGGCTTGGCGGCAACAGCGATGCCTCGTCGCGCCGGTCCGGCATCCTGACGGTGCTGGATGTCGGTTCCAGCAAGGTCTGCTGCGTGGTGGCCAAGCTCAAGCCGCGCGACGATGGCAAGCTGCTGCGCGGACGCTCGCATCGCATCCAGGTGATCGGCATCGGCCACCAGAAATCGCAAGGCGTGAAATCGGGCGTCGTCATCGATCTCGACCGTGCCGAGCACGCCATCCGTCTTGCCGTCGACGCCGCCGAACGCATGGCGGGACTGACGGTCGATTCGCTGATCGTCAACATGACCGCCGGCCGGCTGAAGAGCGAGGCTTTTTCGGCCACCATCAATCTCGGCGGTCATGAAGCAGACGAGGCCGACATCAAACGCGTGCTTGCCGCCGGCGCCAAGCAGGCGCTGCGGGCTGAGCGCGAGGTGATCCATTCGCTTCCCGTGGCCTTTTCGCTGGATGCCGAGCGCGGTGTGCGCGATCCGCGCGGCATGGTTGGCGACCAGCTTGGCGTCGACATGCACGTGCTGACAGGCGACGCGGCGCCTCTGCGCAATCTGGAGCTCTGCATCAACCGCTCGCATCTCTCGGTCGAGCGCATGGTGGCGACACCCTATGCCAGCGGGCTAGCCGCCCTGGTCGACGACGAGCTCGAAATGGGCGCGGCCTGCATCGACATGGGCGGCGGCACGACGACGATCTCGGTATTTTCGGAAGGCAAGTTCGTCCACGGCGACGCCATCGCGATTGGCGGCAACCACGTCACGCTGGATATGGCCAAGGGCCTGTCGACCTCGCTCGATGCCGCTGAAAGGCTGAAAGTGATGCATGGCTCGGCGCTGCCAGGAAGCGCCGACGACCGCGACCTGGTCTCGATCCATCCGATCGGCGAAGACGGCGAGGTGCCGTTGCAGATCCCGCGCTCGGTGATGACGCGCATCATCCGCGCCCGCATCGACGAGACGCTGGAACTGCTGCGCGACCGGCTGAACAAGTCCGGCTACGGCAATGCCGTCGGCAAGCGGGTGGTGCTGACCGGCGGCGCCAGCCAGCTTGCCGGCCTGCCCGAAGCCGCACGCCGCATTCTCGGCCGCAATGTGCGCATTGGCCGCCCGCTCGGCGTGGCAGGCCTGCCCGAGGCGGCCAAGGGGCCGGCTTTCTCGACCCCGGTCGGACTTCTGATCTACCCGCAGATGGCGAGCTTCGAGAGCCGCCCGGCGAAGGGAATTTCCGGTCTTCGGATGACCGGAACAGGCGGAAAACTGCATCGAATGAGTCAGTGGTTGAGAGACAGTTTTTAATTTGACGGGGACAGCCCCATAGGCGGCCGCGGCGGCGAAGCGGCGGGAAAGGCAAAGGACGAAGACAATGACCATCAATCTGCAGAAGCCGGACATCACCGAGCTCAAGCCGCGCATCACCGTGTTTGGTGTCGGCGGCGGCGGCGGCAATGCCGTCAACAACATGATCACCGCCGGCTTGCGCGGCGTCGAGTTCGTGGTGGCCAACACCGACGCGCAGGCACTGACGATGTCGAAGGCCGAGCGGCTGATCCAGCTCGGTGCGCATGTCACCGAGGGTCTCGGCGCCGGATCGCAGCCTGAAGTCGGGCGCGCGGCGGCGGAAGAGTGCATCGACGAGATCATCGATCATCTCTCGAACACGCATATGTGCTTCGTTACCGCCGGCATGGGCGGCGGCACCGGCACCGGGGCGGCGCCCGTGGTCGCGCGCGCTGCCCGCGAAAAGGGCATCCTTACCGTCGGCGTCGTCACCAAGCCGTTCCACTTCGAAGGCCAGCGCCGCATGAAGACGGCCGACATGGGTATCGAGGAACTGCAGAAATGTGTCGATACGCTGATCGTCATTCCCAACCAGAACCTGTTCCGGCTGGCCAATGACAAGACGACCTTCGCCGACGCCTTCGCCATGGCCGACCAGGTGCTCTATTCGGGTGTCGCCTGCATCACCGACCTGATGGTCAAGGAAGGCCTGATCAATCTCGACTTCGCCGACGTCCGCTCGGTCATGCGCGAAATGGGCAAGGCGATGATGGGAACCGGCGAGGCTTCGGGCGAGGGCCGCGCAATGGCCGCCGCGGAAGCCGCCATCGCCAACCCGCTGCTCGACGAGACCTCGATGAAGGGCGCCAAGGGCCTGCTGATCTCGATCACCGGCGGCCGCGACCTGACACTGTTCGAAGTCGACGAGGCCGCAACCCGCATTCGCGAAGAGGTCGACCAGGACGCCAACATCATTCTGGGCGCCACCTTCGATGAGGAACTCGAAGGCGTTATCCGCGTGTCGGTGGTCGCCACCGGCATCGACAAATCGGCGGCCGAAATCGCTGCAGCGCCGATCGCCATCCGCACGGCTCCGCCGAAGCCGGTCAGCCGCCCGGCGGCTCAGGTCACGGAAATGCGCCCGGCGCCTGTCCAGCAGCCGATCTATGAACCACGTGCTGCCGATCCGGTCGCCGAGGCCATTCAGCTCGCCGAGGCGAATGCGGCAGCGATGGCGCAGGCCCGCCCGGCACCGGTCGCGCATTCGGAAGACTTCCGTCCGCAGAGCAAGATCTTCCAGGCGCCTCCCGCTCAGCCGCAGCCGATGATGCAGCCAGTGGTTCAGCAAGCGATGCAGCCGGCTCCGCATCGTGAAATGCCGCAGCCGATTGCCGCGGCACCCCAGCGCATGCCGCGGGTAGAGGATTTCCCGCCGCAGGTGAAGGCTGAAGTGGAAGCCAAGGCCCGCCCGGCCGACCACGAGAACAGCGGCCCGATGGGCTTGCTCAAGCGCCTGACCAACGGCCTAACCCGCCGCGAAGAGGAACCTGCACGGCTGCAGCCGGCGCAGCCGCGCGAACCGAAACTGCGCCAGGCGCCGGCGGAAGTGCGCCGCCTAGCCAGCCAGGATCCGCAGCTTTACGCGCCGCGCCGCGGCCAGCTGGACGAGCAGGGCCGACTGACGCCGCAGAGCCGGGCTGTCCAGGAAGACGATCAGCTGGAGATTCCCGCCTTCCTGCGCCGGCAGGCCAATTGATCTGTTGACGGTTCGTAACAGTTGTTAACAGGCGAGCAGGAAACTGTTCGCCTGTTAATATTAAAAGCGATTTTAAAACAAGGACTTATGGGGCAATCCCGCGCTGGACCGCAGTTACAAAGAGTAAGAAACCGTGATTTGGAGTCTCCCTGTGGGACCATTATCTTCGCCACCGACCAAAGTCGGTTTGCTGGGAGTCTCGGGGAAGTGGCCCTGCCTGCCGATCAATCAAGAGCCGCGCCCTCAGGGCAGATGAAGCGGACCTAGGCAGTACGGGCTATGGGGATTGTTTTGCACGACTATCAGACGACACTTAAATCGCGTGCGACGCTGACTGGTATCGGCGTCCATAGCGGCAATCCGGTCACCGTCCATTTCCTGCCGGCAGATGCCGATACGGGTATCGTCTTCCAGCTTTCGAATGCAAGCGGAAGCCACGAATTTCGCGCGCTCGTTTCCGAGGTCGGTGCCACCGACCTCTGCACCATGCTTGGCGATCCGCAAGGCGAGCACATTGCCACGGTCGAGCATCTGATGGCGACGCTCTTTGGGCTTGGGATCGACAATCTCGTCATTGAAATCGACGGCCGTGAGGTGCCTATCCTCGACGGCAGCGCGGTCATGTTCATCGAGGCCATGGACCAGGCAGGCATCGAAACGCTGCCGGTCAAGCGTCGCTACATCAGGGTGGTCAAGCCGGTTCGCATCGAGAACGGCGCCTGCTGGGCGGAGTTCAGGCCCTATGATGGCACGCGCTTCGAGATCGAGATCGATTTCGAAAGCCCGGCGATCGGCCGCCAGCTTTTCGCATCCGATATGAATGCCGACATTTTCCGCCGCGACGTCGCGCGGGCCCGCACTTTCGGGTTCATGAAGGACGTCGAGCGGCTATGGGCAGCTGGCTACGCGCTCGGCTCCTCGCTGGAGAACTCGCTGGTGATCGGCGATGACAACCGCGTGATCAACATGGGAGGCCTGCGCTATCCCAACGAGTTCGCGCGGCACAAGACGATGGATGCAATGGGCGACCTGGCGCTCGCCGGTGCCCGGTTTATCGGCTGCTTCCGCTCCTATCGTGGTGGCCACAGGCTGAACGCCGCGGCGCTGCGCCGTCTCTTGTCCGACCGTTCGGCTTTCGAGATCGTCGAGACGACGCGCCGCGAGCGCGGCCGTGCCGCCGAGATGAGCGCTGTCAATGCCCCCCTCTTTGCGCCCTGGATGATCTGATTCTTAACGTTTTTGCGGCTCTTATTGCGATCAGCTGTGTTGCAAGGATGCATCACTGGCCGGCCAAATCGCACAGCTTTCCAGGTGGCGCCAAACCGCCACAAAAATGTGCGATTGGCCGGGGATAGCGTTGCCGGGCAAGGCGGTTATGGTTTATGGCTGCTGCCGTCGACTGAAATGACGCCGAAAGGGCGGAATCCAATCATGTTTTTCAAGCGAGTTGGTCAATCGAAGGCGCCGCGGCGGGCTGTTTTCCTGGCGCTTTCGGTCGTCGTTCCATCGCTGTTTCTGTCGGCCTGCATGTCGTCCGAGAAGGACGTCGATCTATCGACCTATGTCGATCAGACCGAGCCGGCCGACGTGCTCTATAATCAGGGTCTCGCCAATCTGAATGCCGGGCGCCTGCAGGAGGCAAGCCGCAAATTCGATGCCGTCGACCGCCAGCATCCGTATTCGGAATTCGCCCGCAAATCGATGGTGATGGGCGCCTTTGCCGACTACCGTCAGGGCAATTACGACGAGGCGATCGGTTCGGCCAAGCGCTACCTGACCCTTTACCCGTCGACCGACGATGCAGCCTATGCCCAATATATTATCGGGCTGAGCTACTACCGCCAGATCAAGGACGTCACCCAGGACCAGAAGGAAGCGCGTCTTACCGTGCAGACGATGCAGGACCTGGTGACGCGCTGGCCCACGTCCGAATATGCCGACGACGCCAAGGAGAAGATCCGCTTCGCCAACGATCAGCTCGCCGGCAAAGAGATGCAGATCGGCCGCTATTATCTCGAGCGCCGCGAGTACATCGCAGCCGTCAAACGATTCCGCAACGTGGTGGAGAACTATTCCAACACACGCCATGTCGAGGAGGCGCTGGCGCGTCTGACCGAGAGCTACTACGCGATGGGGCTGACGTCGGAAGCGCAGACCGCCGCGGCCGTGCTCGGCACCAACTATCCCGACAGCCAGTGGTACAAGGACTCCTATAAGCTCCTGCAGAGTGGTGGGCTCGAGCCGCGCGAGAATGCCGGATCGTGGATCTCCAAGGCCGGGAAGCTGATCACCGGCGCCTGAGCGGCGCGTCACCATGCTCTCCAGGCTGTCGATCCGCGATATCGTTCTGATCGAGAAGCTGGACATCGACTTCTCGTCCGGCCTTTCGGTGCTGACCGGCGAAACCGGCGCCGGAAAGTCCATCCTGCTCGACGCCTTGTCGCTGGCGCTTGGCGCCCGCGGCGACGCCTCGCTGGTGCGGCATGGCGCGGCACAAGGCCAGGTCATCGCTGTGTTCGACGTGCCGCGCAACCACCCGGCCCGTATGCTGCTCGCCGAGAACGCCATCGAGGACGACGGCGACATCATCCTGCGCCGCGTCCAGACGGCGGACGGCCGCACGCGCGTTTTCGTCAACGACCAGCCGTCCAGCGTGACGCTGATGCGCGACGTCGGCCATGCGCTGGTCGAGATCCACGGCCAGCACGACGAGCGCGCTTTGGTCGATCCCGGTGCGCATCGGGAATTGCTGGACAGCTTCGGCGGTCATCTGGGCGCCGCGCGTGCAACAGGCGAGGCGTGGCGGCACTGGCGCGCCTGCGAGCAGGAATTTTCACGGCACCGGGCCAAAGTCGAGGCGGCTTCCCGCGAGGCCGATTATCTGCGTGCGGCGGTCGCCGAATTGACCAGGCTCGATCCGCAACCGGGTGAAGAGACCGAGCTCGCCGAACTGCGCGCCTCGATGATGCGTGCCGAAAAGATCGCCTCGGAAATCCACGATGCGCAGGATGTGCTCTCGGGCCCGTCCTCACCCTTGCCGCAGTTGGCCAGCCTGCTCAGGCGGCTGCAGCGCAAGGTGACGGAAGCGCCCGGCTTGCTTGAAGAGGTCGTCAAATCGCTCGACGAGGCGATGCTGTCGCTCGACGCGGCGCAGTCGGGCGTGGAAGCAGCACTTCGCGCCACTGAATATGATCCGCAGCGGCTGGAGAAGGCCGAGGAGCGGCTGTTTGCGCTGCGTGCCGCCTCGCGCAAGCACAGCGTCGCTGTCGACGATCTGGCGCAACTGCGCGACACCATGGCGGCCGACCTTACCGATCTCGACGCTGGCGAAGAGCGCCTGCATGCGCTGGAGAGACAGGCTGCAGCTGCGCGTCAGGCCTATGACATTACGGCGGCCCAGCTGTCGTCGCTTCGCCATGCGGCGGCCGCAGGGCTGACCAAGGCGGTAATGGCCGAACTGCCGGCGCTGAAGCTCGAACGGGCTGAGTTCATCGTCGAGATCGCAAGCGATGCCGGGAGCCGCATGGAAGAAGGCATCGACCAGGTCGAGTTCTGGGTGCGCACCAACCCCGGCACCCGGCCCGGCCCAATGATGAAGGTCGCTTCCGGCGGCGAGCTTTCGCGCTTTCTGCTGGCACTCAAGGTGGCGCTGGCCGATCGCGGCTCGGCGCCGACCCTGGTCTTCGACGAAATCGACACCGGGGTAGGCGGCGCGGTTGCCGACGCCATCGGCCAGCGGCTGGCGCGGCTGGCAAAGCGCGTGCAGGTGCTTTCGGTCACGCACGCGCCGCAAGTGGCGGCGCGCGCCGCGACGCATTTCCTGATCTCCAAGTCAGGCGGGGCCGACCGGGTGTCGACCGGCATCGCCGAGATGGACCGGGCGGCGCGGCAGGAGGAGATCGCGCGCATGCTCGCCGGCGCCACCATCACCGACGAGGCGCGCGCGGCGGCCGAGCGCTTGCTGCGGGAGAACATCGCGGCAGCGTAGAGCGGTTCATCACGCCGAACCGCTCTACCTCTTTGTTTTGCGCAATTCCGGACGGAAAACCGTTTCACACTTTTCCTGGAATTGCTCTAGACGAGTTCGTTTCCGGCGCTCGTGACCTGAGTCAGGGTCTGGCTCCATCCTGCTGTTCAGGAATGATTTCCGTGTCTGATCTCTCCCTCATGAGAGAATCCTGTTCTATTGTGTCGCGCCACCGTGGAGGGAGCAGTGTATGGACGAAAAACCAGTCGATTCGCTCAGCGAAAGCGAGGCGGCAAGCGAGTTGAAGCGGTTGGCGCAGGAGATCGCCGAGCACGACCGGCGCTACCATGGCGAGGACGCGCCGATAATCACGGACGCGGAATATGACGCGCTGACGCGGCGCAATCTCGCCATCGAACAGCGCTTCCCTGCTTTGCTGCGTGAGGATTCCCCCTCACGCAGGGTCGGCGCGCCACCGGCGGAAGGCTTTGCCAAGGTGCGTCATGCGGTGCCGATGCTCAGCCTCGCCAAGGCCTATACCGACCAGGATGTCGCCGATTTCATCGTACGTGGCCGGCGGTTCTTTGATCGCGACAAGGATCTGGACATCGCCTTCACGGCTGAGCCGAAGATCGACGGGCTGTCGGCTTCGCTGCGTTATGAAGGTGGTGTGTTCGTGCAGGGGGCAACGCGCGGCGACGGCGCCGTTGGCGAGGACATCACCGCCAATCTGAGGACCATCGCCGACATTCCCAAGACCTTGAAGGGATCGGGCTGGCCCGAGGTCATCGAAATACGCGGTGAGGTCTATATGACCTACGCGGAATTCGAGGCGTTGAAGCAGCGCTCGGCGGCGATCGGCGGCCAGGATTACGTCAATCCGCGCAATACCGCGGCCGGGTCGCTCCGTCAGAAGGACCCGTCTATTACCGCCAGCCGCAACCTCAAGTTCTTTGCCTACGCCTGGGGCTTTACCACAAAGGATCCGGCTCCGACCCAGTACGATTCCGTGCAGAAATTCGCGGAGTGGGGGTTCAAGGTCAGCCCGCTGATGGTCCGGGCAAGATCGGTCGAGGAACTGGTCGCGCATTATCACCTGATCGAGACCCAGCGCTCATCACTGGGCTACGACATCGACGGCGTCGTCTACAAGGTCGACCAGCTGGAATTGCAGCGCAGATGGGGTTTCGTCACTGGCGAACCGCGCTGGGCCATCGCCCACAAATTTCCGGCCGAACAGGCGATGACAACCGTGCTCAGGATCGACATTCAGGTGGGCCGTACCGGTACGCTGGCGCCCGTTGCCCGGCTTGCACCCGTCACGGTCGGCGGCGTAGTGGTCGAAAACGTCACGCTTCACAACGAAGATTACATCAAGGGTCTGGACAGCAACGGCCAGCCGATCCGCGACGGCTATGACGTGCGTATCGGCGACACAGTGGTCATCCAGCGGGCAGGGGACGTCATTCCGCAGATCGTCAGCGTCGTAGCCGATAAGCGTCCGCCAGATGCCGTGCCCTACGAATTCCCGCACAAATGTCCGATCTGCGGCTCACCCGCAACGCGCGAGATCAACGAGAAGACCGGCAAGGAGGATTCCCGCCGCCGCTGCACCGGCGAACTGATCTGCCCTGCGCAGGCCGTGGAAGGATTGCGCCATTTCGTGTCACGCGGCGCCATGGATATCGAAGGCCTGGGCGCTGAAAACATAGATCTGTTCTTCAACGCCGGGTTGATCAAGACAGCCGCCGATATCTTTACGCTCAGGGATCGTCGTCCCGCCGTTACCAAGGCGCTGGCCGAGCGGCGGGAAGAGCAGGCCAGGCAGCGTGAGGCCGCGTCGGGCAAGACGCGCAAGAATGTACGCAGTGTCGAGGAACGCAACTACGACGGCCTCGACAAGCTCTTCGCTGCCATCGACGCTCGCCGCGAACCGGAACTCGATCGCTTCATCTTTGCGCTGGGCATCCGCCATATCGGCGAAACGACGGCCGCTGTGCTTGCCCGAACCTTCTCGACGATCGAGGAGTTGATCCGCATTGGCAAGGAGACAGCAGCGGCAGCCGATCCACACACCGTTTTTCCTTCGATCAACGGCATCGGCGATACGGTGATAGGTGCGCTTCGCGATTTCTTCGGCAATGAACGCAACGACGCCGTGCTTGAAGCGCTGCTCACACAGGTCCACCCGAAGCCATACATCGTGAACGTCTCAGCCGATAGTGCGGTCGCCGGCAAGACAATCGTGTTTACAGGCACGCTGGAAAAGATGACGCGCCCCGAGGCCAAGGCGATGGCCGAACGTCTCGGCGCGAAGGTCGCCGGCTCGGTTTCTGCGAAGACCGATCTCCTGGTAGCGGGGCCGGGCGCCGGTTCCAAGCTGAAGGACGCGACCAAATTCGGCATCGAGGTGATCGACGAGGACACCTGGTTGCAGCGGATCGGCAAGGGCGCGTGATGGCGGCTGCGTTCAACGGTTTTGGGCAAAAGGCCATTCCCTTCCTCAAGGCGCTGGATTTTCATCAGAGCCGGGAGTGGTTTTTGGAAAACCGCGACCTTTTCGAACGGGATCTGCGCGACCCCTTCGGCGATCTGGTCGAAACGCTCTCCGAGCGCTTCACGGCCGCGGGGCTCGGCCTGCGCGGCGACCGCAAGAAGTCGCTGTTCCGGATTAATCGCGATGTGCGTTTCGCCAAGGACAAACGGCCTTATAACCGGCATTTGTCGGCGATCCTTTCGCCTGACGGCACCAAGATGGAACAGGGCGTGTTTTACGTCCATATCGGGCTCGATCGCTGCTTTGCCGCCGTTGCCTGGTGGCAGCCCGGACCGGAGCTATTGCTGGCGCTGCGCAACGCGATCGCGAAGCGGCCGGCTGAATTCCGCACCCTCGTCGCGGCGCTGAAGAAGAACGGCCTCGAGCTCGACCCGGACGGCTGCATGAAGCGCACGCCGCGCGGCTTCGAGCATATCGCCGAGCCCGATCTCGCTGCCGCGATCCGCAATCGGCATTTTGCCGTCCGGCACGCAGTCGAGCCGGCGGATATTTATGGAGCTGGATTGGTCGACGAACTCGTCGGCTTCGTCATGCGGGCAAAACCGCTGCTCGACTGGGGCAGGGCGATCGAAGGCAAGGCTTCGCCGCGCTAGCGGATAAATCAGACAGTCAAATGCGCCGCGCAGTGTAGAGGCTGGTGGTCATGTTGCGGGTTATGGAGCCTTGGAACTCGTCGCGGACGATGCGACCCAGCTCCGCCAGGATTGCTTCGCGGTCGCTGCGGATGTTGATGTTGGAAAAAGTGGCATAGAGGGCGACCGTCTGGTCAGGATCGAGGACGAGCGACCAGACACTTGTCCCATGTTCGATGGAATCGAACGCGCCGGTTCGCTCCAGCGCCGCCACGCGGGCCTCGGCATCAAGGGCGAACGGAATACCATTTGAGCCCGCCGAAGGGCTCGAAGGCCCTTCAAGCAGTGCCTTCGTCGCATCATGAAAGGGATCGGGGCGACTGTTGTCGCCGAATACATTCCAGACCATTGCCCACCAGCCGCCCGGCCGAAGCAGCTCGGCGACCTTGACCAGCGCGGTGTCCTCATCCAGCCAATGAAAGGCAGTGGCGCTGACGCCGAGATCAAAACCGGCCTTCTCAAGGACGGCATCCTCAAACGCAGAGACGCTCACCGAGAGCGCCTTGTCCTGAATAGTCTCGCAAAGGAAAGTCGCGAGGCGAGAATCCGGCTCGATGGCGAGCATCGGGCTCGCGCCCAGTTCGAGTAAGCGGCGCGTAGCAGTTCCTGTACCTGCGCCAATCTCGAACGTCGCCGTGCCAGGGGCGAGACGGCACCGTTCACATAGAATTTCGAATACCCAATCAGGATAGCCAGGCCGCGTCGCGTGATAGCTGCCGGGATCGGCGCCGAAGGCCAGGCGGCCGAATTTTGGATCGATGAAAAATTCGCTCATTGCAACCACCTCTGGGGAAGCACCTCTGGCCTTGGGTCTGTGGCCGCCACTTTTGGCAAGGACCGATGGGCGCAAACGGAT
The DNA here is from genome assembly GCF_040317735.1 of Mesorhizobium sp. M1399. Taxonomy (NCBI): domain Bacteria; kingdom Pseudomonadati; phylum Pseudomonadota; class Alphaproteobacteria; order Hyphomicrobiales; family Phyllobacteriaceae; genus Mesorhizobium; species Mesorhizobium sp. M1399. Next base: position 222,274 of record NZ_JAMYKZ010000010.1, read on the forward strand.
ATGCCCTCCCAGGTGCCAAGCGTCTGATTTTTATCCACTGGCACTGGAGCGCCTTGCCGCCCGCCTCAGCCATCACTTCCGCTGATCATTTGCCTCAATCGAATTGGTGTGACAAGCAGGGCGGCCCTCCCTACATACGACCGTCCCGAGGAGGCGATTGATGTCGGCGGAAGCAATCTCCGAAAACAGTGCGAAAAGCGATTTCTGGGACGGCGTGCGGCTCAGCATGCCCGTCGTGGTGGCATCGGCGCCGTTTGCATTGCTGTTCGGGGCGCTCGCAGTCGACAACGGGTTTTCCGTGCTCGAAGCGTTCCTGATGAGCGCAACGGTGTTCGGCGGCGCCAGCCAGATGGTAGGCATCGAGCTGTTCGGCCAGCATGTCGCGCCGTGGCTGATCGTGCTGTCGATCTTCGCGGTGAATTTTCGCCACGTGCTCTATTCGGCCGGTATCGGCCGGCGCATCGCGCATTGGCCACTGATCCAGCAGGCGATAGGCTATTTCGTGCTCACTGATCCGCAGTTCGCGATGGCCGAGCGCAAGGCGGAGGCCGGCGAAACCGTCGGGTTTACCTGGTATATGGGGCTTGGGCTGCCGGTCTATGTGTTCTGGGTCATCGAAAGCGCGCTCGGCGCGATGTTCGGCAAGCTTATTCCCGACACCCATGTGCTGGGCATCGACTTCCTGCTGCCGATCTATTTTCTCGGCCTGGTCATGAGCTTCCGCAAGCGGCCGCTGTGGCTGCCGGTGGTCATCGCCAGCGCTGCCGCCTCCATCATTGCGTACAAAACCGTCGGCTCGCCCTGGCATGTCTCCATAGGTGCGCTGGCCGGCGTGCTGCTCGCCGTCATCCTGCCGCCCCGCCACAGCGGCGTGGAGACACGGCCATGAGCACGACCTTGTGGATCATCGTCGCCGCTTCGATCGCGACCTATCTGACCCGCATCGGCGGTCATCTGGTGATCTCACGCTTCGACCATATCCATCCGCGCGTCGAGGCCGGGCTCAGCGCCGTGCCGGCGGCGGTGCTGACCACGCTGGTGGCGCCGGCGGCGCTCAGCGCCGGACCGGCGGAATGGGCAGCCTTGATTGTTGCCGGCCTGGTCTCGCTGCGCGGCGGGCTGATGGCGATGTTCCTGGCGGGTGCTGCCGTGCTGATCCTTGCGCGGCAGCTCGTCGGGTAGTGGACCGACGGAGTACGCCTGTCTTCCTGCCAGATCGCCGCTCTATGGTATTTTGCCGTCCATCTTCGGGAAGAGAATGACACTCTCCTGTGCGGTCGGTTCGTTGCGGGCGCCAATAAAGGTGGCCGGCGTGCTTGCCCGGTTCACGGCAACGTGAAGCACGTTGGCGGGAATGTAGAGATAGTCGCCGGGATGCACGAGGTCGCGAAACTGCAGTTCGTCCCCGCTCCACATCTCCAACTCGTCTCCGCTCAGCATATAAAATGCTGTTTCGTGGCGCGCATGGACATGGGCTTTGGTCCGCTTGCCCGGCGGGATTGAGGCGACGCCCAGCCAAAGGGCCTTCGCTCCGACGGTCTCAGCACTTATTCCCGGCAGATAGTCCGACCCCTGTTCGGCCCGATAAGCCTCGCCGCCCCTAACAACCAAAGCCTTTCCCTCGCTGGGCGCAGCACTGTCCATTGCGGCCGGCTGTTTCAACATCATCATCTTGAACCTCCATTTGTGTTAGTCTGTGCGAAGGACGGCCAGAATGATCAGTCCCCCGTCCGAAGTCCTTAACAGGAGGCGAAAAGTTCCGAATTCTTCCGAAGCCGGAAAGCGAGATGCTTCAGCACCGCGACGCTTCGCGTTCGGGCCGTTCGTGCTCGACCTGCTGCGCGGGACGCTTGTTCGCGAGGGCAAGCCAGTTGCGGTCGGGCAAAAAGGCTTGTCGTTGCTTCAGGCCCTGGTGGAGGCACCGACGCAGGCGCTGAGCAGGACGGCCCTCATGGAGGCCGCCTGGTCCGATGCCGTCGTCGAGGAAAGCAATCTTTCGGTGCAGATTGCCGCCCTGCGCAAGCTACTCGGCCCGCAGCCGGACGGCAGCGAATGGATCGCCACCGTCCCCCGCACCGGATATCGCTTCGCCGGCAGTGTTCATGTGCTTGACCCCGCTGCAGACGATGCGCTTCCGAGCCAACTGGCGGGTCTCTCCGAAAGGGCGTCCATTGCGGTGTTGCCGTTCGCCAATGTCAGCGGCGACAGGGAACAGGCCTATCTGGCTGACGGCATCACCGAGGACATCATCACCGCGCTGACAAGGTTCCGATGGTTCCGGGTGATCGGGCGCAATTCCAGCTTCGTCTATAAGGACAAGTCGGTCGACTCCAAACAGGTGGCCCGCGAGCTTGGCGCCCGTTATGTCTTGGAAGGAAGTGTGCGCCGGTCCGGCCAGCAGATCCGGGTCTCGACGCAACTGGTCGATGCCGCCTCGGCCAATCAGATCTGGGCCGAACGATACGAGATGGAACTGACGGAGGCGTTCGCCGTCCAGGATGCCATAGCCGAGCGGGTGGCTGGTGCGATCGAACCCGAACTGCTCAAGACGGAGTCGCTCCCAGCCGTTGGACGCAACAGCGGAAATGCGACGGCCTGGGACCTGGTGCGGCAAGGTACCTGGCATTTTCACCACGTCGGCCGTCAAACTCACTTGCGTGGCCGCGAGTTATTTCGGCTGGCGTGCAAGCTCGATCCTGAACTCGCAGAGGCCCATCTCTGGCTCGGTCGGGTGAGCGCCGGCATCGTCGCTTACGGCTGGAGCGACAAGCCGGCACAGGATATCCGAGAAGGCCTGGATGCAGCCCTGAAGGCGGTTCGGCTCGACGAGAAAAATCCCTATTCGCATTATGCGCTCGCCATCTGCAGCATATATGCCAATGCGCAGGAACAAGCCGTTCTTGCTGCGGAAAGAGCGATCGAGATCAGCCCAAGTTTCGCCCTTGGTCATCTGGCTATGGGAATGGGGCAGCTTTTCCGCGGCAGCGCATCCGAAGCGATAGCGCCGCTCGAACACGGCCTTATGTTGAACCGGTACGATCCGCAGAACTTCGTCTGGTTTAATGTCCTGGCGCTCGCTTATCTATTTGCGGGGCAGGCAAACGAGGGGCTCGTCGCGGCGATTGAGGCTCGCAAGGTCGGTCCCACGTGGCGACCCACCTATGAAACACTCGCCTGCTGCTACGTCTCGCTTGGCCGTCTGCCGGAGGCAAGATCTTGCGTCGAACTGATGCGGGAGATGGAGAACCCTACAGGCGATGCCTTGGCGCCGCTCAGGCTGCGCAATCCACATTGGGCAGACCAGATGGCGGATCTGTTGAAGAAAGCCGGTTGGCAGCAGTAAGGCTGCGGTCAATCCCCTGCAGATTGGCGTCGTCTGTGTGATGTCGGTCACGCAGTTGTTGGGCAGCACAAGCCAGGTCGGCTTCGCACTCAGGGTGATGCTGGGGTCCGGTCGATAGCCGACCCACCGCCATTGCGAAAATCACCACTTCTGATCGTGCGGCTTCGCCGCAGTGCTCATCTGCGCTGCAAACCATGTAATAGCTCCTGCCCAGCCAGCAGGTTTCTTGAATATCGACGCGACCTGCGACAGGCTCAGCCGGATCGCCTCCGCTCTCTCCTGGTGGGCGCGCCGCACGGCGCCGCTATAGAGCGCTTCACGCTGCTTTGGCGTCAATGCGCTTAGATCGATCGGCTGGATGCCGAAGGGCTCGGGCGACATTTCCATCTCCCCCTGGTTTGCCGTTTTGATAGGCAGCTACACCGACGATTTACGGGAAAGGGCTAATCAGCTAAAATGAATAATTAAGATCGTTACGTTCTCCAGGAGAGATGTATGGATTTGGCCGATCTGCGCATCTTCCGCACGGTGGTGCGCGAGGGCGGAATCACCAGGGCAGCGGAAAAACTGTTTCGCGTGCAATCGAACGTGACCACACGCATCCGGCAGCTCGAGGAGGATCTCGGCGTGCAGCTGTTTATCCGGGAGGGCAAGCGCCTGCACGTATCGCCGGCCGGTCACAAATTGGTCGGCTATGCGGATCGGCTGCTGGCGCTTGCGGAGGAGGCGCGAACGGCGATGCTCGATCCACGCCCGCGCGGCACGCTTCGCCTAGGTGCCATGGAGAGCACCGCCGCGGCCCGGCTTCCAAGTCTGCTCGCCGACTATCACGCACGTTATCCCGAAGTGGAAATCCAGTTGCGCACCGGCAATCCTCAGGTTCTCGCGACCGCCATGCTTGCCGGCGAGCTCGATGCGGCGTTCGCCGCCGAGCCCATCGCCGACGCTCCGTTCGAAAAGCTGCCCGCATTCCAGGAGCAGCTGATCATTGTCTCGGCGGCATCGCGCGTTTCGATCGACGACCGCCTGGACATGCCCAAAACCATGATAGCCTTCGAGCACGGCTGCCCGCACCGCAAGCGGCTGGAACAATGGTACGCGCGCAGAGGGTTCATGGCCGAGAAAACCATCGAGCTTGGTTCATACCATGCCATCCTTGGTTGCGTGGTGGCTGGCATGGGCATAGCGCTGATGCCGAAAAGTGTGCTTTCGGGTTTCCCGGAGAGCCGCTGGCTAAAGCTGCACGAACTGCCCTCTGACGAAGACAACGCCGTCACGGTGTTGTTCTGGCGCAAGGGAGCCGGTTCTCCCAACGTCACGGCTTTGCAAGAACTGCTTGCGGAGCAAAGCCTGTCAACCGGCGTTGCCGCCGCCGCTATTGCTTGAAGTCGTGCGGCAGCGGGGCGGTTGCCTTTTCCAGCCAGGCCAGCGTCTCGCCGTCGAGCATCGGTCCGATCTCGGCCAGCACCCGCGCGTGGTATTCGTCGAGCCAATGCAACTCGTCACGCGTCAACAGATCCGACCGGATCAGCCGCTTGTCGATCGGCGCCAGCGTCAGCGTCTCGAAGCCATGCATGGCGATGTCACCGCCTTCGACCATCTCAGCCGGAGTGACCAGGACAAGATTTTCGATGCGGATGCCGTAAGAACCTTCCTTGTAATAGCCGGGCTCATTGGAGACGATCATGCCGGCCAGCAGCTTTTCGGTGCCGGTCTTGGCGATACGCTGCGGGCCCTCATGTACGGCAAGATAGGAGCCGACACCGTGCCCGGTGCCATGGGCGAAATCGCAGCCGTGTCTCCATAGCGCCAGGCGCGCTACGGCATCGAGTTCGGAGCCGCGCGTGCCCAGTGGAAAGCGCAGCATGGAGATGCCGATCATGCCTTTCAGCACCAGCGTGAAGCGCTCGCGCATCTCTTCCGTCGGCGCGCCAATCGGCACTGTGCGGGTGATGTCGGTGGTGCCGTCCTGGTACTGTCCGCCGGAATCGAGCAGGAACAGCTCGCCATGCTCCAGTTTGCGATTGGTGGCGCGGGAGACGCGATAGTGCATGATGGCGCCGTTGGGACCAGCGCCGGAGATTGTGTCGAACGAGACGTCGCGCAGCGGCATCTGTGTTTCGTCGCCGGTTTGCCGGCGCGTCTCCTCGAGCCTGGTGACAACGGTGATCTCGTCGAGCGTGCCGGGTTCCTGACGGTCGAGCCAGCACAGCAGCTTGGCGACGGCGGCTCCGTCACGGCGATGCGCGGCGCGGGCGCCGGCGATCTCGGCTTTGTTCTTCGTTGCGCGTGGGATGCGGGCCGGATCCGGTGCGGCAGTGACGGTGCCGCCATTGTCCTCGACCAGCATGCTGAGCTTCTCCGCCGCCAGAGCGGGGTCCAGCGCGATTTTTGCACCGCCCTTGGCCAGGGTGACGATCGCTGTTTCGAATTCACCGGGTTCGTGCAATTCGGCGAGCTGCGTCAGATAGGCTGCGACGGTGCGTGAGAACTTGCGCTGGTCCATGAAAAGCAGATGCGATCCGTCGGCGGCGAGCACGGCAAAGCCGAGCGCCAGCGGTGTGTGCGGCACGTCGCCACCACGGATGTCGAAGGCCCAGGCGATGGAGGAGGGGTCGGTCAATACGGCATGGGTGGCGCCCTCCTTCTCGATGGCTGCCGCCAGCCGGACCAACTTGTCCTTGGCCAGTTCGCCGGCAAAGCCGATCGGGTGGATCTCGACCGGCGCCAGTGGCGGCCCGGGCTGGTCCTGCCAAATGGCGTCGATCGGATTTTGTTCGAGCGGCACCAGTATCGCGCCGGACTTCACGGCCGAGGCCCTCAGCGCCTTGACGTCGCTGATCGTATGCAGCCATGGATCGAAGCCCAACCGCACGCCCTTGCCGAGATTGTCCTTGATCCAGTTGGCCGGCGGGTTGTCGACAAGGCTCTCGATCGAAAAGATGTCGAGATCGACCTCCTGGCGCACCTGCAGCGTGTAGCGCCCGTCGACAAACATGGCGGCGCGCTTGCCAAGCACAATGGCGACGCCGGCCGAGCCGCTGAAGCCGGTCAGCCATTTCAGCCGTGCCGAGCGGTCGGCGACATATTCGCCCTGGTGCTCGTCGGCGCGGGGCACGATGAAGCCGTCCAGCCCATTCGCCGCCAACCATTGGCGTAGCATTGCCACGCGCGGCTTGCCAACGGCCGGATCGCCGGCGGAATCGAAGGTCTGGAACATGTGGGCTCTCCTCGAATGCTGGCGCGACCGTAGCGCATGGCCTCGAAAATCGGAATCGATTTTCGGAACGATCATGCCTGGTCGCGACAGCCTCTTTTTGCGCATGGAGGCCATGCAGAATCGGCGATTTCAAAAAGCGTCAGCAAGGCTTACCTTCTTAACGTGGAGGAACGTGTCTTATTGCCTGCAAAGGAGACCATCATGTCCACGATTTCAGCCAGACGCGGATTTTTCAGAAGCGCTGTGAACGCGCTGATCGAAGCTCGCCAGCGCGAAGCGAGCCGGTATGTGAGCGGCGTTTTGCTTGGCTTTGATGACGAAACGCTGAAAGCTCACGGCTACGATCGCGAAGAGCTGAAGAAAGCGGCGAACTCTCGCTAGGTCCGAGCGGATGCGTTGAAGGCGCGGCGCCTCAGCGCTTGAGATGGATCGTCACCCAGCCTTCGCGGTGCAAGGTGCGGACGTGCCGGAATTTCTGGCCGACATAGGCCGCGATCACCGCGTCGCGCTGGCGCTCGAGAATGCCTGACAAAACGATCGAGCCACCGCGCGCGATATGCCCGGCCATTTGCGGCGCCAGCCGCATCAGCGGCCGCGCCAATATATTGGCAATTATCAGGTCGAAGGGCGCACGCGCGGCAAAGATCGGATGATGAAAACCGGGTGCAGCCACCGTTTCAATGAGCGCCTTGACATGGTTCAGCCGCGCATTGGCGGCGGCCACCTTGACGGCGACCGGGTCGATGTCGGTCGCCAGCACTGGAATATGAGCGAGCTTGGCCACCGCGATGGCGAGCACCGCGCTGCCGGTGCCAAGGTCGAGCGCGTTGCGCGGATGCTCGCGCTCTATGACCTGCTCCAGCATTTCGAGGCAGCCGGCGGTGGTGCCGTGATGGCCGGTGCCGAAGGCAAGGCCGGCCTCGATCTCGATGGCGAGCTCACCGCTGTGGCGCTTCCTGCGGTCATGCGCGCCATGGACGAAGAAGCGCCCGGCCCGCACCGGCTTCAACCCCTCCAGCGAGCGCGCCACCCAGTCGATGTCGGGCAGCGCTTCGCGCTCTATCGATTTCGACAGCGACAGTCCGGCAAGGATGTCCCTAAGCCGCGCCTCGACCGCATCGACGTTGTCGTCCGCATAGAGCGATACTTCGTGGATGTCGCGGTCCTCGTCGACCTCGAGCACCGCAACCGGCAGGCCCTCATCGTCGAACGCCGCACCGAGCGCCGCGAAGATGCGATCAGCCTCGATCTTGCCCGCGGTGAAATACAAACGCGTCTGCGTCATTACCGGATATGTCAACCTTCCGCCGCCAGCCGTTTGAGCTTGGCGATGGCGGCGTCCGGGCTTTCGCCATAGGCAATGGTGCCGGCGAAATCGCCCTTGGCATTGAGCAGCAGCACCGAAGCGGTGTGGTCCATCGTGTAGTCGCCGTCGTTCGTGTCGACTTTCTTCCAGTAGATACCGAAGGACTTGGCCATGGCGTGGACCTTGTCGGGATCGCCGGTGATGCCGAGGATGCGATCGGAGAAATTGCTGACATAGGTGTTCATGATTTCGGGCGTGTCGCGCTCCGGGTCGACCGTAACGAAATAGGCGCGCAGATTCTTGCCGTCGTCGCCCATCGTCTTCAGCCAGCCGGCCAACTCGAAAAGCGTGGTCGGGCAGACTTCCGGACAATGCGTGAAGCCGAAGAAAACGACGCTGGGGTGGCCGCGAAAGGCGGCTTCGGTGACCGGCGCGCCCTTCTGGTCGACCAGCGTAAACGGCGCTCCGAACGGCTCGCCGCCATAATGTCCGCGGTACCAGTCGAAGGTGAGCCAGCCGATGCCTGCGGCCATCAAGAGCAGAATGCCGACCAGAATTGAACGCATCATCAGTGAAAGTCCGTCGTGATTTCCATCGGCCGCCATATTGGCGCCGTGAAGGCCCTGGCTTGGCGAACACTCTTAGCGGTTCGGTCGCGCCGACGCAAAGATGTCGCGTTGCCGCAACCGGCAATCCAGTGGGAAGGCGATCTGCTTGCAAAGCGCTGCCGTTCGTCCCACCTGAGGTCGGCAAAATTCGAACCGCAGGAGGCCTCTTTGCGAAAATTGATTGGCGGCGCGTTGGCCGCATGCCTGGTCATTGGTGCCGGCGCGGCCGTCGCCGAGGAAGTCGGCAAGGTCGGCGTCGATTGGCTCGGCAACGACATCATCGTCGAGGCGATCAAGGATCCGAAGGTCGAGGGCGTGACCTGCCACGTCTCCTATTTCGACCGTGGCATGATCGACCGCCTGCAGAAAGGCAACTGGTTCGAGGACCCGTCCGATTCTTCGATCTCCTGCCGCCAGACCGGGCCGATCACCATTGGCGATATCGACATGAGCGAGGCCGGCGAGGAGGTGTTCAAGCAAGGCATCAGCCTGATCTGGAAAAAGCAGGTGGTGAACCGGATCTACGACAAGGCCAACGAGACGCTGATCTACCTCTCGCATTCGCGCCAAGTGCAGGATGGCTCGGCAAAAATGTCGGTCACCACCGTGCCGCTCTACGGCCAGAACGTGGTGTGGACCAGCGGCAAGCCGAAATAGAGACTGAAGGTGCTACAGGGTCCTTGGCGCATCCAAACGGATGCGCGGCGCTGCACTCGGCTTGCGAGACTATGCGTGCCGGCGTAAAGCGCGCGCATGGACCGTCCCGAACACCTTGTCCTGAAAGATCCCGAGCCGCGCATCCATCCGACGGCGGAGCTGAAGGCTTGCAAGCTTGGACGCTATGCGTCGATCGGCGAGCGGGTCATCCTGCGCGAGGTGGTGGTCGGCGACTTCTCCTACTTCGAGCGCCACGCCGAGGCGATCTACACGACGATCGGCAAGTTCTGCTCGATCGCCGCCAACAGCCGCATCAATGCGCTGGAGCATCCGGTCGAGCGGCTGACGCAACACAAGATCAGCTACCGGCCCAACGAGTACTTCCGCTGGCTGGGTGTCGATCAGGCGTTCCGCGACCGGCGGCGGGCGAAAGCCGTCAGCATTGGCCATGATGTCTGGATCGGCCATGGCGCGGTGATCATGCCTGGCATAGTGATCGGCAATGGCGCGATCGTCGGTGCCAACGCGGTGGTGACGCGCGACGTGCCGGCCTATGCAATCGTCGCCGGCGTTCCGGCCAAGCCATTGTACCAGCGCTTCAGCGCGGAAACTGCGGCACGGATCGAACGTCTTGCCTGGTGGGACTGGCCGGTCGAGAAACTGGCCAGGGCAGTCCCCGACATGCAGGCCTTGCCTATCGAGGCTTTCCTCGACCGCTGGGAAAACGACGCCGCCTGATCGTTGCGAGCGCGGCGCGTGCGCTGTTTGACCGTGAATTCCTCCTCGCAGGGAACTCGAAGCAGTTGCCGATTGTTTCTCCCTGCCATGATCGAAAAGCTGTTCACCAGGATCGCCAACCATATCGCCCATCTTGCCGGTCTGCCGCCGACGTTTGCCGTCTGTTTCCTGATCATTGTGGTCTGGGCGGCAAGCGGTCCGGTCTTCGGCTTTTCCGACACGTGGCAGCTCGTCATCAATACCGGCACCACGATCGTCACCTTCCTGATGGTGTTTCTCATCCAGAACACCCAGAACCGCGACAGTGCAGCGATCCAGGCCAAGCTCGACGAGTTGATCCGCGTCAGCAAAGCCAAGAATACCTTTATCGGCATCGAGCACCTGACCGAATCCGAAGTCGAGGAAATCCGGGCCAAATGTGAACGCGCGGCGAAGCGGCACGACGAACAGGTTGCCGACATGGCCGCACCCAAAGCCGTGGCCAAGAAGCGCAACGCGAAGAAGCACGCTTCGGCGTGAGGGAGCCTGTTGTCCGGGTTCCTGCGCGACGTTCGCCGGATCATTTCATGAATGCTGCAAAGGCTTCCTTGTAGTCCGGGTGCCAGCGCGACAGGGCAGGGCGGTTCTCGATGATGTCGCCAATCGCCCAAGCCATGCGCTTTTCGTCCATGGACCGGGTCGCCTCGTTATCGGGACACAGGATGTAGAAATCGCCACGCAGCACCGAGGCCAGCATGAAGTCGATGACCTGCTCGCCGGTCCAGGCGCCGGCCGGCTTTTCGGTCGCACCTTCGGTCAGGCCGGTAAAGGTAAACCCGGGAATGAGCAAATGCGCCGCGACATTGGCGCCGGGCTCGTTGCGCAGCGCGTGTGCAAGGCCCTCGGTATAGGTCTTCACGCCAGCCTTGGAGACGTTGTAGGCGAGGTTGCCGGGCGGCGTGGTGATGCCTTGCTTGGAGCCGGTGTTGACGATCAGACCCGGCTTTCCCGCCGCCAGCATGCGCTGCGCAAAGGCCTCGACGCCATGGATGACACCCCAGAAATTGATGTCCAGCAACTGCTTCCAGGCCTCGCGGTTCTCCCAGGGCTTGCCGGGGTTGTTGCCGACGCCGGCATTGTTCATCAGCAGCGAGACGTCGCCGAAGGCGCCGAATGTCCGTTCGGCCAGTCGGTCGAGCTCGTCGGCTTTCGAGACGTCAGTTGCAACGGCAAGCACGGCGCTCTCGCCGGCGATGGCGGCGACGGCGTGTCGGGCCTCATCGAGGCGTGCGCCGCCGATGTCGGCCAGCACGATCTTCATGCCCATCGCCGCTAGTCGTTTGGCCGCGGCAAGGCCGATGCCGCTGGCCGCGCCGGTGATGACGGCGACATTACCGGAGGCAAGTGCGGGCAGGGCGGTCTGGATCTCGGCGTTGGTGGTCATGATTTTCTCCTGTTCTGGCCGCGGCGAACTTAGCGCGGAACGAGGCTCGCGCAAGCCGATGCCGGTATCTTCGGGTTGACCGCGTCGGCGGGCGCTGCGCATGCTGATATCGAAAAAGGAGACTGACGATTGACCGACTGGATCGAGATCCTGAAAGAACAGACCGCAACCGGCGACCAGATGAGCCGCGAAGTGCCGCAAATGCTTGCCAATCCCGACATCAGCGAAGCGCAAGTGAAAACGCTTTTTTCGGCGCTCGAAAAACAGGCGGAGTTCGTCGAAAAGCTGCGTATGGCGCTGGAAAAGTTCGGCCATGATTTTTCAGTGATCAAGGCGGCCGAGCGGCTGGAGGAGCGCTACGCCGACCTTGCCGCCTCGGTAGCGGAAAAGCTGAAGGAAATGCGAGGCTAGAGCCTGTTCCATCCCGATAAAATTCGGGATGGGCTCTATCTTCTCGTTGGACCATGATCTTTTCCGAAAACCGGCATCCACTTTTCGCTGACGCGGTCCTTCGGTTCGGGATCATGGTCTGTCTATTTCTCGATTAGCCGCTCGAAGCGCCTGTCCGGCACTAACCAGATCAGCGCTACCAGGACATAGATCGAGACACCGATCCAGTGATTGACGAAGGTCAGTGCGACGGCGGCGATATAGAGGGCCAGCGAGATCTTTCCCTTGAGGTCATTGCCCAATGCCCTGGCGAAAAGGGTTTCGCTGCTGTGCAGTCGATGCAGGGCCATGGTGAGGATGTTGAAGCCGATGGCGCAGAGCGCCAGGTCGACGCCATAGACGGCGACCGGCACGGGCGCGAAATGGTTCTCACCCATGAAGGCTGTCGTCGCCGGCATCAGCGATAGCCAGAACAGCAGGTTGAGGTTCGCCCACAGCACGCGGCCGTCAACCCGCTGCACGGTATGGAACATGTTGTGCAAATTGTTCCAGTAGATGCCGACATTGATAAAGGACAGCACATAGCTGAGGAATATCGGCCAGAGTGGTGCCAGCGCGGAAAAATCCTCGCCATGCGGCACCTTCAATTCCAGCACCATGATGGTGATGATGATGGCGACCACGCCATCGGTGAATGCCTCGACCCGTCCTTTGCCCATGAATCTCCCCTGACAATCCGCTGAGGTTAAAAGAGGATCTCGCTCAGCGCCATCGGCAAAGCTGCCAAACTTGTCAGGAGCAAGTCGGGAAGGGGGAACGGCTGACGCGAAAAAGGCGTTTGGTGTCAGATCCCGAACAGCAAAAGGTCGAAAAATGACAGCTCACGCTCAAGTCATGACGCGCGATCACGAACTCGGCGGCAGCGCCGCAGCGGCTGCCGTGGCTGCCATGATCGCGGCTCTTTTCGCCGGCAGCACGGCGCTGACGCCGCTTTACATCATCTACAAGCAGGTCTTCGGCTTCTCGCAGATCACTTTGACGCTGGTCTACGCCGTCTATGTCATCGGCAATCTGGCAGCGCTGCTGATGTTGGGCCGTGTGTCCGATGTTATCGGGCGCCGTCCGATGGCATTGGCCGGGATGGCGGTGGCCGTCGTCAGCGCGGTGTTTTTCCTGTTCGCAGAAAATGTCGCGTGGCTCGACATCGCCCGGATTTTGAGCGGATTGGGAATTGGCGTCGGCGCCGGGACTGGGACGGCCTGGCTCGCCGAATTGCTCTCGGCCAACGACAAGTCACAGGCGGCGACGATTGCCACCAGCACCAATTTTCTCGGCCTCGGCATTGGTGCGCTGGGGGCCGGGTTGCTCGCAGAATACGCACCTTGGCCGCTCAGGCTGATATTCGTCGTCCACCTGGCGATGCTAGCGATCGTAACCCTGCTGATCTGGCGTACGCAGGAAACCGTTTCGCGGCCGGGAAAACTGGCTGACGTCTCGATGCGGCCGCGGCTTTCCGTGCCTGATGACATCCGCGCAAATTTCGTTGCGCCGGCGGTGACCGGCTTTGGCGCGATGGCGCTCGTCGGCTTTTATGCGGCACTCGCGCCGAGCATCCTGGCGCAGCAACTGCAGGTAGCCAACCATGCGGTAGCCGGCGCTCTGTTCTTTGAATTGTCGATCGTGGCGGCCGGCACCATCGTGGCGACGACGCGTCTTTCGAGCCGGGCCGCGATGTTTGCGGCACTTGCGCTGATGATCCCCAGCGTCGCACTGATCGTTGCGGCGCAGGTCTTCGCCTCGATGGCCATCATGGTCGCCGCAAGTGCTCTGTGTGGCGTGTCGGCAGCGCTCGGCTATCGCGGCGGCTTGCAAGTGGTGAACGAGATCGCGCCGGCGGACCGGCGCGCCGAAGTGGTCTCGGCCTTCTTCATCTGCTGTTTTTGCGGCAACGCGCTGCCGGTCATCGGCATCGGCATCCTGTCGACCGTGGCAAGCGCGACCGTGGCGAGCCTGGCCTTTGCCGGCATGATTGTCGTCTTTTCCCTGGTGGCGCTCGGGTTTGGCGCGAAATACGCGCGCTGAGCCGGCCTTTCAGCCGTTCGGCGTCTCGGGCGAAAGATGCGCGCGCTGGCGCGGCACGCCGAGGCCGGTATCCGGCGGTTCGCCGGCAGCCGGCCGGCTCTCGATCATGTGCACGCTGCGCCAACCGCCGAAGCGATAATAGGCCGTGGCCAGCACGAGCGAGGTTATCGAGCCGGCCGGAAAGCTCCACCACAACGCTTCCTCACCGATCGCACTTCGAAAGAAATAGGCGAAGCTGGTGCGCACCAGAAGTACCGAGATCACCAGGATGATCAGCGGCGGCATCACCGCGCCCGTGGCACGCACAGTGGCGAAGAGCACGATGGTGATGCCGAACAGGATGAAGGACCAGGATGCGACCTTGTTGATGTGAGTGGCGATGTCGATCGCTGCACTGTCGCTGCTGAGGAAGAGGCTGAGCACCGCGCGATCGAATACGAACAGCAGCGCGACAAGCACGCCGGTAAGCACAAGGTTGAAGCCGACGCCGGACGCGGCGATGCGGCCGATCCGGTCCCAGCGCCCGGCGCCGACATTTTGCGCCGCCATGGACGAGACCGCGGCGCCGATGGCGAGCGCCGGCATCTGGATATAGGTCCAGAGCTGGGCGGCTATGCCGTAGGCAGCCGCGACCTGCGAGCCGTAGGCATTGACCATGCCCATCACAGTCAGCGCCGCGGACGAGACGACGATCATCTGCAGGCCCATCGGCACGCCCTTGAAGACGACAATGCGCAGCAGCGCCGGGTCCGGCCGCAGCAGAGCAAGATTGGCGCCGGCCAGCCGCAGCGGGTGCTTGCGCGCATAAAGCACGATCAGGATGGCAAGCACGCTTACCGTCTGGCCGATCAGCGTCGAGGTGGCCGAGCCGGCGATGCCGAGTTCGGGGAACGGGCCGATGCCGAGAATAAGCAACGGGTTCAAAATGACGTCGAGCACGACGGCCAGCGCCATGAATAGGAAAGGCGTGCGCGAATCGCCGGCGCCGCGCAGCACCGTCATGACGAAGGACAGCAGGTTCATCATCGGTACGGCGAGAAAAATGATACGCAGATAGGAGCGCGCCAGCGGCAACGCATCGGCCGGCGTGCCGAGCGCATTGAGGATTGTATCGACCCAGATCCAGCCGCAGACCGCGAACACCACCGAGACAAGGAAGAAGAAGGTGGCGCTGGTGCCGACGATGCGGCGGGCTTCGGGCAGATCGCGGGCGCCGACCGATTGCGCGACCAGGATGGTCGCCGCCATGCCGATGCCGAAGACGGTGCCGAGGATGAGAAACAGCACGAGGTTGGCATTGGACGTGGCGGTCAGCGCCGCTTCGCCGAGGAAACGACCGACCCAGACGGCATTGATTGAGCCGTTGAGCGACTGCAGAACATTGGAGCCGAGCACCGGCAGGGCGAACAGCAGCAATGTACGCGGGATAGGTCCACTGGTGAGGTCGCTGGTCCGCCGGCGTGCGGGCATCTTGTCGTCCATGGCAGGCAACTCGGCGAAGGCTTATCTTGAGTCCGGTCCGCAATGATTGCCGATTTAACGAGACAGGTCGACGCAGCGTTGCGAATTCCGCCTGGCGTGCCTTGATCCAATCATGTTCTCAAAGCTTCCGGAATCGTATATTGATCCTGCACGCGTGGGGCCGCATCTTTCCTGGATCTCATGGGCAAGCCGGGGGTTCATGTCCGATATTCCGCTGTTTTTTGAGCGCCTGAACCGGCGTGCGTTTCTTGGTGCATCCGCTTTGGGCGCGGCCTCCGTGGCTCTTTCGGCGTGCACCACGACGGACGTAGCGGCGCCGCCAGTGACCGCGGCGCCAAGCGATCCGGCTTTCGGCGATGCCGCAAGTATGTATGCGGCGCGCGTCGACGAGGGCTATCAACTGCCGGCAATCCCGGTAGCCAAGGTCGATCCGAAATTCGTGCGCCAAATCGTGTCCGATCCGACCGGAGAAAAACCCGGCACGATCGTCGTCGATACCTCCGAGCACTTCCTCTATCTGGTGCGCGACGGCGGCAAGGCAATTCGCTATGGCGTCAGCCTCGGCAAGGCCGGTTTCGGATGGACCGGCAGCGCTGTGGTTCAGGCGAGGAAGAAGTGGCCGGTCTGGACGCCGCCGCCAGAGATGATCCAGCGCCGGCCGGAACTGGCGAAATACAAGGACGGCATGCCGCCCGGCCCGCACAGCCCGCTGGGCGCACGCGCGCTATATCTCTTCCGCGACGGCAAGGACACGATGTACCGGCTGCACGGCACGCCGGAGTGGGATTCCATCGGGAAGAACGCTTCCTCCGGCTGTGTGCGCTTCATGAATCAGGACATTATCGACCTCTACAGCCGCGTCGACGGCGTCGCGCCGGTCTTCGTGCGCCCGAACCTGTCGGCCGCCGGGAAGATCGCCGCCGTGTCGGACAGGACGGCCGAGCCGATCGATGCGGGCGTGCCAAAGGACGCGGAGATGTTGAGGTAAGTGCCTTCGACGGATCGTCAGTCTTAGGTTTTGCAAACCCACTAGAACACAATCCTTGTGCCGGCGAGCCGCAACTGAAGGGCCCGACCGTTCGATCGTGCCAGGCAGGCGGACGCGTTAGGCGCGGCCCCCTGCCTGGGGGTGTCGCTACTTCCCGGCGAGGCCTGGAAGCGTGACCTGATAGACCAGGAACATCGTGTCGACATCGGCGCCATCTTCGGCCTTGTAGGCCGCGCCGACCTGGAAGCCGTCCTGGGTGAGAAAGTCATTGTCGTTGGCGACGAACAGGAAATAGTCGTCGGGCCGTGTTGGATCGAGGACGCTCACCACCGACATCGCCTCCCACTTCTCCGAAAGGTTGTTGCGGTCATTGGGCGCGCCATTGTGCAGCCCGAAGCGGCCGAGCTCGGTCTTGTCGTTGATGTCGATGAACGGCGTCAGCTTGGCCGGCGTCACCGAGGGATCGAGCTCACCTTTGGGCGCAACCGGCTTGTCCTTGTCGAACTCGGTGCCGGCGATGTCGGTTGCCACCGACACATCGACGACGCTGATCTCGCGATAGAGCGAGGTGTCGCCCTTCACCCCCTGGCCGTTGCCGCTGTCGCGCGCCAGCATCAGGAAGGTCTTGTCCGACAGAGCCACGATTTCGCTCTGCGCGGCAATCTTGGTCTTGCCCTTGGCATCGGTGAACACCGGCAGCGGCACAACATATTCATGCGCAAGCTTGAGTTGGGCCGGATCCGAGGCATCGTAGACCAGCGCGCGCGTGTTCTGGCGCGTCGAAGCGGAATCGCCGCCATCCTGCCTGGGGGCCGATTGCAGCACCGCGATCAGGAACTTGCCGTCGGGCGTCAGTGCCATGCCTTCGAGGCCCTGGTTGTTCTGGCGGCCGGTTTCGGGATCCTTCGGATCTGGGTCTGCCGCGCCAGGTCCCGGATTGTTGGACGCGAAGTTCGGCGTTCCATGACGCATCGGGACAAGCGCCGCCGGTGGCTGCGTTGCCGACATCAGACGCCCATCGGCGGAGAAGTGGTAGATGTTCGGACCATATTCGTCCGAGATGAACATGGTGCCGTCGGGCAGCCGCACGATCGCCTCGTTATCGAGCGCGAGCTTGCCGTTGGCTTCGGGCAGGATCGGCATGTCGTCGGTCGCTGCGCGCACGCCGTTGAGCGGATCTAGGCCGGTTGCATCGATGCCCTTGTCGTCGGTCAAAAGCATGGTGTCGGCTAGCGTTGCCTTGAGGCCCGACTGTTCCTGGCCGGCGGCTGGCACTGCACCCGGCGCGATCGGGGCGAACTCGAGGGCGATCGTGTTGAGGCGCGGACGGTAATCGGTGGTGCCGACGACATTGTAGCCGCGGTCCGGCAGCAGCCATAGCGAGCCCTTGTAGCCATCGGCGCCATGCGTCCAGCCGGCAGCGTCAATCGCCATGCCCGAGCCGGAGCCAAATGTCTCGCCGAACCTGTCTTTCTGGCTGGCCGGGATGCGGCCGACGCCGACCAGGCCCTTGTTGACGAAGTTGGCGCCGCCGACGGTCGCGGCGTTTTCCGCCAAGGCCGGACTCAAGGCGGTGAACATCGCGAGCGCGACAGCGAGGGGCGCGGTTCGGTGCAGGTTTTTCATGGATATCCTCTTTGAGACAAAGCTGCCGGGATCTGAAAAGCGCCGCGTCGCATCGAGAATGCCGCGAAAGCCTTCGGAGAAGCGATCTAGGACGCGAACATGATACTTGCGTGACAGTGCTGCGCTTGCCTGGCCTCGTGTGGTCGCAACTGGCCTGTGCATGGCGAATCGTTGCTATCGAAAGAGCAATTAATAACTTTACAAATAACCATTCTTGTGTGAAGTTATGACAATGAAAGATCACCGATGACAGTCTGTCGTTTCGCCACCCGCCTCAATTCCTTTGCCTCGCGGCCACAGGCCGAGTGGCCTGATCTTGTTGGTAAACCGTCCATGCTGCAAATGGCGGCGCGTGCGGCGAAGGTTGCGGAATTGACCGATCTCGACCTCAACTTCCCCGATCATGTCGATGAAAAACCTGCGGAAATGGCGCGCAAACTCGGCGATCTCGGGCTTTCCATCAATGGCTTCGCCATGCGCTACTACTCTAATCCGGCCTTCAAGCTCGGCGCCTTCACCAATCCGGATCCTTCCGTTCGCCGCGAGGCCATCGACCTGACCAAGGCCGGCATCGACGCCGCGCGCGAGGCCGGCGCCAGCCTGATGACATTGTGGCTCGGGCAGGATGGCTTCGACTACGCCTTCCAGGCTGACTACGCAACACTTTGGCAACACGAAATCGATGGCATTCGTGAAGTAGCGGCGCATGATCCGGGCTGCCAGATTAGCCTTGAATACAAACCCAACGAGCCGCGCTCCTATAGCCTGATGCCCGATGCGGCGACGACATTGCTGGCGATCCGCGAGATCGGCCTGCCCAATCTCGGCGTGACGCTCGATTTCGCTCACGTGCTCTATGCCGACGAGCAGCCGGCTTTCGCTGCCGCCCTCATAGCACGGCACAGCAAGCTGCTCGGCGTGCACCTCAACGACGGCTACGCCAAGCGCGACGACGGCCTGATGGTCGGTGCCGTGCACACGCTGCAGACGATCGAGCTGCTCAGGCAGATCCGCCGCGACGGCTATGCCGGGGCCATCTACTTCGACACGTTCCCCGACATGACCGGGCTCGATCCCGTCCACGAATGCGAAGTCAACATCGCCACCGTCAAGCGCATGCTGCGCGTCGTCGAGCGGCTGGAAAAGGACAACCGCCTGTCAGCCGCCGTCGATCGTCAGGACGCGGTCGCGTCGCAGGCCATCATCCAGGAAGCCATGCTCGGGCCGGACAGCTGAGGCCGGCGCCATCACCGTTTTTCAACAAGGGAGGAAAGACCATGAAATTTCTGCTCGTCACCGCTACCGCTGCCCTGATGACGCTGTCCATCGGCTCGGTGTTTTCCGCGGATCTCGCGCCGCTCAATTCCGACACCGAGAAGGATCGCATCGACTGGTCGCAGCTCGAGGCCAAGTTCGGGGCTTTCCCCAAGCTGCCCGAGGGCACCAAGGCGGGTGCGGTCTCCAAGACGCTGACCAACGAATACTGGCGCTCGCTGGGTGAGGGCTACAAGTCGTTCGGCGACCGCATCGGCGTGCCCGTCGTCTACCAGGCGGCGCAGAGCGAGGGCGACCAGCTCGGCCAGCTCACCATCGCCGAAGGCCTGGTCACGCAAGGCTACAACGTGCTGCTCGTTTCACCGCAGACCGACTCCAATTTGCAGCCGATCATGGAACAGGCCAGGGCCGCCAACGTGCCGGTGGTCAACGTCAATGACGCGGTCATCCCGCAGGCCGAGTACTATGTCGGCAATGTCCAGCGCGACAATGGTGTGCGTGTCGCCAAATGGTTCATCAAGAACCGGCCGGATGGCGGCAAGGTTGCCATCGTCGAAGGCCAGGCCGGCGTCTACGCCGCCGTCCAGCGCACCGACGGCTTCAAGAGCACGATCACTGAAGGCGGCAAGTTCGAGGTCGTCGCCAGCGTGCCGGGCAACTGGGATCGCCAGACCTCCTACGACGCGGCCACCAATATCCTGCAGCAGCACCCCGACCTGATCGGCTTCTATGCCAATAATGACGGCATGGCGCTGGGCATCGTCGAAGCGGTCAAGGCGGCCGGTCTGCAGGACAAGGTGGCCGTCTTCGGCACCGACGGGATTTCCGACGCTTATGCCTCGATCCGGGCCGGCGAGCTGACCGGTACCGTCGACAGCTTCCCGGTGCTGACCGGCGAGGTGGCGCTGGAATCGGCGCTGCGACTGGTGGCTGGGCAGAAGCTGCCGCGTGTTGTTGCCACCCCGCAGGCGCTGATCACCAAGGACAATGCCGACCGTTACTCGGGCGGCGGCGACGCCGTGCGCAAAGCGCTGCTCGAGGACGCGGCAGCAGGCCAATAGAGCAGGGCGGCGGGTGCCGGCCTTGGGTCGGCACCCTTGCTTGGAGAACCGAAGCAATGTCAGCGCGGCTGCAATTCGAGGGCATTTCCAAGCTGTTTCCGGCCGTGCGGGCGCTGAGCGACGTGTCCTTTTCGGTCGGCGCCGGCGAAATCCATGGCCTGCTTGGCGAGAACGGCGCCGGCAAGTCGACGCTGCTGCGCATCCTGTCGGGCGTCTACCGGCCGACAGCGGGAAGCGTTTTCATCGACGGCAGGCCGGTGACGCTGAACAACCCGGTCCAGGCGCGGGCCGCGGGCGTCGCGATGATCCATCAGGAATTACAGCAGGTGCCACGTCTCAGCGTTGCCCAGAACATGTTCCTGGGCCATCCGCTGACGCGCGGCGGCGTCTTCGTCGCACGGCGCGAGCAGGAGCGCCGCGCTGCGGAAGCCCTGGCCGCCATCGACCCGACCATCGATCCGGCAGCCCCGCTTGGCTCGCTGAAGGTGGCGCAGCGGCAAATCGTCGAGATTGCCCGGGCGCTGCTCGACCGCGCCAGGATCGTGGCGATGGACGAGCCGACATCGAGCCTCACGCCGAGCGAGTTCGAACGGCTGGCCGAAGTGATTGCGGGCCTGGCGCGCGACGGTGTCACGGTCGTCTATGTCTCGCACAAGCTGGATGAGGTGTTCGGCATCTGCCAGCGCGCCACCATCATGCGCGACGGTGTCGTGGTCGAAACCGTTGATCTCGCGCAGGTGTCGGAAAAGGCCGTCGTTTCGATGATGGTCGGCCGCGAACTTGCGCAGGAACAGCACCGCTCGCATGCTTCCAGCGAGATCAGGCTGAGCGTGCGTGGCCTGGCCTCGGCGACCAAGGTCCATGACGTTTCGTTCGACCTGCATCGCGGCGAGGTGCTGGGCATTGCCGGCCTGGTCGGCTCGGGCCGCACCGAGCTGCTGCGATTGCTGGCCGGCGCCGACCGGGCGTCATCAGGCACAATGGAGATCGACGGCAAGGCGATAAAACTTTCCAGTCCGCGCGGCGGCATCGCCGCCGGCATCGGCCTTGTGCCGGAGGAGCGCAAGCGCGAAGGCATCGTGCCGTTGCGGTCGATCTCCAGCAACATGGCGCTGGCGTCGATGGGCGTGTTCGCGCCGCGCGGCGTCATCGACCACCGCCGGCTGAAGCGCGTGGCAGCCGAGAAGATGAAACGCGTCAATCTCAGACCGTTCCTGCTCGACCGGCCGATCCGCCTATTCAGCGGCGGCAACCAGCAGAAGGCGATCATCGGCCGCTGGCTGGCGGCGGGAACGCGGATCCTTCTGTTCGACGAGCCGACGCGCGGCATCGATGTCGGCGCCAAGGCGGAGATCTACCACCTGATCGAGGAGCTCGCCGCCGAAGGCCATTCGGCAATCGTCGTTTCGTCCGAGTTGCCCGAGGTGATCCGGCTCGCCGACCGGGTGCTGGTCATGCGCGACGGCACGGTCGCCGCCGAACTGGGCCGCGCAAGTCTCAGCGAACAGGCGATCGCCGCGCACGCCATACCCCAAACGGAGATTGAGGCCGGCAAGGCGCAAGGCCGTCGGGCCGGTGCATAACGGACAGGACCAGCGGATGACCGATATAACCCAACACACAGCAGCGCGCCCAAGCGCAGATTTCCTGCACCGGTTTTCGGTGCGCGACGCTGGCACGCTGATCGGCCTGGTGGTGATCCTCGCTGTCTTCGGGGCGCTGGTCCCCGGCTTCTTTGCCGAGCGCAATTTGATCAACATCCTGCAGCAGTCGAGCATCAATGCCTGCCTGGCGTTGGGCATGACGCTGGTCATCATCTCGGGCGGCATCGATCTGTCCGTCGGGCCGACGGCAGCTCTTTCGGCAGTCATCTCGGCCTCGATGCTGGTTGCCGGCGTGCCGTTTCCGCTGGCCATCGCCGCCGGCTTCGCCATCGGCCTTGCCTGCGGCCTGCTCAACGGCGTGCTGGTCGCCTATGTCGGGCTGCAGCCCTTCATCGTCACGCTGGGAACGCTCAGCACCTACCGGGCGCTGGCGCTGATCTATACCGGCGGCAATCCGGTGCTCGGCCTGCCTGCCGGCTTCCGTGCCATCTTCAATGGCTCGCTGTTCGGATTGCCGTTGGCGGTCATTATCGTGGCCGTGGTCGCGCTGATTGCCTGGATCATCCTCAAGAAGACGCCGTTCGGCGAATATCTGCTCGCCGTCGGCGGCAATGAGGAAGCGGCCTATATAGCCGGCGTGCCGATCGCCCGCACCAAGATCGCCGCGTATATGATCTCGGGCCTGCTGGCGGCGCTTGCCGCACAGATCCTGATCGGCCGGTTGGGTGCGGCCGAACCCATTCTCGGCAATCTCTGGGAGCTCGACGCCATAGCAGCGGCGGCGATCGGCGGTGCCTCGCTGATGGGCGGCAAGGGCAGCGTCGTCGGCACAATCCTGGGTGCCGTCATCCTTGGCAGCATGCGCAATGGCCTGACGCTGATGAACGTGCAGTCCTTCTATCAGCTCCTGGCAACTGGCCTTATAATCCTCGCCGCGATGCTTATCGATCGCGTGACGAGGGGACGTGGATGACATTGACCGGGCTGGATCTGAAAGCAGTAGGGCCGCGCATCCGCATGATGATGCCGCATCTGACGCCGCTCGAGGCGAAGGTGGTGGAAACCGTCTTCGGCAGGCGCGGCTTCGACGAGACTATCCCGCTCAAGCAGATCGCAGAGGAGGCCGGCGTCTCAGAGGCGATGGTGGTCAAAATCGCGAAGAAGCTGGGTTTTTCCGGCTATCGCGATTTCCGCACGGCGGTCTATGAATACAGCCGCCTGCCGACCGCCGAGATGCATCAGGAGCTGTCGGTGGACGACAGCTCGGCCGAAATCGTGCAGAAGGTGTTCCGCACCTCCATCCAGGCGCTGGAGGAGACGCTCGCCATCCTCGACATGGACGATTTCGACCGCGCCGCCGATCTGCTTTACCGCGCCAGGAACCGCGATTTCTACGGCGTCGGCGGTTCGGCGCAGATCGCACGCGACGTCTCGCACAAATTCCTTCGGATCGGCATCCGCACCTCTGTCTACGACGATTCGCACATGATGCTGATGTCGGCCTCGTTGCTCGGCGCCGACGACATCGCCGTCGGCTTTTCGCATTCCGGCAACACCAGCGCCGTCATCGACGCTATACAGCTTGCGCGCAAAAGCGGCGCACGCACGCTGGCCATCACCAACTACGATAACTCGCCATTGGCAGCCGTCGCCGACATCGTGCTCTGCTCGACCGCGCAAGGCTCGCCGTTGATGGGTGAGAACGCCGCGGCGCGCATTGCCCAGCTCAACATCCTCGACGCGCTGTTCGTCGCGGTGGCGCAACGCGACTACCAGGCGGCGGAGCGCAATCTCGGCCGCACCATGTCCGCGGTGACGTCGAAACGGAAAGACAAGAACTCATGAAAGGCAGCGGCTCGTGAAAGTCAGGGGCACATGACGGCTTCCCCGCCGCTGGTCACCGTATTCGGCAGCCTGCATTACGACATCATGGTCGAAGCCCCCGATCGCCCACGCAAGGGCGAAACGGTGACCGGTCATGCCTGGCATCCAAAATGCGGTGGCAAGGGCGGCAACCAGGCGGTATCGGCAGCGCGGGCCGGCGTGCGTGCGGCAATGATCGGAGCTGTCGGCGATGACGATTTCGGCCGCACGCTTCTCGACAATCTCGATCGCTGGGGCGTTGACCGGCGCTCCGTGCGGGAGGCTTCCGGCGCCGGCTCGGGCATGAGCGTAGCGATTTTCGACGACAGCGGCGACTATGGCGCGGTGATCGTCTCGGGCAGCAACCTCACTCTCAGCGAAAAGGACATTGCGGAGGCGGCCGAGCTGATCGCGCAAACGGCGGTGCTGCTGCTGCAAAACGAGGTGCCGGAAGCCGCCAATATCGCCGCGGCGCGGGCGGTGAAGGCGCAAGGCGGCCGCGTCCTCCTCAACGCCGCACCCGCCCGGAAACTGTCCGCCGAGCTGATCGCGCTCACCGACATCGTCATCGTCAACGCCATCGAGGCGGAATTCCTGGCCGGTGTTCCGGTCGTCGACACACTCGAGGCTGCTGCGAAGGCGGCCGGTATGCTCGTCGGCTCCTACCCGGCTGCCATCGTCACCGCCGGCGGGGAGGGGGTCGCCTATCGCGACCGCGACGGCCAGGCGTTCGCCTTGCCTGCGATGCCGGTGAAGGTCATCAGCACCCACGGTGCCGGCGACGAATTCGTCGGCGCCTTCGCGGCGGGGCTTGCGCGTGGGCAGCCTGTCGAGGCGGCACTTGCCGCCGCCAATGCCGCAGCGGCCTTGCTGGTCGCAACGCCGGAGCGCGAGCGCGGCCGGCTTGATCAATCTGAGCCTGCTCAGTGACCGCCGCGCTCAATCGCTATCGCGCGCGATAAGCTCCAGCGGCCAGACTTCGCGGATGATGCGAGCGCCTTCGGTGCCGGCGAAGGCCGGAATCGATGCCAGCAGCATTTCGGCCAGCCGCTCGCCCATCGGCTCCAGCGCCGGGCGGAAGCCGGTCAGCGCCGGCGAAAAATAGCGGCAGAGCGGCGTGTCGACGATGACGATCACCGCGATGTCGTGGCCGGGCTTGATTCCCGCCTCGGCCAGAGCCTTGCAGCCGCCAAGCGCCATCGCGTCGTTGTTGAAGATGATGGCGCTCGGCGGGTCCTTGGAGCGCATGACCTTCGGTGTCACCGCGTAGCCGCCGGCCTCGTTGATGAAGCCGTCGGCGATCAACTCGGGGTCGAATTCGATGCCGTGCCGCCGCAACGCCTTGCGATAGCCGGCGAGGAACAGATAGCCGAAATTGAGGTCGAGCGACGGGCGGATGGCGGCGATGCGCCGGTGGCCGCGCGCGACGAGACGATCGACGGCGTCAGCTCCGGCTTTTTCGAAGTCGAGGTCGAGCGAGGGGTAGGCATCGCCGCCGGAACGGCTGCGGCCGAGCGTCGCGAACGGGAAACCGGCCTGGGTCAAATAGTCGATGCGCTCGTCTTCGCGCCGCGTCCAGGCCAGCACCACGGCATCGGCCCGGCGGGTCTCGACGACACGGCGCAGGCGCTCCTGCTGATAGTCGCCTGGCGCGCCCATCACCACGATCAGGTCGAGCCCGCTTTCGGCGAGCTTGGCCTGCAGCCCGGTCAGGAATGGAATGAAGAACGGCTCGCCATACTCCTGGTCGCCCGGATGCGGCTGCAGCATGAAGGCGATCGAATGGGTGGCGCCGCGCCGCAGGCTGCGGCCGGACTGGTTCGGTGAATAGTTCAGTTTCTTGGCCGCATCGAGCACGCGCTGGCGTGTGTCGGCATTGACGTCGGCGCGACCGTTGAGCGCGCGCGACACCGTGCCGATCGAAATGTTCAGGTGACGCGCAAGGTCGTGAATGCTGGACGCCAAAGGACAGTTCTCCCCCTTGCTTGGCTAGCACCGGCTGCTCTCCGGGCCAAGCCGACACCACGATTTTTCGCAACCGGCCAATTGACATTCTACGCCATCGGGTGTGTTCTCGTAAACGTTTACGGAAAAACATTCACGGCCCTGCCGTGAATGCCGTGAGGATCGGTCTGGAGGGGCCGAGAGGGAGGAACACTGGATGATCAATGTCGTCCTGGTCGGCTGCGGCGCGATGAGCAAGGCCTGGCTCGATGCGGCCAGGCAGATCGACGGGCTCGCCATTGTAGGCCTGGTTGATATCGACGCCGAAAGGGCGCGGGCGAGGGCGCGCGAATACGAGCTTTCCGGCGCTGTCATCGGAACCGACCTCGACGCCGTGCTCGACCAGACCAGGCCCGACGCGGTATTCGACGTGGTGGTTCCCGCCGCCCGCCGCGAGGTCGCGTTTTCCGCCTTTGCCCATAATTGCCACCTCTTGACCGAAAAGCCGCTGGCCGACAGCCCGGGCAATGCGCGTGCCATTGTCGAGGCCGCCCGCAGCGCCGGGCGCATCCATGCCGTCGTGCAGAACCGCCGCTATGTCGCCAATGTCAGGCGCATCCGGCGCTTTCTCGATTCCGGCGTCATTGGTGCTGCGACCAGCATCCACGCCGATTTCTTCGTTGCGCCGCATTTCGGCGGTTTTCGCGAAGAGATGCGCCATGTGCTGCTGCTCGACATGGCGATCCACACATTCGACGCGGCCCGCTACATGGTGGCCGGCGAACCGACCGGAGTCCATTGCCAGGAGTGGGAGCCGGCCAATTCTTGGTATCGGCAAGGGTCGTCGGCAACCGCAAGCTTCGACCTCGGCGGCGGCAAGCTGTTCACCTATGCCGGCAGCTGGTGCGCGGCCGGCTTCCGTACCAGTTGGGACAGTAGATGGCGTATTGTCGCCGAGCGCGGCAGCATTGTCTGGGACGGCGAGGATGGGCTGAAGGCGGAAGTCGTGCGGCCGGTCCGTGAAGGCCTGTTCGACCGCACCGAACCGATCGCCGTGCCGCCGCTCGACCCGGCCGATCGCGTCGGCGGCCATCTCGGCATTATCCAGGATTTCGTCCGCGCCGTCGAAACCGGCACCGAGCCGGAGACGCGCGGTGCCGACAACATCAAGAGCCTGGCCATGGTTTTCGCTGCGATCGAGAGCGCCGAGACCGGGCATCGGGTCGCTATCACTGCACAGGAAGGATCATGATGCCAAACCCGCTGCTCGACATCAGGATCGGCACCATGGTGCGCGCCAATCTCGACGACCCGGCCGCCTATGTCAGGCAGATCCTGCCGCTCGGCTTCGAGAGCATCCAGCCGTTCTTCTGGCAGACGCTGGGCGGCAAGGACATTCCACGGCTGGCGGGCGAGATCCGCGAGGCGATCGGCGATGCCGATGTCGTCATCTCGTCGATCGGGGTGTTCGGCAATCCGCTGGAGAGCGGTGAAGTTGATCGCGGCGTGCTCCAGGCGTGGGAAACGATCATCGACAACGCGCATCTATTCGGCACCAACATGGTCAGCGGCTTCACCGGCCGCATTCGCGGCAAGCCGCTGCCAGACAGCCTGCCGCGTTTCCACGAGGTATGGGGGAAGTTGGCAAAACGGGCTGCCGACAAGGGCGTGCGCATCGCCTTCGAGAACTGCGCCATGGACGGCAACTGGGCCAGCGGCGACTGGAACATCGCCCACAATCCAGACGCCTGGGAGCTGATGTTCAACGAACTGCCGGACGACAATCTCGGCCTGGAGTGGGAGCCCTGCCACCAGCTGGTCTACCTGATCGACCCGATCCCGCAGATCCGCAAATGGGCGCCGCGCATCTTCCACGTCCACGGCAAGGACGCGACGGTGCGCTGGGACGTGATCCGCGAACATGGCGTGTTCGGCCGCCTGCCGTTCGTGCAGATGCGCACACCGGGGTTCGGCGACAGCGACTGGACGCGAGTGATCAGCGAGCTGCGGCTGGCCGGCTACAAGGGCGCCATCGACATCGAGGGCTGGCACGACCCCGTCTATCGTGGCGATCTCGAGATCACCGGCCAGGTGCGGGCACTGGATTATCTCAAACAATGCCGGGGAGGCGCGAGCTATCTGCCGAACCCGGTGTGAGAAGTCGGCCGGCGGGAGGTGCCGGCCAGCGAAAGATTGCGGCGCGTTGCCGAAGCGATCGTCAAAACCCCTCGGCTAGCGAGGGAACAAAGGGAGGAACGTGCATGAGCATTACGATGAGAAGGACAGTTCTGCGCTCGACCGTCGCGGCGGCCGCGATGGCGTTCGCCGCCGCACTCTCGACCTTGCCGGCGCAGGCGCTCGATGCCCAGTGGTGCAAGGATGTCCATATCCGTTTCTTCGCCGGCGGGGCGGAGGGCGATGCGTTCGGCACCATCGTCTATAATGGCGCCAAGCAGGCGGCCGCCGATCTCGGGCCCAAGGTCGACTATATCTTCTCTGGGTGGGACGTGGAGAAGATGGTCCAGCAATTGCGCGAGGCTGTTGCGGTCAAGCCCCAAGGCATCGCCATGATGGGCCACCCGGGCGACGCCGCCATCATGCCGCTGGCCGAACAGGCGCACAAGGACGGCATCAAGATGATGTACCAGAACGTGCCGGTGCCGACGGTCACGGCGGCGTTCGGCGGCGGCTATGTCGGCGCCCAGCAGGAGCAGCAGGGCCGGGCGCTCGGCGCCGAGGCGTTCAAGCTGGCCGGGCTGAAGGCCGGCGACAAGGCGATCATGATCGGCCCGTTCGAGAACGAGAGCCGCGGCGCGCGCGAACGCGGCACGGTCGCCGCACTGAAAGAGGCCGGCATCGACGTCGTTCAAATCAATTCTCAAACCGAGTGGGCAGCCGATCCCAATCTGGCCATTCCGGTGATCACGGCAGCACTGCTCAACAATCCCGACGTCAAGGCGGTCGGCTATCCCGGCGGGCAGCTGCTAGGCAATGTGCCGACTTACATGCAGGCGGCGGGCAGAAAGCCGGGCGACATCTTCAACTTCGGCTTCGACACCAGCCCGCAGATCGTCGAGGGCTTCAAGGGCGGCTGGGTGCAGCTGACGGCCGACCAGCAGCCGTTCATGCAAGGCTACCTACCAATCCTCAGCCTCTGCCAGCAGGTGGTGCTGGGTCTGGCGCCGATGAATGTCGACACCGGTGCCGGCTTCGTCACGCCGCAGAATTATGAGATCGTTTCCGAACTCGCCAAGCAGGCGTTGCGCTGATCGCCCGATCTGCCGGCCGGGTTGAATCCCGGCCGGCGACGACCGACAAACAAGCGAGGACCGCCATGGCCGAACGCCTCATCGAACTGCGTGAAATCAGCAAGTCCTACGGCCAGGTCTATGCGCTTGGCGGCGTCAGTCTCAGCGTCGACCGCGGCGAGGTCGTCGGCCTGATCGGCGACAACGGCGCCGGCAAATCGACGCTGATCAAGATCCTTTCCGGCGTGGTCAAGCCGACCAGCGGCGAAATCCTCATTCGCGGCAAACCGGTGACCGGGTGGAGTGCTGCGCGCTCGCGCGACGCCGGCATCGAAACGGTGTTCCAGGACCGGGCGCTCGCCGTGCAGCAGACGATCGTGCGCAACATCTTCATGGGCCGCGAGCTCACCGGCTGGCTTGGATGGCTGAAGGTCAACAAGGAGATCGCGGAGGCGAGCCGGCTGATGCGCGAGATCGGCTTCACCTCGAAGGTGTTCACGCCGCAGTCGATCGTCGGCCAGCTGTCGGGCGGCGAACGCCAGGGCGTGGCGATCGCCCGCGCCATCTACAAGCAGGCCGACCTGATCATCCTCGACGAGCCGACGACGGCGCTGTCGCTGACCGAAACCGCGAAGGTTTTTCATTTCGTGCGCCAGGTGCGGGCGAGCGGCCGGTCGATCCTGTTCATCGGCCACAACATCCACCACGTCTTCGATATCGCCGACCGCTTCGTGGTGCTCGACCGCGGCAAGGTCGCGCTCAGCGCCGACCGCAGCGAGGTCAAGTCGGCCGAAGACCTCATCAATTTCATGGAAGACGTGGCACATCCCGGCGGATTGCCGGGACTTCGCGACGCCGGGGAGCAGATAGCGCGATGAGCAAGACCATGGATCCCGATCTGCAGACCCCTCTAGGCAGCAGCGATGCCGCCCGAAAGGCATGGAAACACCCGTCCGATAACTGGCTGCGCGGCTTTGTCCTCGACAACCGCGCCGCACTCGGCACGCTTGCCGTGTTCATCGTGATGATGGCGGTGTTCATGATCGCCAATCCGACGGTCTTCACCAGCTGGTATCTCTATAGTTCCGTGCTTACCACGCTGCCTGTGGCGCTGTTCGTGGTGGTGCCGCTCGTCTTCGTCGTCACCTGTGGCGAGATCGACCTGTCGTTTCCGGCGACGATGGGCTTCGCCTCGTGGGTCTTCGCGCTGGTCGTGCAGGCCGGCTACGACCCGTTCGTCGGCATCGCCGCCGCAATCGTCACCGGCATGCTGCTCGGCTTCCTGGTCGGCTCGCTGGTCGTCTATGGCGGGCTGTCGTCGCTGATCGCCACGCTCGGCATGAATTTCCTGCTGCGCGGCCTGATCCAGATCATCAACGAGGGCAGGTCGACCGCGCTGACCGGCCTTGCCGACAGCTGGGCCTACAAGATCTTCTCCAGCCAGCTTTACGGCATCCCGGTGCAGATATTCTGGGCCATCGCCTTCGTCGTGCTGTCGGCGCTGCTCTACAACCGCCATCGCTTCGGTGCCCAGGTCAAGGTGGTCGGCGACAATCCCGACAGCGCCCAGCAGATGGGCATCGATGTCAAGCGCGTCAGGGTGAAAGTGTTCGTCTTCGTCGGTATCGGCGCGGCGATCGCCGGCACGTTCTCGGTAATGATCAACTTCACCTGGTGGCCGACGGCGGGCGACGGATACCTGCTGCCGGTGCTGGCATCGGTGTTCGTCGGAGGCACGCCGACCTGGGGCGGCATCGGCACCGTCGTCGGCGGCGCGATCGGCGCGGTTACGGTGTCCTTCATCCAGACCGGCGTCGTCGCGGCGGGACTGAGCGGCTTCTACGTCCAGTTCTTCAACGGGCTGATCATCATCCTGTCGCTGCTCGGCCATAAGTGGAACCAAGCGCGGTATCGGTGACCGGCGGCCTCAAACCCCCGTGACAAACCCGTCCAGCACGCGTTTCTGGCCGGCCTTGTCGAAGTCGATGGTCAGCTTGTTGCCTTCGATGGCCGAGATGTTGCCGTTGCCGAATTTCTGGTGGAAGACGCGGTCGCCAACGCTGAAGGGGGAGGGCGTGTCGGCGACGGATTTGGCGACCAGCTCGCCGTCGATGGTGCGGCCCTTGATCGAGGTGCGGCCGGCACCGTAGCCCGAGTCGGTTTCGCCATAGCCGATGCGCTCGACCTGGTGGCCGGAGCGCGTGCCCCAATTGCGGTCGGTCGCTTCGGTGCGGTTGGCCTGAGCACGTTGCCAGCCCGGTGTCGCATAGGTGCTGGAGAAGGCGCCGGATTTCTCGGCGCCGTTGTTGCCACCGATGTTATCGAAGCGCGACGCCCCATAAGGATTCTGTCTTCCAGCCCCCTGGCCGCCACGACCGGGAGCGAACGAGCCGCCACCATAGGCATTGCCGTAGCCGCCATAGGAGTTGCCGCTCTCGGCGACCTCGACATGGGCTTCCGGCAGCTCGTCGAGGAAGCGCGACGGGATGGTCGATTGCCAGAGGCCGTGGATGCGGCGGTTGGAGACAAACCAGAGATGCAGGTTCTTCTTGGCGCGGGTCAGGCCGACATAGGCAAGGCGGCGCTCCTCCTCGAGCCCGGACCGGCCACCCTCGTCGAGGGAACGCTGGTGCGGGAACAGGCCTTCCTCCCAGCCGGGCAGGAACACGGTTTCGAATTCGAGGCCCTTGGCCGAATGCAGCGTCATGATGTTGACGGCGTCGAGCTCAGCGTTCTGCTCGGCGTCCATCACCAGCGCGACATGTTCGAGGAAGGAGCGCAGCGATTCATACTCCTCCATGGAGCGTATCAGCTCCTTTAGGTTCTCCAGCCGGCCGGGCGCTTCGACCGAGCGGTCGTTCTTCCACATGTCGGTGTAGCCGCTCTCCTCCAAAATGGTCTCGGCGAGTTCGGTGTGCGGGGTGGTTTCGAGAGCCTTTTGCCAGCGCTCGAAATTGGCTGATACCTCGCGAAGTGCGGCACGCGGCTTCGGCTTCAGATCGTCGCTTTCGGCCAGTTTTGCCGCCGCCTCCAGCATCGGGATGCGCAGCGCGCGTGCGGTGTCGTGGACCTGGCGGATGGTGGCCTCGCCCAACCCGCGTTTCGGCACGTTGACGATGCGCTCGAAGGCGAGGTCGTCGGCGCCTTGTGCGACGACGCGGAAGAAGGCCAATGCGTCGCGAATCTCGAGCCGCTCATAGAAGCGCGGGCCGCCGATGACGCGGTAATTGAGCCCGAGCGTGACGAAGCGGTCCTCGAATTCGCGCATCTGGAAAGACGCGCGGACGAGAATCGCCATATCGTTCAAATTGTGCTTCTGGCGCTGGTAGGCCTCGATGGTCTCGCCGACGGCGCGGGCCTCCTCCTCGGAATCCCAGGCGGCGTGGACATGCACCTTCTCGTCGTCCTCGGCGATCTTCTCGGTAAACAGCGTCTTGCCGAAGCGGCCCTCATTGTGGGCGATGAGATGCGAGGCGGTGCCGAGGATGTGCGCGGTCGAGCGGTAGTTGCGCTCCAGCCGGATGATGGTGGCGCCGGGGAAATCCTTGTCGAAGCGCAGGATGTTGTCGACTTCGGCGCCGCGCCAGCCATAGATCGACTGGTCGTCGTCGCCGACGCAGCAGATGTTAACTTTGCTTTCGCTCACGGCCGCGCGCGAGCTTCGCTCGCTGGCCTCCGCGGGGGCGGCCTGGCCGGCCGACGCCCGGTCGGGCTTGCGGCCTTCGGCCGAAGAGCGCCCAATCTCCCCCGCGAGGGGGGAGATTGGCTTGCCTTGAGGCCGCTGGGCCAGCAGGCGCAGCCACATGTACTGTGCGGTGTTGGTGTCCTGGTACTCGTCGACGAGGATGTAGCGGAAGCGCTTGTGGTATTCCTTCAGCACGTCCGGATTGGCGCGGAAGATGCGGATCGGGTGACATAGGAGATCGCCGAAGTCACAGGCATTCAGCGTCTGCAGCCGCTCCTGATAGGCCTTGTAGAGTTCGCGGCCCTTGCCGTTGGCGAAGGCACGGGCATCGCCCTCGGGGATGTCGGCGGGACCGAGGCCCTTGTTCTTCCAGCCGTCGATCATCTGGGCGAACTGCTTGGCCGGCCAGCGCTTGTCGTCCAGCCCTTCCGCCTGGATGAGCTGTTTGATCAGCCGCACGACATCGTCGGTGTCGAGAATGGTGAAGTCGGATTTGAGCCCGGCCAGCTCGGCATGTCGGCGCAGCAGCTTCACGCCAATCGAGTGGAAGGTGCCGAGCCACGGCATGCCCTCGACATTGCCTTCGCCGATCAACAGGCCGATGCGCTGCTTCATCTCGCGCGCCGCCTTGTTGGTGAAGGTGACGGCGAGGATCTGCGAAGGGAAGGCCTTGCCGGTGGCAAGGATGTGGGCGATGCGGGTGGTCAAGACGCGCGTCTTGCCGGTGCCGGCGCCGGCCAGCACCAGCACCGGGCCTTCGGTGGTTTCCACCGCCAGCCGCTGCTCGGGGTTGAGGCCGTTGAGATAATCGGGCGCGTTGTTTTGATTGCTGCGGGCAGCCATGGCGCGCGCGGCGATGCCCGACGGGGCCACGGGCCGCGCGTTCGGTTCGTCAAAAAAGGGCATGTCTTCCGAAAAGCCGGACATCTCTCCCCGAATGTAGTGATTCGGCAGCGAAAGGCCAGAAGTGTCTCCGTTTTGTTCTCTGTCCAGTCGGTAGACTCACAATCTGAATGGGTCCGCTAACCAAAACGCCGAGCTTGCCGTGGGTCGACGCCGTAAAACGCCGAGCTTGCTTGACAGGGGAAGCGGGCCGGAGAAAGTTGCGTGGGGGCAGGCACGCAATGCGGGGTTGCCCATGGACGCGTCGCGGAGCGCACCAGTCGAAGGAGCACCGTCTTGGCTGTGGTCATCACCTCCCTGATCCTTTTCCTCATCGGCCTGGCGCTTGGCGGCGGCGGCATCTGGCTCGTGACGCTGGGCGGCAGCTGGTATTACGTCATCGCCGGCATAGCTTTCCTGATCGCTGCCTGGCTGCTCTACAGGCGCAGATCCACGGCGCTGTGGCTCTACGCGGCGATCGTGCTCGGCACGCTCGCCTGGGCTGTCTGGGAAACCGGCTTCGACTGGTGGGAGCTCGGCCCGCGCGGCGGCATCATCGTGCTTGTCGCGCTGTGGCTATTGACGCCATGGGCGCGGCGCGGGCTTACCGGTCCCGACGGACGAGCGCCGCTGATCCTCGCGGTGCTGGCATCGCTCGGCGTCGCCGGTTATTCGATGACGACGGACCCAAAGGATATTGCCGGCCAACTCAACACCGACAAGGTGACGCCGACGGCCGAACTCGGCGGCAATGTGCCGGCCGGCGAATGGCACTATTACGGTCGCACGCAATATGGCCAGCGCTATTCGCCGCTCGACCAGATCACCCCCGAAAACGTTGCCAATCTGCAGCCGGCCTGGACCTATCGCACCGGCGACGTGAAAGGGCCCGACGACATCGGCGAGACGACCTATCAGGTGACGCCGCTGAAAATCGCCGACACGCTCTACATCTGCACGCCGCATAATTTCGCCATCGCCATCGATGCCGCGAGCGGCAAGGAGAAATGGCGTTTCGATCCGCAGGTCAAGCTCAACAAGGACCGCCAGCACCAGACCTGCCGCGGCGTGGCTTACTATGCCGATGCCAAGATCGCCGCCGGCCAGCCCTGCGCCACGCGCATCTATCTGCCGACATCGGACGCCCGGCTGATCGCGCTCGACGCGGCGAATGGCCAGGTCTGTCCGACATTTGCCGAGGGCGGCACGCTGAACCTGCTCGCCAACATGCCATATCCGAAGCCGGGCTATTACTATTCGACTTCCGCGCCGCTGATCGTCGCCAACAAGATCATCGTCGGCGGCGCGGTCAACGACAATTATTCGACGCAGGAGCCGTCCGGGGTCATCCGTGCCTACGATGCCGACACCGGCGCGCTGTTATGGAATTGGGATTCCGGCAATCCGGACCAGACGACGCCGCTGCCGCCGGGCCAGACCTACACCAACAACTCGCCCAATATGTGGTCGACGGCGAGCGCCGACGAGAAGCTCGGCCTGCTCTATGTGCCGCTCGGCAACAAGACGCCGGACCAGCTCGGCGCCGGACGCAGCGCCAATGACGAGAAATTCTCTTCCTCGATCACCGCGCTCGATCTCAACACCGGACAATTGCGCTGGGTGCGGCAGACCGTGCATCACGATCTCTGGGACATGGACGTGCCGGCGCAGCCGACGCTGGTCGACATAACCACGGCCAGTGGTGTGGTGCCGGCGCTGGTCGGGCCGACCAAGCAGGGCGACCTCTATGTGCTCGACCGGCGCAGCGGCGAGCCGATCGTTCCGGTCAAGGAAGTGCCGGCGCCGGGCGGCGCGATCGAAGGCGACCATACCTCGCCGACGCAGCCGGTCTCGGACCTCAGCTTCAGTCCGAAGCCACTGACCGGCGCGGATATGTGGGGCATCACCATGTTCGACCAGCTGGCCTGCCGGATCGAGCTTCGGAAGCTGCGGTATGAGGGCCGCTATACGCCGCCGTCGCTGCAAGGCTCGCTGATCTATCCTGGCAATTTCGGCACCTTCAACTGGGGCGGCGTGGCAGTCGATCCGGTCCGGCAGGTGATGTTCGGCATGCCGACATACCTGGCGTTCATCTCCAAATTGGTGCCGCGCGCCGACGTGCCGCCGCCGGGCGATACCAAGGGCAGCGAACAAGGCCTGAACCGCAATGACGGTGCGCCTTACGCAGTGATATTGAAGCCATTCCTGTCGCCGCTCGGCATTCCCTGCCAGGCGCCTCCGTGGGGCTATGTGGCCGGCGCCGACCTTCGGACCGGCAAGATCGTCTACAAGCATCGCAACGGCACCGTCTACGACATGACGCCGCTGCCGCTGCCGTTCAAGGTCGGCGTGCCGGGCATTGGCGGGCCGATGATCACTGCCGGCGGCGTCGCCTTTCTCGGTGCGGCGGTCGACGACTATGTGCGCGCTTATGACCTGACGACCGGCAAACAGCTCTGGCAGGCGCGGCTGCCTGCCGGCGGGCAGTCGACACCGATGACCTACACGGTAGCCGACGGACGCCAGTTCGTCGTCATCGTTGCCGGCGGCCACGGCTCGGTCGGCACCAAGCCGGGCGATTATGTGATGGCCTATACGCTGCCGAAATAGAGAAGTTCCTCAGAGCCCGAGATGCCCTTTCAGGTCGGGTACCGATGCAAGTACCTCGTTGGTCAGCTGCGGGCCGGCGGCTGTCTCGGCCTGCTGGACCAACGCGGCATCAAGGCCATCGTGCAGAGACTTATGGCAGCCCTCACTCAGCCGTGACTGGACCAGCCAGGCTTCGACCCTATGTTGCTGCCGGGGGCCGAAGACCTAGGAGCGCGCCATGACAACACCTGCCGGCCCCGCCAAGCCTGTCATTACCCAGGCGATGATCGATGCCTATGATGAATACACGCATCTGACGCTCGACCGGCGGCGCTTCATGGAGCAGTTGACCAGGCTTGCCGGGTCGGGTGCGGCAGCGGCCGCGATCGCGCCGCTGCTGGCGGCGAATTCGGCCCAGGCGGCAATCGTCGCGGAAAACGATCCGCGCGTGAAAGGCGAGGACATCAGCTATCCAGGCAGCGGCGGCGAGATGAAGGGTTATCTGGTCAAGCCGGCGGGTCAGACCGGCAGGCTGGGCACGGTCATCGTCGTGCACGAAAACCGGGGGCTCAACCCGCATATTCGCGACGTGGCGCGGCGCGTGGCGCTGGAGGGGTTCGTGGCGCTTGCCCCGGACTTCATGACACCGCTCGGCGGCACGCCGGCCGATGAAAACAGGGCACGTGACCTGTTTTCCCAGCTCGATCCAGCACAGGTCGCCACCAATGCCGTCGCAACGGTCGCCTACCTCAAAGGCCACAAGGACGGCAACGGCAAGGTCGGCGCCGTCGGCTTCTGCTGGGGCGGCGGCACGGTGAACATGCTGGCCGTCAACGCGCCGGATCTTGCAGCCGCCGTTGCCTATTACGGCATGCAGCCGAAGGCCGAGGACGTGCCGAAGATCAAGGCGCCGCTCATGCTGCATTATGCCGGGCTCGACACCCGCACCAATGCCGGCATCGACGCCTTCAAGAAGGAACTCGACGCGGCCCATATCGAATATTCGGTCTATGTCTATGAAGGCGCCAACCATGCCTTCAACAACGACACATCGGCGGCCCGTTACGACAAGAAGGCGGCTGACCTCGCCTGGGGGCGGACGATCGCTTTCCTCAAGGAGAAGTTGGCCTGATCAGGCGGGCGCCAGCGCCGGTTTGTGAAGGGCGACGCCGGCCACCACCAGCGCGATGCCGAGGCAGTCAGTGAGGCTCGGCACCTGCCGCAGCACGATGACGCCGATAAACGTCGCGGTAACCGGAAGCAATGACAGCATCAGCGCGAAACTGGAGCGCGGCAGCCGCGACATGGCAAGCTGGTCGCAAATATAGGGAATGACCGACGAGCAGATGCCGACACCGACCGCCGCAAGCAGCAGCGGCGGCGTCGAGAACGCCGGCAGCGCATCGGCAAGACCGATCGGCAGAACGACGAGAAGGGCGACCGCCATGGCGGCACCCAGCCCGGCGATGCCATCGCCAGCGTCGGCGCGCGCGACGCGGTGGCCGAGCACGATATAGAAGACGAACAGCGCGCCATTGAGGAAGGCCCAGAACAGGCCGACAGGATCGCTCGACCATTTGACGTCGATGAGCAGCAAGGTGCCGGCGACGGCGATTGCAAGGGCGGCGAGATTGCGCGGGCTTCTGAGGCCGACAAGCGCGACGCCGATGGTGCCGACGAATTCGATCGCCGCTACCAGCGAGATCGGCAGCCGGTCGAGCGCCAGGTAAAACGAGCAATTCATCACCCCAAGGCAGACGCCGAAACCCACAAGCAACAACCGCGTCGAGCGATCGGCGCGGGCGAAGACCGCCCATGGTCGGGTCAGCGGGGCAAAAACCAGTGCCGCGGTGGCGATGCGCAGCCACGCCATGCCGAGCACGCCGACATGCGAGAAAAGCAGGACTGCGAAAGCGGGGCCGAGATAGTGGAACACGGCGCTGACGCCGAACCACAGATGGGGCGGCACCGAGCTTGCCAAGGTAAAAGCCGGGCCGGCGAGTGCCGGACTTGCTGCTGGGGCTTGCGTCCGATCTTCCATGGGGTCAGTATCGCAGGCGATTTTTGCCGTTGATATGGATGATGGCCGGGCATTGCGGCTATTCCCTTTTCGAAAGCAAGGAGTATTCCGCTGAAACGCCTTCGAAATGAAAATACCGATCTGGATCCGGCGGATCTAAAAATCCTGCGCCTGCTGGAGGAGGATGCGCGCACCAGTATTGCCGAACTGGCGCGCTCAGTCGGCCTGTCGGCGCCGAGCGTCGCCGAGCGCATCAAGCGGCTGCAGGAAAGCGGCGTGATCGAGGCCTATACGGTGCGGATTAATCCGGCCGCGCTCGGCATGAAGCTGTCGGCATGGCTGCGCATCAGGCCGGTGCCGGGGCAACTCGCCGTCGTGGCCGAAATCATCCGCGACCTGCCGGAAATCGCCCAATGCGACCGGGTCACCGGCGAAGACTGTTTCATCGCGCTGGCGCATGTCGGCTCGGTCGCCGAGCTCGAGCGGGTGATCGACCGGATCATTCCCCATGCGATGACCAATACGGCGATCATCCAGTCGACGCCGGTAGTGGCACGCTCGCCGCTAGGGGCGGTGAAGCGCCCGGCCTGATGCTAGATTTAAATCTGCGACGTCAGCTCGACCGGGAAATCGTCATTGTCGGCGTCGCGCATGGCGGCGAGGCTGCGGTTGTCCAGCACCTCTGCGATCGCCTGACGCACCTCCAGCATCATGTGCCGGACCTGGCAGGTCGCCTCGTCGCAATCCTCGCAGCGCTGGTATTGTGTGCGGCTGGCGCAAGGGATCGGCGCCAGCGGCCCGTCGAGGACACGCACGACATGGCCGATCTTGATTTCGGAAGCGGGACGGGCGAGGCGGTAACCGCCTTCCTTGCCCTTGCGGCTCTGGACGAAGCCGGCATTGCGCAACTCGCCCAGGATGGCATCCAGGAATTTCTTGGGGATGTTGTTGGCGACCGCAATGTCGTTGACGAATGCGAGCTGGCCGACCGGCAGGCCGGACAGATGCACGAGAGCCTTGAGGCCGTATTTGCCTTTTTTGGTAAGCATGCCCGAGTCAACCCATTAAGCCCCAACCACCCGCATCTGGCGGCTGTTTGTGTGCAAATAATGACGGTTTGGCCGTGCGATGCCGTTCGCGCAGACAGGCCGCCCGAAGACATATTGCGCGCAAACGCGTTGATTCTTCGTAACGTTTTGGAGGGCGGGCGTCCGGAACGGGCGGAGGCCACGTTTTCGGCGAGCAAATGAAGAAAGCCGGCAAACGCCCGCTTTCAATCAGTTCACGAGGTTGCAGACGTCAGCGGCTGCCGTAAGTCTGGTCGAGCAGGCCGCCAGCGGCGAAATGCTCGGCCTGGACCTTGGCCCAGCCGCCGAAGACATCCTCCACCGTCAATAGGCGGACATCGGGAAACTCAGCCTTGTACTTGGCGGCGACCGTCGCGTCGCGGGTCCGCAGGCCGTTGCGGGCGGCGATGTCCTGGCCCTCCAGCGTATAAAGGAAGTCGAGATAGGTCTTGGCGAGGTCGCGCGTGCCATGCTCGTCGGCGATCGTGTCGACGATCGCCACCGGAAACTCGGCCAAAAGGCTGACCGAGGGCGTCACCTGCTCGAATTTGTCCTCGCCATACTCCTTGCGGACGCCGCGCGTTTCCGACTCAAAGGTGATCAGCACGTCGCCGATCTCGCGCTGCACGAAAGTGGTGGTCGCGGCGCGTCCGCCGCTGTCGAAGATCGGTACGTTGTTGAACAGCTTGGTGACGAATTCCTTCACCTTGGCGTCGTCGCCCTTGAAGGCTTCCTTGGCGTAGGCGGTGGCCGCAAGGTAGGTGTAACGGGCATTGCCGGAGGTTTTCGGATTGGGGAAGATCACCTGGACGTCGTCGCGCACGAGATCGTTCCAATCCTTGATGTGCTTCGGATTGCCGGCGCGCACCAGGAAGGAGGGCAGCGAATAGAAGGGCGAGGCGTTGTCGGGAAAATCTTTCTGCCAATCCGCGGAGATGAGACCCTTCCTGACCAGGAAGTCGATGTCGAGGACCTGGTTGAAGGTGACCACATCGGCGCCGAGGCCCTCGGCGATGGCACGTGCCTGCGCAGACGTCCCGGCATGCGACTGATCGATGGTGACGCCTGGGTGGCCGGCGACGAACGCCTTGTTGACCTGCGCAAACAGCTCGCGGCCGACATCGTAAGAAGCGTTCAGCAATTTGTCGGCCGACCAGGCTTGGGAGGATGCGAGGAACAGCCCGGCCAATGTGGCGAGGCCAAGCAAAAATCGCTTCATGAAAACAAGGCTCCAATGCGTGCTTATTGCCGGACCATAGCGGCAAGGCATTGTGCGCGACGAGGCACGCAGAGCGGCCGCTCCACGTTGTCGATAGAAGAAATATTCCCGCTGTGGAGGATTTCTAGTTTTTTCTTTCAGGCAGAGTCTTCCGGGCAGCTTGGCAGCGGTGCCGATGCCGTCGGCGTGCACGATGGTTCCCGGCCGGCCAACGCGATGGCGATTGCATCGCCGCGCGGTCTGGCATATACAAATGGTATATACAAGGAGCTATCGTCATGCCTCAACGCCGCCATTCAACAACCCCGCCGAAAGAGGCGAAGCTGTTTCGTAACAATCGCAGTCAGGCGGTGCGCATTCCTGTCGAGTTCGAACTTCCCGGCGAAAAGGTCTTGATCAGTCGTGAAGGCGACCGCCTGATCATCGAGCCGGTTCGCAAACCCGGCCTCACCGCGCTGCTCGCGCAATGGGCGAAAGAGCCGCCCCCCGGTTCCGAGGAGGACTTTCCCGAAGTCGAGGATATGCCTGTCAAATCCGAGGAATTTTTTTGATGCGGTTCATGCTGGACACGAACATTGTCAGCGACATGATCCGAAATCCGGCCGGGAAAGCCGCCGCCGCCGTCCTGCGCGTGGGAGACGCCGCCGTGTGTACCAGCATCGTGGTCGCCTCGGAACTGCGATATGGCTGCGCCAGGAAAGAGTCGGCCAAGTTGCTCAAGAAGGTCGAGGAATTGCTGGCTGAGATTCCTGTCTTGCCGCTCGATGTGCCGGTAGATGCCGAGTACGGCGCGATTCGCGCAGAGCTGGAAGGCAGGGGCCAGACCATCGGCCAAAACGACCTTTTTATTGCTGCCCACGCCTATGCACTGGGAACTACCCTAGTGACCGCCAACACCGGCGAGTTCAACCGGATCAAAGGCCTGAAGGTCGAGAACTGGCTGGTGTAGCGCCTAAAAGAGGATCAAGCAGCCGGAAAAAGCTTCCAGCGCCGCGGCCTGAAAGCCACCCGGCTTTTCTGCGCCGCCGGATGGTCGACTGGCAACTCGATCTCGACCCGCTGGCGTTCGCCGCCGATTTCGAGCTCGACCCGCCTGGTGCCGGCGACGCGGCGGCTGGCGACAACCGTGCCGGCGATGCAGCCGTTG
The DNA here is from genome assembly GCF_040317735.1 of Mesorhizobium sp. M1399. NCBI lineage: Bacteria > Pseudomonadati > Pseudomonadota > Alphaproteobacteria > Hyphomicrobiales > Phyllobacteriaceae > Mesorhizobium > Mesorhizobium sp. M1399. Next base: position 263,741 of record NZ_JAMYKZ010000010.1, read on the forward strand.
CATTCTTCCACCAGATCGACGTCGTGCGGGCGGAAGAACAGCGTCGCTTCACCTTGCGGTGCGTGCGGCGCGGAAAGCCCGATCGGCCGGTCGGCGATCCAGACCTGGCCGTCCTCGACCTTGACCGGGATCGAGCTCGATTCGCCGATGAAGCCATAGACGAAGGGCGAGTTCGGCGTGTCGTAGATCTCGTCGGCGGTGCCAACCTGCTCGATGCGGCCCTGGCTCATCACCACGACGCGGTCGGCAAGCTCCAGCGCCTCTTCCTGGTCATGGGTGACGAAGACCGTGGTGTGGCCGGTGGCGTCGTGGATGTCGCGCAGCCAGCGGCGCAGTTCGCGGCGCACCTGGGCATCGAGCGCGCCGAACGGCTCGTCGAGCAAAAGCACGGCCGGTTCGATCGCCATCGCGCGGGCCAGTGCCACGCGCTGGCGCTGGCCGCCCGAAAGCTGCGCCGGATAGCGTTTTTCCAGACCGGAAAGCTGAACGAGGTTGAGGAGTTCCGAGGCGCGCCGGCGGATTTCCTTCGCCGACGGGCGTGACGGCCCGTGCCGGACCTTGAGTCCGAAGCCGATATTGTCGGCGACCGTCATGTGGCGAAACAGCGCGTAATGCTGAAAGACGAAGCCGACATTGCGCTCCTGGATCGACTTTTGCGAGGCATCCTCTTCGCCGAAGAAAATCTTTCCGCGGGTCGGCCGTTCCAACCCGGCAATCAGCCTGAGCAGCGTCGTCTTGCCGGAACCGGATGGCCCCAGCAACGCGATCAACTCACCCGACTTGATGTCGAGCGAAACGTCGTGGAGGGCCGGAAACCGCTCAAACTCCTTGCGCACGTTGGCAACGCGAACTTCCATGCAAATCCCTTTTGTAATTGATGCATGTCGTTATCTCAAAACCGGTTCCCACTTTTGGGCGACATGCATTTTGTCAGTGTCCGCGCGTCGCGGCGATCTCGGCGCCGTAGCGCATCTCGAGAAGTGTTTTCAAGACCAGCGTGACGAGCGCCAGGCCGGCAAGCAGCGAAGCGACGGTAAAGGCGGCGGCGGCATTGTACTCGTTATAAAGGATTTCGACATGCAGCGGCATGGTGTTGGTCAGCCCGCGTATGTGGCCCGACACCACCGAGACCGCACCGAACTCACCCATGGCGCGGGCATTGCACAACAGGACGCCGTAGAGCAATCCCCATTTGACGTTAGGCAACGTCACGTACCAGAACGCCTGCCAGCCATTGGCGCCGAGCGACAGGGCCGCCTCCTCATCGCCATTGCCCTGTTCCTGCATCAGCGGGATCAATTCGCGGGCGACGAAGGGGAAGGTGACGAAGATGGTGGCCAGCACGATGCCCGGCACGGCAAACAGGATGACGATGCCATGCGCCTTGAGCCAGGCGCCGAGCAGGCCTTGCGCGCCGAAGAGGAGTACATAAACCAGGCCGGAAATGACCGGGGAGACCGAAAACGGCAGGTCGATCAGCGTGGTCAGGAACGCCTTGCCCTTGAACTCGAACTTGGCAATCGCCCAGGCGGCGGAAATGCCGAAGACGACGTTGAGCGGCACCGAGATCGCCGCGACCAGAAGCGTCAGGCGGATCGCCGAGCGCGTATCCGGTTCCGACAGCGCCTGTGTGTAGGCCTCGATGCCTTTGGCGAAAGCTTCCTTGAAGACGATGATCAGCGGCAAGAGCAGGAAAATGCCGAGGAAGGCAAAGGTCACGATCATCAGCACGGTTCTCGCCGTGCGGCTTTCGGTCACCGCCGGCGACTGGCTTTCGTGGTGCGGCGCGTAGGATTTGATCTCCGGGTCAGCCATAGCGCTTGCGGCTCCACGTCTGCACCAGGTTGATGACCAGCAGCATCACGAAGGACAGCGCCAGCATGATCGCCGCGATCGCTGTCGCCGCAGCGTAATTATATTCCTCGAGCCTGATGACAATCAGAAGCGGTGCGATCTCGGATTTATAGGGCAGGTTGCCGGCGATGAAGATGACTGAGCCGTACTCGCCGACGCCGCGCGCGAAGGCCAGCGCGAAACCGGTGACGATGGCCGGCGCCAGTCCTGGAAGCAGGACGCGGCTGATGATCTGGAAGCGATTGGCGCCGAGCGTTGCGGCCACTTCCTCGACCTCCTTGTCGATCTCCTCCATGATCGGCTGCACGGTGCGCACGACGAAGGGCAGCCCGATGAAGATCAGCGCAATGACAATGCCGAGTGGCGTATAAGCGACTTTGATGCCGAGCGGCGTCAGCAGGCTGCCGATCCAGCCGTTCGGTGCGTAAAGCGTGGTCAGCGCGATGCCGGCAACCGCCGTCGGCAGCGCAAAGGGCAGGTCGACCATGGCATCGACGATGCGGCGGCCGGGAAAGCTGTAGCGCACCAGCACCCAGGCGACGATCGTGCCGAAGACGACGTTGACGGCGGCGGCAATGAAGGCGGTGCCGAAGCTGATTTCAAGCGCGTTGATGGTGCGGCGGTCGGTGACGATCGCCCAGAAGTCGGTCCAGCCGAGCGCCGCCGAGCGCCAGATCAACCCGGACAGGGGAATGAGGATGATGAGGGTGAGGTAGGCAAGCGAGAAGCCGAGCGTCAATCCGAAACCCGGAATGACGCTCGGCTGCCTGAACCGCCACCCCGCCTTGGCGGGTGCTGTGGTCATGTCGTCCTGATCTAAATGCTACTGGGCCGGCTTATAGATCTGGTCGAATATACCACCGTCGCCGAAATGATAAGGCTGTGCCTTCTTCCAGCCGCCAAAAAGTGGGTCGTCGATGGTGACCAGCTTGATCTCAGGCTGCTTGGCCAGGTCCTCCGCCGGCACCAGGTCGGGCTTCGAAGGGCGATAATGGTTCTTGGCGATGATCGTCTGGCCTTCCTTGGAATAGAGGTAGCTCAGATAGGCTTCGGCAACTTTGCGTGTGCCTTTGGCGTCGACATTGGCGTCGACCACTGCGACCGGCGGCTCGGCCAGGATCGAGGTCGGCGGGTAGACGATATCGAAATTGTCAGCGCCGAACTCGTCGAGCGCCAGATAGGCCTCGTTTTCCCAGGCGAGCAGCACGTCGCCTAGCCCTTTTTGCGCAAAGGTCACGGTGGCGCCGCGCGCACCGGTGTCGAGAACCGGGACATGCGCATAGAGATTGCCAACGAATCCCTTGGTCTTGGCCTCGTCGCCGCCATCCTTGGCGCTGGCATAGGCCCAGGCGGCAAGATAGTTCCAGCGCGCGCCGCCGGAGGTCTTCGGATTGGGCGTGATCACCTGGACGTCATCCTTGACCAGATCGCCCCAATCATGAATGCCCTTGGGGTTTCCCTTGCGGACGAGGAAGATGATGGTCGAGGTGTAAGGCGCCGAATTGTTTTCGAATTTCGTCCGCCAGTCGGGATTGATCTTCTTCGTTTTCGAGACAATGGCGTTGATATCGCCTTCGAGCGCCAGCGTCACCACGTCAGCGTCGAGCCCGTCGATCACGGCGCGCGCCTGGGCGCCGGATCCGCCATGCGACTGCTGGATGGTCACCGTCTCGCCTGTCTCGGCCTTCCAGTGGGCGACAAAGGCCTCATCGAATTGCTTGTAGAGCTCACGCGTCGGGTCATAGGACACGTTGAGAATGGTGGTGTCGGCAAACGCGAAACCGAGCGTGCCGAACTGGACCGATGTGGCGACCAGTGCGCCGAGCAGTTTCCTGAAATGAGGTTTGGTCATTTCCGCCTCCGTTGAACTCGCGCCAAATCTACCGAATTGATAGAATTTAGATGCATTCAATGTTGCCTTTTTTGGCCTATTGAAGCAATTTTTCGCCTACTTTCGGCGATGGGAGGAACTATTTTCCCTTGCACGGGACCTACGCTCCCGACGCGATTATCTAGAGACGGCTAGCTCTTCGGCAATGGCGGCGTCGCGTCCGAACGAGGTTTTGGCGGACTATTCGGCGGTGACGGGAAAGTTGAAGCGCTCTCTTGGAAACGGCTCGTTTTCCAGCGTGAAGTGCCACCATTCGCGTGCGTAATTCTTGAAGCCGCCGGCGCGCATCGCCTCGACAAGTTTTTTGCGGTTTGCCGCCGCTTCACTGGCGGTCGGTCGGTGAGCCGTTTCGCTCGTCGGATCGAAACAGTCGAAACCGGTGCCGAAATCCAGCGTGTCGGCATCGGTCGCGCCGCAGGCCGGTTTCGGAGCGCTCTTGCGGTCCGCTCGCGTGATGGCGACATCGACCGTCGATCCGCGCGAATGGGTGGACAGTTCGCCGATATAGCCCTTGGCGATGAGATCCTTGCGCTTGACCTTTGGGTACCATTGCGGGTCCGGTGGTCCGCTCGTTTTTGTCCAGTCACCCATGTCGGAGACAGCACGCGCAGGGCGGTAGCAGTCGAACACGACCAGCGTCAGCCCTCCGGCAGCAATCGCTTTCTGCACTGCGGAAAGCGCTTGCGCCGCTTGGCTGGTGAGGACGCATACCGGCGCATCGTAACCGCTTACCTTGCGATGCAGGAAGTTTTCGAGGCCGGCATAGCGGATATCCTGCCGGATACTGGGATCGATGTCGGCCAGCCGAACAAAGCCGGCGGGGAGGGCGTCAGCAGAGGCCGAGGAAATACCGGCGGCCGAAAGCAAGGCGTAAAACCCAATCCGCTGAATCACCTGCCGGAAACTATTCAAGGGAAACTTTCACTCGACAAAAACCTTCACACTGGCCGCGCGCCCCGCCGCATCGATTACGGTCAGGGTGGAATAGCCGGCGCCGTCCGGCTGCCAGGTCGCGGTGCGCCGCCGGTCGATGCCGACCAGCGGCTTGCCGTTGGCCAGCCAGCGGAACGGTGCGCGGCCGCCTTGCAGCTTGAGCACCAGCGGCGAGGCGTCGGCCGAGGAAGTGCCGAGATCGACACGGGCGCCGTCAGGCGGAAAGACGATGGTTGGTGCAGGTTCGGTCGGCGTCGCCTGCACCAGCCCGTCGACGCCGGCGCCGAAGCGCGTCAGCGTCACCGGCAATTCTTCGCGCTTTGGCCGGCGGACGCCGGACGGTTGGCTTGGCAGCGGCACGGCGGCTAGGCTGGAACGGACAAAGCCTTCGAACAGAATGGGCGCGGCCGAGACATAGCCGGACAGACCGGGCACCGCGCCGGCATCGGGGCGGCCGACCCAGACGCCGAGCACATAACGGCCGTCGAAGCCGACCGACCAGGCGTCGCGATAGCCGTAGGAGGTGCCGGTCTTGTAGGCGATGCCGCGTTGGGCGGCACCCTGGGGCGGCTTGACGCCCGACAGGATGTCGGTGATCTGCCAATTCGCCTGACCATCGAGGATGGTGGTGGTCGAGCGTTCGGTGTTCGCCGGCTCGGTGCCGTCATGCAGCGTGTGTGCCTTGCCGCCATTGGCAAGGCCGGCATAGAGTTGGACGAGGTCGCGCAGCGTCACTCCGACGCCACCGAGGCCGATCGCCAGGCCAGGCGCTTCGTTGACGGGCAGGATCGGCATCACGCCTGCCTGGCGAAAGCGCGCCATCAGCCGGGCCGGGCCGACCGCGTCGAGCACGCGGATCGCCGGCACGTTGAGCGACAATTGCAGCGCCTGCCTGATGCTGACATCGCCCTGATAGCCCATGTCGAAGTTCTTCGGCCGGTAACCGGAGAAATCGGCCGGGCTGTCCTCGATCAGCATCTCCTGCGCCACCAGGCCTTGCTCGAAGGCGAGGCCGTAGATGAACGGCTTCAGCGTCGAGCCAGGCGAGCGAACGACCTTGGTCATGTCGATCCAGCCCGAACGGCTGGCATCGAAGAAATCGGCAGAGCCGACCTCGCCAAGAATATCGCCGGTGCGGGCATCGGCCAGCACTATGGCCACCGAGAGGCGAGGGCCGAGCTTGGCGGCGGCATCCTTGGCCACCTGCTCCAGCCCTTCCTGGACACTCTTGCGGATCGTCAGTTGCAGCTTCTGGCCGGGAATGGCCTTGGGCAGCATTGCATAGGCAGCATGAGCAGCGAGCGCCGGCAAGGTCCGCCGCAGCCCCGACACATCGTCGAGCGCGGCTCGCGCGGCCTCGCGTTCGCCGAGCAGGCCTGCCGACACCATGCGGGTCAGCACGCGGTCGCGGGCGGCATGAGCGACTTCGAGGTTGCGGTCAGGGCGTCGCTTTTCCGGCAATTGCGGCAAAGCGACGAGCAGGGCCGCCTCAGAGACCGTCAGCGGCTTCGGCTCCTTGCCGAAATAGGCGAGCGAAGCGGCGCGCACGCCTTCGAGATTGCCGCCATAGGGCGCCAGCGTCAGGTAGCGTTCGAGGATCTCGCGCTTGGACAGCCGCCGTTCTATCTGGACGGCGCGCAGCATCTGTTTGATCTTCGAGCCGAGGCTGCGGCTGTCGCGCGGTTCGATCAGCCGGGCGAGCTGCATCGAGAGCGTCGAACCACCGGAGACGATATGGCCGCTGGTCGCGAACTGGCCGGCCGCACGCGCCAGTGCCAGCACGTCGACGCCTTGATGATCCCAGAAGCGCTTGTCCTCATAGGTGACCAGCATGTCGACGAACTGGTTGTCAACCTGGTCCAGGTTGGTCGCAAGCCGCCAATAGCCGTCCGGCGTGGCGAAGGCCCGCAACAGCTGGCCGTCACGGTCCTGCACCTCGGTCGAGACCGTCAGCGCAGCCGGCAGCGGCGGCGGAAAAGCGCGGTCGAGCTGCCAGAGGGCGACAGCGGTGATTGCGGCGAAGGAAATGCCCGCAATGGCCGCTCGGCGGAGGAATCTTTTGGAGAGCACGGCGCCGCCCCTCATCCGCCTGCCGGCACCCTCTCCCCGTGGAGGACGGGGAGAAGGTGAATGGCCGCAACGCTGGCGACCCCCTCTCCCTGTCCTTCACGGGGAGAGGGTAAGGGTAAGGGGCGGCGCGGCGTCACGTCGTTAGCTACAGCCAACCAGTTTGCGTCCCTCTCCATCGTTACGGCGCCTTGACCTCCATCATGCCGGTGGCGGTGCGGGCCGAATATTGCGGCCGGTACATGTCTTCGATCGTTGCTGCCGGGTGGGCATAGGTGCCCGGCGTCACCGCGCGTACGACGTAGGCGAGCGTGATGTTGCGGTCGCCGTCGCCGTCGTTCGGATTGAAGGCCGCGACGAAACGGTCGTTGCGGAATTCGAGATGGGCAGCATCGGTCTGCGCCAGCCAAGAGAAGTTCGTCAATTGGGCGCTGGAGACCAGGCCCGGATTGTCGATCTCGAAGCCGGCCGGCAACAGGTCGGTGATCAGCAGCCGCGAAGGCCAGGTGTTCTGCTCGTAAACCTTGAGCACGACGACATAGCGTTCGTTCTGCTTGACCTCCGTCACGTTGGCCTCTGTGCCGTCGAGCTTGTAGTAGGTACGGCTGATGGTAAAGCCGTTGCCGCCGGCCGGCAGAGGCTGGATCGGCGAGGCCACGGTGGTGACGACCGCCTGCAGCGGATTTCTGCCGGTGTTGACGATGGTCAGCGGACTGTCGGCCAGTTCGCCACCGGCGATCTGGTCCGAATAGCCGCCGGCATGCGGTGCGCCGTTGACGGTCAGCGCGATCGAATCATTGCCGGCCTTCAGCGCGCGGGCCGCCAGCAGCATCCAGGACTCGTCCTGGGTGCTGGTCCACCTGGCGTCGGCGCGTTCCCTGGTCACCAGCTGGATCAGCGCCGGCACGATGGTCGGCACCGGCTTGCTTTCCGCGGCAAGCGCCAGGATCGCCGCACCGTCACGCAGCGGCGAGCCATAGTCGGACCGGTAATAGTCATATTCCGGCGTCGACTTGGCCAGTTGCAACGCGGCCTGGAAGGTTGCCTCCGAGCGCTGCGTGTCACCGTAGAGAGCGAGAGAGGCCGCCAGTTGGGCGACGGCCATCGGGCTGGTAAAGGCTTCGAGCTGGGTGTCGGCGTAATAACGCAGATCGCCGACCGAGGCCTTCTTGTTGCGGGCAAGCACATAGAGCGCATAAGCGATCTCACTGCCGCGATCCTGGACGTCCTGGTCGTAGCCGATCGCGTTCTGCAGATTGCTCAGCGCCTGGTTCATCGCCAGGGCCGGCACGTCGTATTTCTGCTCGCGCGCCCGGGTCAGGAAATCGGTGACATAGGCGTCGAGCCACAGATCGCCGGAACCCGGACCCCACAGGCCGAAGCTGCCGGCCGAGGCCTGGTAGCTCAGCACCTTGTAGATGGCGTCCTGGACGCGGCCATGCAGATCGGGGTCGCTGGCCATGCCGATGCCGGAAGCCATCTCGTTGACGTATAGAAGCGGCATGGCGCGGCTGGTGGTCTGCTCAGCGCAACCATAGGGATAGCGGTCGAGCGTCATCAGCAGCGACGGCACATCGAAGGCAGCTGACTGCGAAACGCCGACGCTCACCGAAGCGCCATCGAGCAGGCTTGCCGCCAACAGTTCCTTGTCGACGCGCAGCGCGCCGCCATTGCCCTTGAGGTCGACGACCATGCGGGTGGTCACCGGCAGTTGCGCCGGGCGCACCGGCACATAGAGCGTCTGCTCGACGGCGGTGCCATCGGCATGCGCAAGCTTGATGGTGATCGAGGCGTTGCCCGCGGTCTGCGCAATCAACGGCACGGTCAGCGTCTGCCGCTTGCCTTTGGCGAGCGTCAGCTTCTCAGGCAAGGCGGCACTGCCGGTAGACAGGTCGCCCGTCGTGTCGATGGTCAGCTTGTAGTCGCCAGCGGGGCCATCGGTGTCGGCGACGTCGAGCCGCATGACGGCGGAATCGTCGGGCGCCAGGAAGCGCGGCAGGCCGGCGGTGATCACCACCGGATCGCGCACGATGACGTCTGACTGGGCATGGCCGACCGCTTCCTTTGTCCAGGCGACGGCCATGACGCGCACGGTGCCGTTGAACTGCGGTATGTCGAAGTCGATCCGCGCCTTGCCGTCGGCGTCGAGCTGGACCGGGCCGGAGAAGAAGGCGACCAGCTTTTCGGTCGGCGGACTGCCTTGCGACTGCATGTTGGCGCCATCGCCGCCAGTGCGCAGCTTGCCGGTCGTGCCCAGCGAGCCGTCGATCAGCCGGCCATAGATGTCGCGAACCTCGAGACCGAGCATGCGCTGGCCGAAGAACCAGTTCTCCGGATCCGGTACCTTGTAGTTGGTCAGGTTGAGGATGCCGACGTCAACGGCCGCGACCATGACATAGGCGTTGGTGCCGGGCTGCACGCCGGCAACGGCGACCGGGATCGACAGCTGCTGGCGCGGCATGGTCTTGTCCGGCGGCGCCAAGCTGACGGCAAGCTTACGCGAGCCGGGATCGAGCTTCAGCCATTTGACGCCGATGGCGCGCGCCGGCATGCGCGTCTCTTGCGCATCGCCCGGCCTGAACAGCGTTGCCGTGACGTAGGCGCCGGCACCCCAATCGTCCCCGACCGTGATGTCGACAGTGCTGCCGCCGGCCGGCACGCTGGCCGTGACCGTCCTCAAGAGCTTGTCGGCGCCGATGGTGACGAGCAATTCGCCGGCAAAGTGCGGCGACACTTTGAGCTTGGCTACTTCGCCCGCCGCATAGGTGTCCTTGTCGAGCGCTATCTCGAGCCCGTCAGGCGTTTCGGTGGTCGTCGAGCTGACATACCAGCCGGCGTCGAACTCATAGCTGGTCGCCGGGCCTTCCGGATCGGCTGTCTCGATATCGAGCCGGTAGCGGCCCCAGTCGACCGGCAGCGACATGGTAGCCTCGCCATCGGCGCTCAGGTCGACCTGGCCGTTGGCCACCGCCTTGGTGAAGATGACCGGCTCATAGTTCCAGGAATTGCTCGAGCGGTACCACTGGTAGCTGCGCTCGACCTTGACCAGCGACCACTGCGCACCCTTGAGCGCCTCACGCTTGCCGTCGGGGTCGACGGCGATCAGGCTGAACTTGGCCGTGCCGCCTTGCGGCACCTCGTCGCCGTCGAAATCGGGGCGGATGCCGATCATGTGGCCCTGCGGGCGGATGCCGATATTCAGCGAGCGCTCGATCGCACGGCCGCCGGTCTCGCGCAACCGGACCGTGACCTTGGCATCGACCAGCTTGGTGGTGGATGGCAATTGATCGACGGAAACCGGGAAAGTCGCCTTGCCGTCGTCGCCGACCACCGGCAGGCCGGTGAAGGGCGTCACCGTTGGTTCGGCCGACTGTTCGTCGGCCAGACCGAAGGAATAGCCTTTGAAGCGGTCCCAGTCGCGGGCGGTCGACAGCGTCAATTCGCCTTCGAGCGCGAGGCCCGCGGCCGGCGCGCCATAGAGAAAGCGGCCGTCGACGGTGATGTTGGCGGTCTCGCCCTGGGCGATCTCCTGCTTGTCGGCGGACAGGTCGAACTCGATGCGATCCGGGACGAAGTCCTCGACCAGGAACATCTGGCTGGCAACCGCCGCCTGCTTGGGATCGGTGTGGATCGCCACTGTCCAGGTGCCGCGCATGGCGTTGGGTTCCAGCGGCAGGTCGACGGCGTGGCCGCCGGCCGATGCTCCGTCGCTGACGATGCGGCGGTCCTCGACGCCGTCGGGCCGCGAGAAGATGAAGGTGAGCGGCAGGTTCTCGACCGCCTTGGCGGCACTGTCGCGGGCAAGAGCCGAGACGTGGACGTCCTCGCCGGCGCGGTAGATGCCGCGCTCGGTCCAGGCATAGACGTCGAGCGCGCCCGGCGCCGCACGTCCGGCGACGCCGCGGTCGGACAGGTCGAACCCGGCGCGGCCCATATCGAGGAAGACGAAGTCGTCGTCGCCCTGCTTGGCCATCAGCACCGCCGGTGCCATGCCGCTGTCGCCGCGCGTCAGGCCGGGATTGAACACCGCCCGCCCTTCCGCGTCGGTGGTCGCGGTGCCAAGGATCTCGTTGTTCCTGGCCAGCAGCGTCAGCTCGGCGCGGGCAATCGGCTTGGCGGTTGCGAGCGAACGGGCAAAGACGTTCAGCCCATCCTGTCCGGTATAGGTCGACAGGCCGATGTCGGAGACGACGAACCATTGCGTGGCGTGCGAATCATAGTCGTCGTTGCGATCGTTGACGGCTTGTGCGGTCAGCACATAGACGCCGGGCTTGCGCTTCGGCAACGCCTCGTCGATGGGGAAGGAGGTGGTGACTTCCTTGTTGAGGTCGTTGGCGATGTCGAGCTGGCCTTGCCAGACCGGCTCGCCCATCTGTTCGGAGATGTTCGAAATGTCGTAGCCGTCAAGTTGGCGCAGGAACTGATACCCCGACAGAAGCTGGGCCAGCGAGCGGTCGCCGATGCGGAAGAGCTTCATTTCGGCGGCATTCATGTTGACGGTGACGACCGGTATGCCGCGGCGTGCGCCGGCGGGCAGCACGAAGCTGTCGCCGGTGAAGCGGGCCGAAGGCGCGCGGTCCTGCACGTAGATCGACAGTACCACCGGTGCCGCGGTGACCTCGCCAATGGCGGCCGGCAGGCCGGCGCGGAAGGTCACGTCATAATGCTGGCCGTGCTCGAGCCCTTCGACGCAGATCTGCTTGTCCTTGGCTTCGACGCCCTTGGGAGCGGCGTTGTCGACGGTGACGAACTGGGAATAATCGACGCCGGTCTTGACCAACTCCTCGGAGAACTGCGCGCAGATACGCGGCGCGCTGGTGTCGGCATCGACGGTATGATCGATGACGCGGAAGCCCTTGCGGGCCTTGAGATCCTGATAGGCGGCCCTGACCGCCGGCGAATTGACCAAAGCGAGGCTCGCCTCGTAGGCCTGCAGGGCCGGCCTGTAGAGGTCGCGGCGGTCAAGGCCGTCGCCGAGCAGCGCCAGCACGTCGGCGCGCGTCTTGGTGGTGCGCAGCAATTTGTAGGCGTTGAAGGCGGCGGAAGTGGCGTTCGCCGGTAGGGTCGACGGCTCCGAACTGTTGGCGGTCGGATGGACGGCAAGCGTTTCGCGCGCCAGCTCGAGCCAGAGCTGGCCATCGTCCGGCAGCACCGAAACCGCCGCTTCGTATTTGTGCATGGCCGAGCGATGATCGCCCGTCAGCGCCGACTGTTCGGCGGCGGCCCTCAGCGCCGTCAGCCCCTCTGTCGGCTTGGTGTAGGTCGGGCCGGTGAGCTTGTTGCGGTATTGCTGGGCCTGGTCGGCCATCCAGTTGGGGAAGAAGGCGAGTTCGGGTGGCGCGCCGATGTCGGGATCGCCATCGATGTTGACGACCTTGCCGGCGACGGCGCCGCCGAAGGGTTTCAACGAGTTGTAATCGGATTTAAGGAAGCACCATTTGGCCTTGAGGTTGTAGGTGAAGGCACGGCAGGCCGGGTCGCCGAGGCAGGTGGTCTTGCACTGATCGAGGCTGACATTCTGGTCGGATCTGAGATCGAAACCAAAATAGTCGGAATTATCCGATGTCACCACCCGCCGGGCTTCGGCCGCTTGCGCGACACCGCTCCAGGCGAAAAAGAGAAGGAAAAGAATCGATAGACCACGAGCCGCGCGCATTGCCATAAACCCCTCCAGACAAGTGCTTACGTCCAGAAATCTTCAAGCTTCAGTCGCGCTTGTCAACATCAGGACGCGGCAGGATCCGCCTGCCAACGGTTTGCTTTCCGGTCGGTGACCGGTAGTAGCTCCATAGGACAGGGGATCACGCTTTCTTGCGGCGACGCAGAAGGTGTGAGTTCCAAGCCCTGTCTATTTCAGCAATTGGATTGTGGCCCCTTTACGAGTGCTTCAGAACTTCATTCCAATTTTAGGTTTGCGAGCTAGGCTAGGAGCATAATGCCGGCGTATGAAAGGCAGATGTCGGGAGGAACCGCGCCACAGCGCGCGCTTTCGCGCGCCCTGCTTTTCGCTTTGTTGTGCTCGACGGCACTTGTTGCCGAAACCGGAAGTGCGGCAGCCTTCGAGATTTTCGGCATCAAGCTCTGGGGGTCGTCAAAGGACGAAGATGCCGACATCGTCGACCCACTGCGCTATGCCGTGACGATAGAAGCGCCCGACGCCGACGAGGATCTCGCCGAGAAGCTCGAAAACGCCTCGGCGCTGAAAGCCGACGAGGAACACCCGGTATCAGGTTCGCTGGGTCTTTTGGCCAAGGCGCGCAGCGACCGTGAGCAACTTGTCGCCGCGCTCTACGCGGACGCGCGCTACGAGGGTGTCGTCACCATCACTATTCAGGGCAAGCCGCTCGACGATCTGCCGCCCGATGCCGAGTTTTCCGGCCCGCAGCCGATTCCGGTGGTGATAAGCATAGCAGCCGGGCCGAAATTCACGCTTGGCAACATCAGACTGAAAGGCGATGCAGCGGGGCTGGCAAGTGCCGATTTCGGCCTGATCGCCGGCGGTGACGCCGGTTCGGGCGCCGTGCTCAAGGCCGAGGCGGCGATCGTGCGGGCACTCAAGCAAGAAGGCAGGCCGTTGGCCAAGGTGACGGGCCGCGAGATCGTCGCCGAGCACGCCGGGTCGACGCTCGACGTGACGCTCACCGTCGCGGCCGGGCCGGTCGCCGGCTATGGCGACACCACTGTCGAGGGCACCGAAAAGGTCGACCGCGACTTCACCGAATATATGACCGGCCTGAAGCGCGGCCGCCAATATTCGCCCGATGAGATCGACGATGCGCGCGACCGGCTGCTCGGGCTCGAGGTCTTCAACAGCGTGACGGTGAAGGAAGCCGACGCCCTCGACGTCGAGGGCAACATCCCGATCGGTGTCCAGGTAAGCGAACGTAAGCCGCGCTATTTCGGCATTGGCGGCAGCTTCTCAAACACCGAAGGGCTGGGCCTCGAAGGCTATTGGGGCCACCGCAATCTGTTTGGCCGCGCCGAAAAGCTGCGCATCGACGGCAAGATCAGCGGCATCGGCAGCAACGACTTGACCCAGCTCAATTACAATGCCGGCGTCATGTTCGAAAAGCCGGGCGTGGTCGGGCCGGCGTCGAAATTCATTGCCAGTGTCAACACCGTGCTGGAGCACCCCGACGCCTACGACCATTTCTCGGTCAAGGGCAGCACCGGCCTGTCCTACGAACTCGACAAGAAGCAGACGGTTTCCGCGCAAGTCGCGCTTGACTATTCCAGGATCCACGACGCTTTCGGCAAGCACACCTATCTGATCGCCAGCATTCCGCTGCAATATGTCTACGATAATCGCGACAGCAAGCTCAATCCGACCAGGGGCTTCAGGGTGCTGGCCTATGCCGAGCCGAGCTACGACATTTTGAGCGGGGCTGCGTTCGTCAAGCTGAAGGGCGAGGGGTCGGCCTACCAGTCGCTCGATTCGGCCTCGAAATTCGTTTTCGCCGAACGTGTCGCCATCGGCTCGATCATCGGCGCCGGTCTTCAGGATGTTCCGGCCGACCGCCGCTTCTACTCCGGCGGCGGCGGCTCGGTGCGCGGCTATGCCTATCAGGGCATCGGCCCGAAGGACAGCAACGGAGAGCCGATCGGCGGGCTTTCCTTCTTCGAGACCTCGGTCGAGATGCGCATCGCCGTCACCGACAAGATCGGCGTCGTGCCGTTCGTCGATGCCGGCACGGTGTCCACCAGGCAGGTCCCCGATTTTTCGGACATGAAGGTCGGCGCGGGTGTAGGCTTGCGCTATCTGACGGCGTTCGGGCCGCTGCGGATCGACGCGGCAGTGCCGCTCAACCGCGGCCCCGACGATCCTCATTTCGGCATTTATGCCGGCATCGGCCAGGCATTCTGATGGCAATATTCAGGCGCATCCTTCGTATCCTTTTCTACACGCTGCTCATCGTCGTGGCAGCGGCGGTGGGGGCGCTCGTCGTGCTGACCAAAACCGAGCGCGGTCGCGAAAACCTTGCCGGCATCATCTCGACCATGGCCTCGACCGGCGATCGCAAGGTCACTGTCGTCGGCATCGACGGTATCTGGTCGGGCGCGCTGAGGGTCGATCATGTCGTTCTGGAGGATCGCGAAGGCGCCTGGATGGTGGCGCGCAAGGTGGCCGTCGACTGGTCGCCGCTGGCACTCCTGTCGAAGAGCTTCAACGCCGATCGCATTGGGGCCGAACGGGTCGAGTTGGCACGGCTGCCGGTGGCCAGCACACAGCCGAGCCAAAGCGGGGCGACCACGCTGCCGGTTTCCATCGACGTCAAGCAGCTCGACCTTCCCGAAATCGCACTCGGGCAGGCTCTGGCCGGCAGCGGTGTCGCCGAGCTGGCAGCCAAGGGAGCGCTCAAGGCGGATGCCTCGCCGCTGGCTATCGAGACCAATCTCAACATCGTTCGCCACGACGGCAAGCAAGGCACAGTCGACGCCAAAGCCCATTTCGCGCCGGCCGACAACAAGCTCGACCTCGACCTCAAGGCATCCGAGCCGGCCGGCGGCATCATCGCCAACCTGCTCAAGCTGCCGGGCGCGCCGCCAGTCGACATTGTCGTTTCCGGCACAGGACCGCTCGCCAACTGGAATGGTATTGGGACTTTCGTTGTCGACGGCCGGATCGTCACCCAACTCACCGGTCGCCATCAGCTCACCGATAAGGGCCATTATGTCGAGGCCAACGGCGATGGCGAATTCGAGCGCTTCCTGCCCGAAACCCTGAAACCGCTGTTTGCCGGCAAGACCACCTTCGACCTTGCCGGCACAGCGACCGCGGCCGGCGGCGTCGATGTCGAGCGCGCCAATATCGACAGCGGCGCCGTGCACGCGACCGCCGCCGGCATTGTCGATCCGAACGGCGTCAGCGATCTTTCTGTGAAACTCGCCGCGAAAGGACCGCCGATCGTGCTTAGCCTCGGCAGCGAGGCACAGCCGATAACCGTGGCGATCAAGGACGCCACGGCCCGCGCTTTCGGCGATGGCAAGGCGCCGATGGTGGATATCGGCGCGTCGCTGGTCTCCGTGGTGGCGGGCGGCACGCGGGTGGACGACCTGATCGGGCAAGTGCATTCTGATGGCTTCGACATCCAGAACCGTAGCGGGCCCGTCACCATCAAGCTGACGGCGGCCGGCCTGAACACCGACGTTGCGACATTGGCGCCGCTGATAACGGGAAGGGTCAGCGCCGGTCTCGCCGGCTCGGTCAGCAAGGACCAGGTCGTTGTCGACCAAGGCACGCTGCGCAGCGACGCGCTCAATGCGTCCGTGACGGCCACTGTGGCGCTGGCCGATCTGTCGATGACGCTCAAGATGAATGCCGACGCGGCTTCGGCGGCGCTGCCGCCGCAGATCAGCTCGGTTCTCGGCGAGCGTGTGCAGTTTTCCGCAACCGCGACACGCGACCCGGACGGTGCGTTCGCCGCCAACGCATTGCAGCTCACCTCCGGTACGCTTAGTGCCAGCGGCACCGCCAGTGCGCAAGGCACCGATATCCGGGCCGATATCAAGGGCACGCTCGGCGACGTGTCGGTACTGTCGCCGCTGGTCGGCGCGAAGGTCGGCGGCGCCGTCGGTTTCGCGCTGACGGCAAGCGGCGCGCGCAGCGCACCGGATTTCTCGGTTTCGGCCAACAGCGACAGCCTGACGGCGTCCGGCCATGCGGTGAAGCAGATCAAGTTGAGCGCGAGCGGCAAGGCCGACATTGCCAGCCCTGCCGCCGATGTCTCGCTGACCGGCTCGGTCGACGACCAGCCGCTCGACCTCAAGGCATCGCTGGTCACCACCGACGGCAAGCGCTCCATCAATGGACTTGCCGTCTCACTGGCCGACAACAAGGTCTCCGGCGACCTCGGGCTCGACGACAACCTGCTGCCGCTCGGCACGTTGAACCTCGATGCCGCGGATATTGCTCCGCTGGCCAGACTTGCCGGCCAAACGGTAGCCGGCGACGTGCGTGGCACGATCCGTTTCGCGAATGACAATGGTGCGCCGACGATCGCGATCGATGCGACGAGCGCCGCGATTTCGCGCGGCGAACTGGCGGCGAAGACAATCGCCGTCAACGCTCTGGTCGCCAATTATCTCAAAGCCCCGGCGATCTCCGGCAAGATCAAGGCCGACACGATCACCTCCGGAACCACGGTGATCAGCGGCATCGACGTCGACCTGAAGCGCGATGGCGACTGGACCGGCTTTAGCGGCGGCGCCACGGTCGCCGGCATTCCGGCCAGCGCGGCCGGGCGGGTCAGGGTTGCGAACGGCATCACCAGCATCGAGCTTGCCTCCGGCGAGGCGACCATCCGCGGCATCAAGGCAGCGGTCGCGCAGCCATCGGCGCTGACAATCGCCAATGGCATGGTGAGCATAGAGAAACTGGCGCTCGGTGTCGGCGGTGGTTCGGTTGCCGTGTCGGGTACGGCTGGCCAGACGCTCGATCTCGCTGCCACCTTGTCGGCGGTGCCGGCAGCACTTGCCAATGATTTTTCACCGGGCCTCGATGCCGCGGGCACGCTCAGCGGCACCGCGCAAGTCACGGGATCGTCGGCTGCCCCAGACATTCGCTTCAACGCCCGGCTCAGCGGCGGCGAAACCAGCCAGACCCGGCGGGCCGGGCTCGGGCCGCTCAATCTCGATGCGGCTGGCCGTTTCTCGTCGGCCAGCGGCGTCGCCATCGAGCATGCGACGCTTGCCGGCGAGAAAATCTCCGGCAAGGCAGCCGGCACCATCAATCCGAACGGTGCCAGCGATTTCTCGCTCGACCTCGCATCCACCGGCCCGAGCCTGCCGCTTTCGCTCGGCAGCAAGGAGAGCCCGATCAAGCTCGAGCTGCAGACGCTGTCGCTAAAGGCGGCCGGGCAGGGCACCCAGCCGAAGCTCGACATCTCCGCGACGCTGCCATCGGCCGCCACCAATCTAGCTAAGATCGAGGGCATCACGCTTGCGCTGCACTCCGACCGCTTCGACGTGAAAGCCCGGAGCGGGCCGATCTCCGGCTCGGTGACCGCCGAAAAAATCGGCCTCGACAATCCGACCGTCGCGCCGCTGATCGCCGGCAAGGTCACTGCCAAAGTCGCCGGCAGCCTTGCCGCCGACGCTGTCATCATCGATAGCGGCACCGTGACCAGCGACGCGTTGAACAGCGGCTTCAACGGGCGGGTCTCGCTGGCCGACGGCGCCATCGATCTAAATCTCAAGGCGGATGCCGCGTCGGCGGCGCTGCCAGTAGCGGCGCGTGGCATGCTCGCCGAGCGGACGCAACTCAGTGCCGCGCTGAAGCGAGACGCCAACGGCAATGTCACCGCCAACGCGATCAGGCTGTCATCAGGCGCGCTGACCGCAGACGGGCAGGCGAGCCTTGCCGATAACAAGCTGAGCGCCGACGTCAAAGGCGCGCTGGGCGACGTCTCGCTGCTATCCAAGGATGCCAAAGGCGCTATTTCTTTCGCGCTGAATGCGCAAGGCGCCAGCACCGCGCCGGATCTGTCGCTGACTGTCAACAGCGATAGGCTTTCGGTGGCGGCGCGTGAGATCACCGGACTGAAGCTCACCGCCACCGGCAAGGCTGATGCCGCCAACCCGGCGGCGAATGTACAACTCACCGGAAATGTCGCGGGCCAGTCGCTGCAGGGTAGTGCCGTGCTGGCGACATCGGACGGCAAACGCGCCATCAACGGGCTTTTGCTGTCGCTGGGCAAGAACCGTATTTCCGGCGACCTGGCGCTCGACGATGCCTTCGTGCCGGTCGGTACGGTAGCACTGGACCTGCCCGATATCGGTCCGCTTGCTGCCCTGGCACTGGAAAAGGCCGATGGCGATGTGCGCGGCACGATCGCCTTCTCCAAGGCTGGCGCCGTGCCGCAGGTCGCCATCAAGGCGACGACGGGCTCGATCTCGCGCGGCGATGTCTCGGCCAAGGCCGTGACCATCGATGCGCTGATCGCCAACTACCTGGCGGCACCGGTGATCTCCGGAAAAATCCGTGCCGACAGCGTCACTTCCGGCGGCACGGTTATCCGTGGTGTCGACGGCGATCTCAAGCGCGACGGCGAATGGACCGGTTTCTCCGGTGGCGCCACCGTGAAGGATATTCCGCTGAAGGCCGGCGGCCGGGTCAGGGCGGTCAAGGGCACGACGACGGTCGAACTTGCCTCCGGCGAGGCGACCATTCGCGGCATCAAGGCGGCTATCGCCCAGGCCTCGACCATCAACATCGCCAATGGAGTGATCAGCCTCGACAGGCTGGTGCTCAACCTCGGCGGCGGAACGGCGACGGTCACGGGCACGGCTGGGCAGGCGCTCGACCTCAACGCGACGCTGGCCCGCGTCCCGATCTCGATAGCCAACAGTTTTTCGCCTGGCCTCGATGCCGCCGGCTCCGTCTCGGGCACGGTGAAGGTGACGGGCGCGCCGGCCAATCCGGCCGTCGCCTTCAAGATCGACGCCGCAGGCGTTCAGACGTCGCAGACCCGCGGTGCAGGTTTCGGCGGCATGGGCGTTTCGTCTTCAGGTACGTATTCGGGCAACAGACTGACCTTCGACGCCAACATGAGCGATGCCGCCGGCCTTGGCCTCAAGGGCGGCGGCACGATGACGACATCAGGCGCGCCCACCCTTGATCTCAACTTTTCCGGCAAGGTGCCGTTCGCCTTCCTCACCAGGACACTCGCCGCGCAAGGCCTGTCCTTGAGCGGCACGGCCGACGTCGATGTGCAGGTGCGCGGCCCGGCGACGTCGCCGGTGATCTCAGGCACGGTCCGTACGTCAGGCGCCCGCCTGGTCGACGCGCGCTCGGGGCTTGCGATCAACGACATCACCGCCGATGTCGCTATCGGTGGTGGCGTGGCCAGGATCAACCGCCTGACCGGCACGCTGTCGACGCGTGGCAGCCTTTCGGCCAGCGGCACCGTCGGCATCGATCCGGCTAAGGGTTTCCCAGCCGACCTGTCGGTCAAACTGGTCGACGGCCGTTATACCGACGGCAAGGTGGTCACTGCTAACCTCGGCGGCGACCTGACCATCAAGGGACCGCTCACCTCCGGGCCGGTGATTTCCGGTACCGTCAACCTGGCCAAGACCGTCATCACCGTACCCGAAAAGCTGCCCGGCTCGCTGGCCGAGCTCAACGTCAAGCACAAGAATGCGCCGGCAGCCGTGCGTGCGCAGGACAAGGCGTTGCGCCCGGCCGCTGCAAGCAGCGGTGGCGGCGGCAGTGGCCTCAACCTCGACGTCACGATCAATGCGCCGAGCCAGATCTTCATCCAGGGCAGGGGCGTCGACGCCGAGCTCGGCGGTTCGCTGCGGCTGACCGGTCCGGCATCGTCACCCCAGGCGGTCGGCACCTTCACCTTGCGGCGCGGGCGGCTGACGATCCTTGCCAAGCGGCTGACCTTCACCGAAGGCACGGTCGGCTTCTCGGGCTCTCTGGTGCCTTACCTCAACCTTACGGCGCAATCCAAGACAACCAGCGCCACCGTGACCATCGTGGTGTCGGGCGAGGCGACCAACCCGAAATTCACCTTCTCCTCGGTACCCGCGCTGCCGGAGGACGAGGTGCTGGCGCAGCTGATCTTCGGCCGTTCGATGTCGAACCTGTCGCCGCTGCAGATCGCGCAGCTTGCCGAGGCTGCCGGACAACTGGCCGGCGTCGGCGGCTCGACCTCCCTGCTGCAGAACCTGCGCAGCGCGATCGGCGTCGACGATCTCGACGTAATCACCGACGAAGAGGGCGGCACCGCCGTCTCGGCGGGCAAGTATCTCAACGACCGCACTTACGTGACGATCCAGAAGGGCGATAGGCCCGGCTCGGGCAAGGCAACCGTCGATCTCGACGTCGGGCGCGGCGTCAAGCTGCGTGGTGAGGCAACCGACGCCGGCGAAGCCAAAGGCGGTGTTTTCTATGAACGGGAATATTGAAACGGCTGTTCGCGCAGAACAGTTGGTTGCCCGAAGAACGAGCGGCGCAGCAGCAAATGTCCCGGTTTAATTGTCCGTGGAGATTTCGCGCGAAATCCCTGGCGCAGTAGCAAATTTGCGCCAAGACTGTCGTTATCGCGCGAACCGCCCTGCTTTCAAAGTTGCACATTCCTTGGCATGTTCCCAATCCGTGCCGTCTTTGACATCATGGCGCGAATGCGGAATGTTAAAAGGCAGAAAGCCAACAATGGGAGTTAGTCATGACGATCTACAAGAGTAACGGCGACCGCGTTCCCGATCACATCCTGGCCATGGCCGAAGACGCCAAGGCAGGCAAGATGGATCGTCGCGAATTTCTGGCTCTCGCCAGCGTCTTCGGTGCGTCGACGGCGATGGCATATGGCATGCTTGGCCTTGCAGACCCCACGCCGGCCAAGGCGGAAGAGGTCCAGGGCAAGAAAGGCGGCGTATTGAAGGTCGCGCAGTGGATCAAGGATCCGAAGGATCCGCGCAAGTCCGACTGGTCGGAAATCGCCAATGCCGAGCGTCAGGCGCTCGAGCCGCTGGTCAAATATACCACCGAATACACATTCCGCCCCTATCTGCTGGAGAGCTGGGACGTGAATGACGACGCTACCGAATACACGCTGCATGTGCGCAAAGGCGTCACCTGGAACAACGGCGATCCGTTCACCGCAGACGACGTCATCTTCAACCTCAAGCGTTGGGCCGACAAGAAGGCCGAAGGCAATTCTATGCCCGGTCGCCTCGGTTCGCTGGTCAAGGACGACAAGCTGGATGAGAGCGCGGTGACCAAGGTCGACGACCACACGATCAAGCTGACGCTCAGCAAGCCCGATATCGCCCTCATTCCCAACGTGTGCGACTATCCCGGCCTCATCGTCCACAAGACGTTCGACGAAAAAGGCGGCGACTTCAAGTCCTGCCCGATCGGCACTGGGCCGTTCGAGCTGGTCTCTTACGATGTCGGCCAGAAAGTGGTCTACAAGCGTCGTGAAGACAACAAGTGGTGGGATGGCGAGGTCTTCCTCGACGGCATCGAGTTCATCGACTACGGCACCGATCCGGCGGCGATGGTCAGCGCTTTCGAAGCTGGCGAAGTGCACACCAATTTCGAAACCTCGGCCGACTATGTGTCGATCCTCGACGGCATGGACCTGGCGAAGTCCGAGGTCGTCACCGCTTCGACGATCGTCTGCCGCACCAATGTGACCAACAAGCCTTACGGCGACCAGAAGGTTCGCAACGCCCTGCAGCTCGCGGTCGACAACGCTGTCGTCCTCCAGCTCGGCTACGGCAATGCCGGCACGGTTGCCGAGAACCACCATGTCGCCCCGATCCATCCGGAATACTACGAATTGCCGAAGGTTGCTCGCGACCCGGCCAAGGCAAAGGCGCTGATGGCGGAAGCCGGCCAAGCCGATTTCGAGCACGAGCTGATCACGGTCGACGAAGACTGGCACAAGAACACCGGCGATGCGATCGCCGCGCAGATGCGCGACGCCGGCATCAAGGTAAAGCGTACGGTGCTGCCGGGTTCGACCTTCTGGAACGACTGGACGAAGTATCCGCTGTCGATGACCAACTGGAACATGCGGCCGCTCGGCGTCCAGGTTCTGGCGATCGGCTATCGTACAGGTGAAGCCTGGAACGAGACGGCTTGGTCGAATCCCGAGTGGGATGCCAAGCTCAACGCTGCGCTGGCAGTTGCCGACGCCGCCAAGCGCAAGGAAATGATGAAGGATATCGAGCAGATCCTGCAGGATTCCGGCATTATCATCCAGCCTTATTGGCGCAAGCTCTACAGCCATTCGGTCAAGGCGGTGCAGAACTACAAGATGCACCCGACCTTCGAGCGCGACTACGGTAAGGTCTGGCTCGACCAGGCCTGACCGGACGATCCGGAAAGGGGCGTCTGGCCCCTTTCTCTCGCTCGTTGCATGGTCCTTGGACCGGAAGTCGGCGCAGCAAAAAGTTGCGGACTCTTCGGCCGGGGTCTGCAATAAAAAGGGTATTGCATCTGGGACTGGTCTGAAGGCTTGTTCTGCCGCTGGCGGCAGGGCACGGCTTGCAAACCGGTTCCACCCCCCAACCCGACCGGCAGGGGACCGCCATGCTTTCTTTCGTTATCAGGCGTCTCGGCACCATGGCATTGACGATGCTGTGCCTGACGATGATCGTCTTCTTCCTGGTCAATCTCGGGCCCAATCTGAAGAAGCTCGCGATCAGCCAAACCGAAATGCACACATCGGCCGAGCAGCTCGAGGCTTGGCTGGTCAATCATGGCTATCGGCAGAATTTCTTTGTCCGCTACGGACAATGGCTGGGCGTCGTGCCCAAGCAGCCGGTGACCGACCCGGCGACAGGCAAGCCAGCGCAGCGTTTCTCCTTCTGCAACGATCCGGTCGTGCCGACATTTTCCGGCATCCTGCAAGGCGATTTCGGCTGCTCGACCAAATTCAAGACGACGGTCGCCTCGAAACTCTTTCCGGCGCTCAGCGCCACCGGCATCCTGATGCTCTGCGTGCTTGCGGTTATGGTGCCGGTCTCGCTCCTGATCGGCATTCTTGCCGGCATGCGCGAGGGCTCACGCACCGACCGCACATTGTCGGTGGCTTCGATCGCCTCGACGGCGACGCCCGAATATGTTTCGGGCGTCATCTTCACCGTCATCTTCGCCTCCTGGCTCGGCGTGCTGAACGGCTCGGCGGCCTCGGCCAGCCAGGGCATCACCTTCTACAATTTCACCTTGCCGGTGATGACGCTGGCGATCTACGGCATCGGCTACATCGCCCGCATGACCCGCGCCTCGATGGTCGAGGTGATGACGCAGCAATATATCCGAACCGCCCGGCTGAAGGGCCTCTCCTTCGGCAGCGTGGTGGTAAAGCACGCTCTGCGCAACGCGCTGATCGCACCGTTCACGGTCATCATGCTGCAGTTCCCCTGGCTGCTCACCGGCGTCGTCATCGTCGAGGTGATGTTCCGATACCAGGGGTTCGGCTACACGCTGGTCGAGGCGGCCGGCAACAACGACATCGATCTTCTGCTCGGCTGCTCGCTGGTCTCGGTGTTTATCGTCCTGATCACACAGCTCATCTCCGATGTCGGCTACGCGTTCCTCAATCCGCGCATCAGAGTTCAATAGGAGACCGGGCGGATGCAGGTCGAATATCTCAGCGCCTTCAACGTCGTACTCGGCGTGCTTACCCGCTTCTGGCCGGTCTGGATCGCTCTCGCCCTGGTGATGGGGGCGAGCTTCGGCTACAAGAAGAAGCTTGGCCTTTACGGCCAGCTTTTCGACAGCGGCGTCGGCATCGTCGGCGTCGGCATCTGCCTGTTCTGGCTGTTCACGGCGATCTTCGCATCGACCGTCGCGCCCTTCGATCCGCTCGCCCAGGTGCCGATCATGAAGGACGCGCTGCCGGGCGCGATCGAGCCGGCGTCGAAACTTGTATACTATTTCGGCGGCGACAAGCTCGCCCGCGACGTGTTCTCCCGCATGGTCTATGGCAGCCAGATCGTGCTGATCATCGCGCCGGCGGCAACCGGCTTTGCGCTGATGGTCGGCATCACGCTCGGCTTGCCGGCTGGCTATTACGGCGGCAGGATCGATACGGTGCTGTCCTTCCTCGCAAACCTTGTGCTGGCCTTCCCGGTGATCCTGCTGTTCTACCTGCTGGTGACGCCAGGCATCATGGACACGCCGATCCCCTACGCGATGGCCGGGCTGTTCTTCCTGTTTCCGATCATCTTCTTCAGTGTGCTGTTCTGGACGCGCTATAAGAACCGCCCCGACCGCCTCTATATCCTGCTTGGCTTGACGTTGGTCGTTGGCGGCTGGATCTATGCCGGCCTTGTCTTCGACGCCGATCCGTTCAAGATCATCCACATCGATCCTAACCAGCTCAACATCTTCGTGGCAGTGGTGTTCGCCTCCAGCCCGGGCGTGTTCCGCATCGTGCGCGGCCTGGTCATGGATATCAAAACGCGCGACTATGTTGCGGCGGCGCAGACGCGCGGTGAATCGCCCTGGTACATCATGCTGTGGGAGATATTGCCCAATGCGCGCGGGCCGCTTATCGTCGACGCCTGCCTGCGCATCGGCTACACCACGATCCTGCTCGGCACGCTCGGCTATTTCGGGCTGGGACTGGCGCCGGAAAGCCCGGACTGGGGCACGGCGATCAAGGATGCCAGCCGGCTGCTGCGCTCGTTCATCCACCCGGCGCTGCCGCCGACGATCGCATTGATGTCGTTCGTGCTCGGCCTCAACCTCCTGGCGGATTCGTTGCGCGAACAGTCGATGAAGGATTGATGCCGGGAAAGATTGAACCGGGAAAGATCGATGCCGGGTTCGGCCCGACATGCCTGCAGAACAAGGATTGGAGCGACCCATGAATGAGGCAGTTCGAAATCCCGCCAAGCCGACCAATGGGCCGACCAGTGGGCCGATCATCGAGATCGAGAACCTGTCGATCTCCTTCTTCACCCGCAAGGGCGAGATCCCGGCCGTCATGGATTTTTCCTGCACGGTCATGCCCGGCGAGGCGATGGGCATCGTCGGCGAATCCGGCTGCGGCAAGTCGACCGTGTCGCTCGGCATCATGCGCGACCTCTCCAATATCGGAAAGATCGTCGGCGGAAAGATCAAGTTCCAGGGCAAGGACATGGGAGAACTGTCCGACGAGGAACTGCGCGCCATCCGCGGCAACAAGATCGCGATGATCTACCAGGAGCCTATGGCCAGTCTGAACCCGGCGATGAAGGTCGGCCTGCAGCTGATGGAAGTGCCACTGATCCACGACAAGGTGTCGAAGGACGAAGCCCATAAACGCGCTTTGGAAATGGTGCGCGCGGTGAAGCTGCCGGATCCCGAGCGCATGATGCGTTCCTACCCGCACCAGCTTTCCGGCGGCCAGCAGCAGCGCATCGTCATTGCCATGGCGCTGCTGTCGAAGCCTGCGCTGCTTCTGCTCGACGAGCCGACGACAGCGCTCGACGTGACGGTTGAGGCCGGTATCGTCGATCTGGTCAAGGGGCTGGGCGAGAAGTTCGGGACCTCGATGATCTTCGTGTCGCACAATCTCGGCCTGATCCTGGAGACCTGCGACCGCATCACGGTGATGTATTCGGGCGAAGCGGTGGAGACGGGCAAGATCAAGGACGTCTTCGACCGGATGCGCCATCCCTACACGCAAGGCCTGTTCCGCTCGATCCCGTTGCCGGGCGCCGACAAGAATTCGCGGCCTCTGATATCCATTCCGGGGCAGTTGCCGCTGCCGCACGAGCGGCCGAAGGGCTGCAATTTCGGCCCGCGCTGCCACCATTTCGTCGAGGGCGTCTGCAACGCCGCCGAAATTCCGATGATCGCGGTCGAAGGCCATGACGGGCATTTCTCGCGCTGCGTACGCTTCAACGAGATCGACTGGGAGGCGCTGCCGCCTGGCGCCAAGAAAGTCAACGAGCGCGTGGTGCCCGGTGCGCCGGTGCTCCAGATCGAAGACCTCAGGAAGTACTACAAAGTCGGCGGCAGCGAAGTGTTCGGCTCGAGCGAAGGACGTGTCGTCAAGGCCAACGAGACGATCTCTTTCATGGCGCGCGAATCCGAGACCGTCGCTATCGTTGGCGAATCCGGCTGCGGAAAATCGACCCTGGCCAAGGTGTTGCTCGGCCTCGAAACGGCAAGCTCCGGCCGCGTGAAGCTGGGCAACAAGGAAATCCAGTCGACCGGGATCGAGAAGCGCAGCGTCGACACCGTGTCGTCGATCCAGATGGTGTTCCAAAATCCGTTCGACACACTCAATCCCAGCCATTCGGTCGGTTCGCAGATCATCCGTACGCTGGAAAAGTTCAATGTCGGCGACACGGTGGCCGACCGCCGCAAGCGGATGCTGGAACTGCTCGATCTGGTGAAGCTGCCAAGGGCATTCGAGACGCGCAAGCCGCGCCAGCTTTCAGGTGGCCAGAAACAGCGCATCGGCGTGGCGCGGGCCTTTGCCGGCGACGCCAAGGTGGTGGTGGCCGACGAGCCGGTCTCGGCGCTGGATGTGTCCGTCCAGGCGGCGGTGACCGAACTCTTGATGGACATCCAGCGCAAGAACAAGACCACGATGCTGTTCATCAGCCACGATCTGTCGGTGGTGCGCTACATCGCCGACCGCGTCGTCGTCATGTATCTCGGCTATATCGTCGAGCAAGGCACGACCGACCAGATATTTTCGCCGCCCTATCACCCCTATACCGAGGCGCTGCTGTCGGCGATCCCGATTGCCGATACCAGCGTGGTGAAAAGGCATATCGTGCTCGAAGGCGACATTCCGTCGGCGATGAACCCGCCCTCGGGCTGCCCGTTCCAGACGCGCTGCGGCTACAAGAAACTTGTGCCGGACAATCTTTGCGAAACTACGGTGCCGCCGGTCAAAAATCTCGGCGACGGTCATATGAGCCTGTGCTGGCTGGCCGACGACGTGCTGGCAAAAATGGAGCCGGTGATTAAATTCGACAAGGAACACGCGGCGAATGAGGGCGTGCCGGATGATGCAAACCACGGTGTTGGCCCGGGCTTTGCTGGAGATCCGCCCAAGCGCCCGCATGGCAAGACTGGCAGCGTTGAAGCCGATGCCGAGGGTCAGGCAGCGGAGAATGCCGAAGCGGTCGCCAAAGCCCGCCGTCACGAGGTTCGCGACGAGGTTTCAGAGACCGGCGGCATCTCAAGCTCTGCCGATAGCGCGGTGGCACCAATCACGCCGCCGACAGTCGGCGACGGCCGCCAAGCTGAGAACGCCACGCGCAAGCCGCGCAAACCCAAGGGCGGCTGAAATACCGTTGATATGCTAGGGCGCGCATTGCCGTAGCTGCGCGGCGTAGTCCTGCGCCATCTGTTCGGTGGCGTGCGCATAGCGCTGCACGTCGGCGCCGCCGCGATTGCCGCGCTTATAGGCATTCCAGCCAAGATAGTAGGCGAGATACAGATTGTAGGTGTCGTTGCGGGCGACGCCGAGCGTGTCGGCGGTCTTGGAATGATACCAGCCGACAAAATCGACGGCATCGGCAAACCTGGTGCGGCGCGCCGCCCAACTGCCGGTCTCGTTCTGGTATTGCGCCCAGGTGCCGTCGAGCGCCTGCGAGAAGCCGGTGGCACTGGAGATATGTTTCCAGGGAATGAAGCCCAGCAGCTTGGTGCGCGGCGGCCTGGCGTTGCTCTTGAAGCCGGATTCCTTGCGCACCGTCGCCATCAGCACGGGGACCGGCACCCCATATTTCTGCTCGGCGCGCTGTGCCGCCGCCTGCCAGTTGTCGAACCAGCCATCGTTCTGGTCGAAAACGGCGCAGACATCGTTGATGTGGTTCGGCGGCGTCGCGCATGCCGAAAGCGTCAGCGGCACGGCAATCGCTACAATTTTACTAAAACTCGACCTACGCATTGGAAGAGCATTAGGCCGAAAACATAAAAGGAATCTTGCGGCGTTCCTTAACGGCTCGTCGGCCGCTTTGGCAGGCGCTGAGGAAGTATGAAGATTCCGACGTTTGTTGTCGCTTTTACCGATATGCAATTCCCGGAATGGCGCCTTGGCTAAAATCACGCCCGCAGGTGGCGGATTCTTGACAGCTCGATCCTCGTGCCGGCGCTTAGATGCGCCGCATGAGCGAACCAAGACGCAAGCGCGGCGCCGAGCGAACGAGCAACAGGGGACCGACCGCCATCCCGCAACTGCCGCTCAGGCGGGTGACAAACCCTTATCCGCCGATGGCGATGCTCTCGGCCGACCAGATCGAGGCGATCCATGAAGCCTCTATGCATATCCTGGAGAATTTCGGCATCGAGGTGATGAGCCCGCGGGCGCTGTCGCTGTTCGAGAAGGCCGGGGCCAAGGTCGATCATGCCTCGATGAACGTCCGCATCGATCGCGGCATGATCGAGGAAGCGCTGAAGACGACACAGTCCAGCTACACTCTGACGCCGCGCAATCCCGCCCATGCCGTCCACCTCGGCGGCAATACCATCAACTTCACGCTCGTCGCCGGGCCGCCCAATGTGCACGACATGGAGCGCGGCCGCCGTGCCGGCAATTTGCGCGATTATTCCGATCTCGTCCGCCTGGCGCAGCATTTCAACTGCATCCACATGCTCGGCAACCAGGTCTGCGCGCCGGTGGAATTGCCGGCGAATTCCCGTCATCTCGACACCTATTTCGCCAATCTGACGCTGACGGACAAAAGCTTTCACGTCTCGGCCATCGGCCGTGGCAGGGCGCTCGACGGCATCAAGATGATGGCAATCGCGCGCGGACTGACGCTTGACGAGATGCGCGACGATCCCGGGGTCACCACGATCATTTCGGTCAACTCGCCGCGCCGCTTCGACGAGATGATGGCCGAGGGGCTGATGACGATGGCCGAGTTCGGCCAGTCGGTGGCGGTGACGCCGTTCACGCTGATGGGAGCGATGAGCCCGGTGACGCTTGCCGGCGCGCTCGCCCAGCAGAATGCCGAGGCGCTGTTTGGCGTTGTGCTGACGCAGCTCGTCCGTCGCGGCGCGCCGGTGATGTATGGCGCCTTCACCTCCAATGTCGATATGAAATCGGGCGCGCCGGCCTTCGGCACGCCTGAAAATACCAAGGCGAACATCGCGTCCGGACAGTTGGCGCGGCGTTACAAGCTGCCTTATCGCACGACACCGGGCTCAGCCTCCAATGCCGCCGACGCGCAAGGCGCCTATGAGACGCTGATGGCGCTGTGGGGCGCGGTGCTAGGCCACGGCAACCTCGTCTATCACGCCGCCGGCTGGCAGGAGGGCGGACTGACTGCATCGTTCGAAAAGTTCATCATCGACGTCGAGATGATCCAGCACATGATGGAGTTTTTGCGCCCGATCGAAGTCAACGAGGCCGAGCTTGCCGTCGAGGCTCTGGGTGCGGTTCCGACCGGCGGCCACTTCTTCGGCGAGCCACACACGCTGGAGCGCTACGCCACGGCCTTCTACCAGCCGATACTGTCCAACTGGCAGAACTACGAGGCCTGGCAGGAGGCCGGTGGGCTCGACGCCACGTCGCGTGCGACCAGGCTGTGGAAGAAGGCGCTGGAGGACTACGCCGAGCCGGTGATGGAAATCTCCAGGCGCGAGGCGCTGGAGGCGTACCTAGCCAAGCGCAAGGAAGCGATCGGGCAGAGCGAGCCTTAAGCACCACTCTTCTCGGATTCATCTTCTTCTCTTCCAGAATCATGAAACCCATCCAACTCTTTGAAATGACGAGAATCCCATGAAATCACATGCAAAGGTCGTGGTTATTGGCGGTGGCGTCGTCGGGTGCTCCGTGCTGTTCCATCTGGCCCGGCACGGCTGGACCGACATCGTGCTCCTGGAGCGCGATGAATTGACCTCCGGCTCGACCTGGCACGCGGCCGGCGGCATGCACACGATCAACGGCGATCCCAATGTCGCCAAGCTGCAGAAATACACGATCTCGCTCTACAAGGAGATTGAGGAACTGTCCGGCCAGGCGACCGGCGTGCATCTGACCGGCGGTGTGCTGCTGGCGGCGACCGAGGCGCGGCTCGACTGGCTGCGCGGCGTTGTCGCCAAGGGCCGCTATCTCGGCATCGAGCTCGAGGAGATATCGCCGGCCGAAGCCGCCGAACTGATGCCTCTGCTCGATCCCAAGCAGTTCGTCGGTGCCGTCCGCAACAAGGAGGATGGCCATCTCGATCCATCCGGCGTTACCCACGCCTACGCCAAGGCCGCGAGGAAGCTTGGGGCCGAGGTTGAGCGCTTCACCAAGGTCGAGGACATCGTGCGGCGCGCCGACGGGCTGTGGCGCGTCATTACCAACAAGGGCGAGGTGGTGGCCGAGCATGTCGTCAACGCCGGCGGCCTGTGGGCGCGCGAGGTCGGCCGCATGGTCGGGCTGGAGCTGCCGGTGCTGGCGATGGAGCACATGTACCTGATCACCGAGGACATGCCGGAAGTCGCCGCCTGGAACCAGAAGACCGGCACGGAAATCCTCCATGCAGTCGACTTTGATGGCGAGCTCTATCTGCGTCAGGAGCGCGGCGGCATGCTGATGGGTACTTACGAAAAGGCCAACAAGCCATGGTCCGAGTTCCAGACGCCGTGGAACTTCGGCCACGAGTTGCTCGAGCCCGACATCGACCGCATCGCGCCATCGCTGGAGGTCGGCTTCCGGCATTTCCCGGCCTTCCAGAACACCGGTATCAAGCAGATCATCAACGGGCCCTTCACCTTCGCGCCGGACGGCAATCCGCTGGTCGGGCCGGTGCGCGGCCTGCCGGGGTTCTGGGTGGCCTGTGGTGTCATGGCCGGGTTCTCACAGGGGGGCGGCGTCGGGCTGGCGCTGTCGAACTGGATGATCGAGGGCGATCCCGGCGCCGACATCTGGGCGATGGATGTGTCGCGCTACGGTGACTGGGCCACGATGGCCTATACCAACGCCAAGGTGCGCGAAAACTATTCGCGGCGGTTTTCGATCCGCTTCCCCAACGAGGAACTGCCCGCTGGACGGCCGCTCAAGACCACACCGGTCTATGATCTCCTGTCGGCCAAAGGCGCGCAATGGGGCGTCGCCTATGGGCTGGAAGTGCCGCTATGGTATGCGCCGGAAGGCGTGAGGGACGAGTTCTCGTGGCGGCGCTCGAGCGATTTCGAGCATGTCGCAAATGAGGTCAAGACCGTTCGAGAAGGCGTTGGCCTGTCGGAGATTTCGAGCTTCGCCAAATACAAGGTGACGGGCGAGGGCGCTGCAGCCTGGCTCGACCGCCTGCTTGCCTGCAAGCTGCCAAGGCCCGGCCGCATGACGCTGGCGCCGATGCTGAAGGAAGACGGCAGGCTGATTGGCGATTTCACGCTAGCCAATCTCAGCAGCCCAAATTCGGAAAGGGACGGCTGGTTCCTGGCCGGCTCCGGCGTCGCCGAGCAGTACCATATGCGCTGGTTCGAAGCGCATCTGCCGAAGGACGGCTCGGTCAGTATCGAAGCGCTGGGAGCAAAACTCACCGGCTTATCGATCGCCGGGCCGAGCACGCGGAACCTTCTTGAAAAGGTCACACGATCTGATGTGTCGAATACGGCCTTTCCGTTCATGGCCATCAGCAAGATGGACATCGGCATGGCGCCGTGTCTGGTCGGGCGTGTCAGCTACACCGGCGATCTCGGCTACGAGATCTGGGTGGCGCCGGAATATCAGCGCGCCGCCTATCAGGCGCTGATGGCGGCGGGCGAAGAATTCGGCATCGGCCTGTTCGGCTCGCGAGCGCTCAACGCATTGCGGCTGGAAAAGAATTACGGCTCATGGGCGCGCGAATACCGGCCGATCTATGGGCCGCTGGAGGCCGGCCTCGATCGCTTCGTCGCCTATGCCAAGGAGGCCGATTTCATCGGCAAGCAGGCGGCGCTGGCAGAGCGCAAGCAAGGCGGCAGACTGCGGCTGCGGGCCTTTGTCGTCGATGCTGTCGATGCCGACGTCATCGGCGACGAACCAATCTGGCATGGCGGCGCCGTGCGCGGCTGGGTCACGTCGGGCGGCTATGCGCATCATTCGAAAAAATCCGTCGCTATCGGCTATGTGCCGAAAGAGATTGCCGACGAAGTCGACGGTTTTGAGATCGAGCTTCTGGGCAAACGCCATGTTGCGCGCATGCAGCCGGTCCCACTGTTCGACGCGAACTTCGAGCGGATGCGTGGGTGAGGTTTCAGGCGCTGCGGCGGTTATCCAGCGCCAATGCGCCGGCGCCGGCGAATACCAGATAGAGGAAGATGAAGCAGAACGATATTGCCGCATCGCCACCATTGTTGACCGGGAAGAAGTCGCGCGGCATGTGCGCCATGAAATAGGCGATCGCCATCTCACCGCTGAGAAGGAATGCCACCGGCCTAGTGAAAAGCCCCAATACCAGCAGGATGCCACCGGCGAATTCCAGGATGGCCGCGGTCAGCGATAGCCCGCTCAGGGCGCCGGCATGGTCGCCGACGGGGAAATTGAACAGCTTTTGCGTACCATGTTCGATGAATTGCAGTGCCGTCACGAAGCGCAATGCGGCCAGAGCCTGCAGCTGATATCTGACAAGACCGTCGAAAAGCTTCATCTAAGACTCCATTTTACCCCCGAACCGGCCATAGATCATCGCCCGACAGGGGACCATTCACTTCGCATGGCCCGCCAGCCACAATCAGTGATTGGAAATGTTCCTCGTTCTTTTAATGTTTTTCTCTCCAGGGTTGTATTTTAAATGCTATAGTTGTAGTGATATCCAGACACTCCAAACCATGTGGGTTCCGTTTGCCATGAGAAAAGTCGTCGTCAGCCTATTCGCCATCCTTGCAGGCACCAGCGTCGCCACGGCCGACGATGCCGGCTGTGCTGCCTTCAAATGGCCGGTGACGCGCGAGGAGGCCCTGTTTGCGGCGGCGCCCGCCGCGCAGTCCGGCGCTGACCTTTCGGTCGGCGAGGCTGCAGATGTGGCGTTGGCGCCGGTCGGCACGATCAGCTTCACCGTTCCGCCGGAACGCGCGCCGGCAGCCGGTACATTCGGCGCGATGGCGAGCGTGGCCGTGCCCCCGGAGGGAGAGCTCCAGATCAGCCTGTCTGATGAGGCTTGGATCGATGTCGTTCAGGACGGTAAAGCCGTGAAGTCGGCGGCTTTCAGTGGTATAAAAACCTGTCCGGGGATCCGCAAGAGCGTGCGCTTCAAGCTAGCCGCCGGCCCGGCGACCATCCAGCTCAGCGGCGCCAAGAAGCCCGATCTCAAAGTTTCCGTGCTGACGCCGGAATAGTTCTCAAAGAGCGTAAGGTTGGAGGGACAGCGCCCCTCTCTGTCCTGCCGGACATCTCCCCCACGAGGGGGGAGATCGGTTTTTGCTGCCGGTTTCGCCAATCGCGACGCGACGTTGCTACCGCACCGGTGCCATTAGCGCGAAATGGGCGCCTTGCGGGTCTGTGCACTGCACGATCCAGCTGCCGCCGGGGACCTCCATCGGACCCATCAGGATCTTGCCGCCATTGTCGGTGACGCGCTTGGCTGCCGCGTCGATGCCGGGCACGTTGAAATAGAACTGCCAGACCGGCATCGGGATCTGCTCGGGCTTGTTCATTATGCCGCCAACGGGCTCGCCGCCGAAGGCGAAAAGCTGGTAGACGCCCATCGGACCCATATCCATGGCGTCGCCCTTCTCCCAGCCGAACTGACTGGAATAGAAATCGGACGCCGCCTTCCAGTCTGATGTGTAGAGCTCATGCCAGCCGATGTTGCCGGGTGTCGCCAATGGTAGCGGCGGCTGGTCGGGACCGCTGGGCTGCAGGAAGTTGAACATCGCGCCTTGCGGATCGGCAACGACGGCGAAGCGGCCAACGCCCGGAATGTCGTCTGGCTCGCGGTGAACCGCGCCACCAGCCTTCTTGAGGGAGGCCGTTGTGGCATCGACATCCCTGGTGAGGATATAACCGATCCAGGCCGGCGGCATTCCCATCTTGCGCGCGTCATCGGGCAGCGTCATCAGCCCGCCGACGCCGCGCTCGCCGACATTCATGACGATATAGCGCGGCATGCCCGGCGCCCCGTCGAAAGGCTGCCCCCGCCAGCCTACCACGGCGGTGTAGAACGCCTCGGCGGCGTCGAGATCGGTGGTCATCAGCTCGTACCAGAAGAAGGGCGTGGGGGACTGTGGCATTGTCGTGCTCCTTGCGGTTTTTCGATCATGCGCGATCCATTCTAGGACGATCTTCACGACGAAAATCCGACAGCCAACCAAAAAAGATGACGGCAAACCGGAAATGTTACCGGGTTGCGCGCCCTGTGGTTTTCGACTTTGCTTGCAGTCAACGAGGGGTTGTTGATCCATGCGCCGGATGTCGCTCACTTCCGAACTTGTCGCGCTGTGCGACGAGATCAGGTTGCTCCATGGCAACGCTCCTGAATGCGGTTCCGTACCTGCTTCGTGACGTATATGGCCGTTTGGAAAAACATGATTATTACAATCATGTTTGTTGAAGCTTTTCAGTCGCTTGGCCGAAAATTGACCAATTGATAAAAAAATAAAACGTGCTAGCCTTCCCCAAAACAAGAACATGGGGAACTGACGATGGCAGAAGGCCAGTTCAAGCAAGGCATTGCCGGCGGGCGGCTTTCGCCGGAACAATATGCCGACAATTTTGCCGACCTGCATCCGCCGCTCGATCATCACGAGGCGCTGGTCGAATCCGACCGCTGCTATTTCTGCTATGACGCGCCGTGCATGAATGCATGCCCGACCTCGATCGACATCCCGCTGTTCATCCGCCAGATTTCGACGGGCAATCCGATCGGCTCGGCCAAGACGATTTTCGAACAGAACATTTTGGGCGGCATGTGCGCCCGCGTCTGCCCGACCGAAACGCTGTGCGAAGAGGTCTGCGTGCGCGAAGTGGCCGAAGGCAAGCCGGTGCAGATTGGTCGCCTGCAGCGCTACGCCACCGATGTCGCCATGGCCGAAAACAAGCAGTTCTACAAGCGCCCCGAACCGACCGGCAAGACCGTCGCCGTGGTCGGCGCCGGTCCGGCCGGGCTAGCGGCCGCGCATCGGCTCGCCCGCTACGGCCACGACGTGACCATCCTGGAAGCCCGCCCGAAGGCCGGCGGCCTTAATGAATACGGTATCGCGGCCTATAAGAGCGTCGACAATTTCGCCCAAGCCGAGGTGGACTATGTCACGTCGATCGGCGGCATCGACATCCAGAACGGCAAGGCGCTCGGCCGTGATTACCAGCTGTCGGACCTGACCCGGAATTACGACGCGGTGTTCCTCGGCATGGGGCTTGCCGGCGTCAATGCCTTGCGAGCGGATGGCGAGGAGGCGCAAGGCGTCACCAATGCTGTCGAGTTCATTGCCGAGCTCCGTCAGGCCAGTGATCTGGCCAGCCTGCCGGTCGGCCGGCGTGTTGTCGTCATCGGCGGCGGCATGACGGCGATCGACGCGGCGGTGCAATCGAAGCTGCTCGGGGCCGAAGAGGTGACGATCTGCTATCGGCGCGGCCCGGAGCACATGAACGCCTCCGAATTCGAGCAGGACCTGGCCGCTGCCAACGGCGTCATCATCCGGCACTGGCTGCAGCCGAAGCGGGTCATTGCCGATGGCGGCAAGGTGTCGGCGATCGAGCTCGAATACACCGCGATGGACGGCGACCGGCTCGTCGGCACCGGCGAGCGGCTGACACTGACCGCCGACCAGGTGTTCAAGGCGATCGGCCAGAGTTTTGTCCCGGCTGCGCTCAACGGCAGCGGGGCTTTGCTTGACCTGGAAGCCGGCCGCATCAAGGTCGACGCCGAAGGCCGCACCTCGCTGCCAAACGTCTGGGCCGGCGGCGACTGCATCTTTGGCGGCGACGACCTGACCGTCTCGGCCGTCGCGCAAGGCCGCGACGCGGCGGAAAGCATTCATCGGGCACTTGCCTCGAACGGGAGGGCATGAGCATGGCAGACATCCGCAATAATTTCGTCGGCATCAAATCGCCGAACCCGTTCTGGCTGGCCTCGGCGCCGCCGACCGACAAGGCCTACAACGTCATCCGCGCCTTCAAG
Organism: Mesorhizobium sp. M1399; assembly: GCF_040317735.1. Taxonomy (NCBI): domain Bacteria; kingdom Pseudomonadati; phylum Pseudomonadota; class Alphaproteobacteria; order Hyphomicrobiales; family Phyllobacteriaceae; genus Mesorhizobium; species Mesorhizobium sp. M1399. Next base: position 299,991 of record NZ_JAMYKZ010000010.1, read on the forward strand.
GCGGGCTGGGGCGGCGTTGTCTGGAAGACGCTCGGCGAAGAGGGTCCGCCGGTGGTCAACGTTAATGGCCCGCGCTACGGCGCGATCTGGGGCGCCGATCGTCGCCTGCTTGGCCTGAACAATATCGAGCTGATCACCGATCGTGACCTGCAGGTCAATTTGCGCGAGATCAAGCAGGTCAAGATGGATTGGCCCGACCGGGCGATCGTCGTCTCGCTGATGGTGCCGTGCGAGGAGCATGCCTGGAAGGCTATCCTGCCGGTGGTCGAGGAGACCGGCGCTGATGGTATCGAGCTCAATTTCGGCTGCCCGCACGGCATGTCGGAACGCGGCATGGGTGCGGCGGTCGGCCAGGTGCCGGAATACATCGAAATGGTGGTGCGCTGGTGCAAGGCCAACACCCGCATGCCGGTCATCACCAAGCTGACGCCCAACATCACCGACATACGCAAGCCGGCACGCGCTGCCCTTGCCGGCGGCACCGACGCGGTGTCGCTGATCAACACCATCAATTCGATCACCGGCGTCAATCTCGACAATTTCGCACCGGAGCCGACGATCGACGGTAAGGGTTCGCATGGCGGCTATTGCGGTCCGGCGGTGAAGCCGATCGCGATGAACATGGTGGCCGAGATCGCGCGCGACCCGGAAACGCATGGCCTGCCGATCTCCGGTATCGGCGGCATCACCACCTGGCGCGACGCCGCCGAGTTCATGGCGCTCGGCGCCGGCAATGTGCAGGTGTGCACGGCGGCAATGACCTATGGCTTCAAGATCGTGCAGGAGATGATCGCCGGCCTGGAAAACTGGATGGACGAGAAGGGCCATGCCTCGCTCGACGACATCGTCGGCCGCGCCACGCCCAACGTCACCGACTGGCAGTATCTCAACCTCAACTATATCGCCAAGGCGCATATCGACCAGGACGCCTGTATCAAATGCGGCCGCTGCCACATCGCCTGCGAGGACACCTCGCACCAGGCGATCACCAGCATGGTGGACGGCGTCAGGCATTTCGAGGTGATCGAGGCCGAATGCGTCGGCTGCAATCTCTGCGTCAATGTCTGCCCGGTCGAGAACTGCATCACCATGGAGCCGCTGGCGGTCGGCGTGATGGACCAGCGCACCGGCAAGCCGGTGTCACCGATCTACGCCAACTGGACGACGCATCCGAACAACCCGATGGCCAAGGTGGCGGCGGAATAGCATTGCGAAAAAAAAGCGGCGTTCACGGGCGCCGCTTTTTTAATTCCCCTATTGCGGACAAAGATTATCCACGATAATCTATATCCATGACTAGGAGAGCGAAATGAAGCTGGGTGAGGGCGTCGAAGCGGCCATCCACTGCGCCGCGATGCTTGCTGGCGTTGATGGCGCCGCGACCATGCCGGGTGCTGCCATGGCGGAAGCGTTCGGGCTGTCGCCGAGCTATCTCCTCAAGCATCTCAACATGCTGACGGTGTCGGGCATTCTGGAATCGGTTCCGGGGCCGTCCGGCGGCTACCGGCTGGCGCGGCCGGCGGAACGCATTACGCTGCTCGATATCGTGTTGGCCGTCGAAGGGCGAGAACCGGCCTTTCGCTGCGCCGAAATCCGCCAGCGCGGCCCCGCCAGGCTCGATGCCTCGGTTTATGTCAAACCCTGCGGCATCAAGGTGGCGATGCTGAAGGCCGAGCGTGCCTACCGCGCAGCGCTCGCCGACGCCCGGCTGTCCGACATCGTTGCAGAATACACGGCCGATGCCGATCCCCGTTCGGTCGCCGCCAACTGCGCCTTCGTCGAGCGCCGTCAGCGTCCGCAGAAATCAAGTTCAACCAAGCAAGCATGAAAGGCTAAAAACGATGAAAGAGAGGCTGCAATTTTTCGGCGCGGCGCCGGAGATCATGAAGGCGGTGTCGGTGCTCAACAAGGCAGTCGACGAATGCGGGCTCGAAAAAAGCCTGTTGCATCTGATCAAGCTCAGGGCGTCGCAGATCAACGGCTGCTCGTATTGCGTCGAGATGCACAGCCGCGAGGCGCGCCACGACGGCGAGAGCGAGCAGCGGCTCTATCTCGTCTCCGCCTGGAAGGAATCGCCGCTATTTTCAGAGCGCGAACGCGCAGCCTTTGCCTGGACCGACGCGCTGACCAGGATCGCCGACAACGGTGTTTCGGACGAACTCTACGCAAGGACGCTCGAGCATTTTTCGGAGCAGGAGTTGGTCAAGCTGTCGGTTGCACTCGGCATGATCAACACCTGGAACCGACTTTGCGTTCCGTTCCATGCAATCCATCCGATGCCGGCGGTCATGGCCGCTTGAGCATGGACCAGGCGCGCGGCCTGCGTCGCGCGCCTCTTTTCTGCCCAAGGACCAACAGCATGTTTTCAAGCTTTGATAGTGAGATTCTATTCGCGGCCCGCCTGCTGCTCGGCGGCGCCTTTGTCTTTGCCGGCCTGCGCAACATCCAGAACGCGGCGTTCCTGACCCAATTGATGACGACGCGCGGCGTGCCGCAGGCGCGGCTGGTGCTCTGGCTGGGGATCGTCCTGCAGACCGTCACCGGAGCACTGGTGATCGCGGGCATCTGGACCGCTGCCGCCGCTCTGTGCCTGGTGTTGTTCCTTGTCGTTGCTACGCCGATGTTCCATAATTTCTGGGATCATCAGGGTCCCGAGCGCGCGTCCCGCATCAATGGCTTTGTCGGCAACGTCGCGCTGACCGGAGGATTTCTGGCGCTGATCGCGCAGTCGCTTTGAAAGCGATTGCCGCGTAGATGTAGCCGCGTTACGCCGCATACCGCAAGCCGCCGTCGCAGGTCAGGATCTGGCCGGTGACGAAGCTGTTCGAAACCAGGAACGCGATCGCCTCAGCAACGTCCTCGGCGCGGCCGATGCGGCCGACCGGCGTCTTGCCTGCATAATCGGCAAACACCGCATGGCGCTGTTCATCAGGCAAAAAATCCCACCAGGGCGTGTCAATGACGCCCGGCGCCACGACATTGACGCGTAACGGCTTCAGCTCCATTGCCAGGATCGGCACTACGGTCAGCAGCATGCCGTTGACGGCGGCGATGCCGGCGACACCCGGCGCCGACAATTGCGCCGACACCGCCGAGATGAAAGTCACCGAGCCGCTCTTGTTCAGCGTCGGCAAGGCGGCCTGCAGGCAGGAGAGCTGCGGCCGGACCTTCTCGTCGACGCCGCCGCCGATGTCGGTCAGGTCAAGCGTTTCGAACGGGCCGAGCCCCTTGCCGCCGCTCGCGGCCAGCACCAGGTGATCGAAAGGGCCGAGATCGCTGAAAAACCGGCGAACCTCGTCCGGCTTCGCGGCATCGAAGGCAGCTTTTCCGACGGCACCGCCAAGGCTTTGCCATGCGTTGTCGAGCCGTTCCCGGCTGCGCCCGGTGATCGTCACCTTCATGCCCGGGCCAAGCAGTTTTTTCGCGGTGGCGAGGCCGATGCCGGAGGAGCCGCCGACGACCACAGTGTGTTGCGCTTTCTCGATCATGAATTTTCTCTCTTCGATGTTGCGGAAGCCGGTGCGAGCCCGACAAGACCGAGGCTCAATTCCCGCAATCGACGTCGTGTCTTAGCGTCATAGGCTTGCGCATCGGCGCGGGATTCTTTTTGGCCGTCGAAATAGAGGCCGCTCCGCCCTTCCAGGGCCGGCGATGCGGCGAGGTTGATGATGGCTTCGGCGCCGGTTTCGACCGAGCTCCAGGGTGTGACGCCCGCCTGCCGCACCATCGTGGTGTTCATGTAGCTTGCCGGATGCAGGCTGTTGACCGTGACGCCGATGCCGTTCAGCTGCTCCGCCAGATCGATGGTGAACATGATCTGCGCCAGCTTGCTCTGGCAGTAGGCACGGACGCCGTCATAGGAGCGGGTCAGCATGACGTCGTCGAAATCGATCGCCTGCTGGCCGGCCGAGGCGACGTTGACAATGCGCGCCGGCGCGCTGGCCTTGAGCAGCGGCAGCAGCTCCGTGGTGAGCAGGAAGCCGGCGAGATAATTGACGGCAAAGCGCAACTCGTAGCCGTCGGCGCTGACCTGCCGTTTCGCGTTGGGGCCGGCGGTGCCGACGCCGGCATTGTTGATGAGGACTTCGAGCCGCTTGGTCCTTGTGCGCACGGCCTCGGCGAGGCGGCGGACTTCCGCCAAGGAGGAGAGATCGGCGACGAGCAGCTCGGCCTCGCCGCCGGTGGCTTCGATCTCGGCCACGACCGCCTTGCCCCTGGTCGCGTCGCGGCCATGCACCAGGATGCGGGCGCCGCCGGCGCCGAGCCTTTGCGCGACGACGCGGCCGACGCCGTCGGTCGAACCGGTGATGAGGATTGTCTTGTCTTTCAGTTCCATGTTCAGAGCCTCCATCTCATCGCTCTGAGCGGAAAGATGGGGCACCAGCCACTTGCCAAACAGTTCAAACTTTATCCTGGTATCGGTACTGCTATAATAGCGGCCATGGATTCCACCGCGCATTCCGCCGAAGACAGTCGCCGCCGCGAGCTCGGCGCCTTCCTGCGTTCGCGGCGCGAAAGGCTGACGCCTTCGGCCACCGGCATCTCGACCGGCTTACGCCGGCGCACGCCCGGGCTGCGGCGCGAGGAGGTGGCGATGATCGCCGGCGTCGGCACGACCTGGTACACCTGGCTGGAGCAGGGCCGCGACGTTCGGCCGTCGGTGGAAGTGCTGACCGCACTCAGCCAGGCGCTGCGCCTGGACGCGGCTGAGCAACGGCATCTGTTTATTCTCGCCGGCCGGCCGCAGCCGGAGCGTCGCGTCGACGCGCCGGAAATGATCGACGGCCCCTTGCTGCACATGCTGCAGAGCCTGGTCCTGCAGCCGGCCTATGTCGTCGGGCGGCGCTGGGATGTGCTGGCCTGGAACCCGGCGGCGGCAGCCGTGTTCGGCGATTATGGCCTGCTGGAGGGCGATGCCCGCAACATCGTCCATATGGTTTTCACCAGCCCGCAGCATCGGCGCCTGCTCGTCGACTGGGAGGAACTGGCGCGCGCCGTGCTGGCGTCATTCCGGGCGGAAAGCGCGAAGTATGTCGGCGATCCGGATTTCGAGCGGTTGATTGCGCTGATGACGCATTCAAGCCCGGAGTTCCGCGCCTGGTGGCCGCTGCGCGATGTGGCCCGCAACCTATCGGGTGTGAAGCATGTCAGGCATCCGATAGCGGGCGCCATGGCGTTCGAACATATGAGCCTGTCGATCGACGACGGCTCGGACATGAAGCTGATCGTCTACACGCCGCTCGCCGAGCAGAACTCGATCGCCAAGCTGCAGAAGCTGCTCGATGCGCTGCCGGCCGCGCGGCGCAGCGCGTGAACCATCAAGGCTAGTCTTTCGGCTTCAGCCCGTCGATGAACAGTTGCTCGAGAAACCTTGCGGCATCCTCGAAGCGGCCGTCGCCGCCGCGGTCGGGGCCGAGCACGGCGCGGACCTGGACGTCGAAATCGGCATAATGCTGCGTCGTCGCCCAGATCGAGAAGATCAGGTGCCAGGGGTCGGTGCGGGCAATCTTGCCGGCGCGCATCCAGCCCTTGATGACGTTGGCTTTCTCGTCGACCAGCGTCTTCAACTCACCTTCCAGCATCGGCATGATGCGCGGCGCGCCCTGCAGGATCTCATTAGCGAATAGCCGGCTCTCGCGCGGGAAATCGCGCGCCATTTCGAGCTTGCGCCTGATGTAGTTGCGCAGTTCGGTCAGCGGATCGCCAATGTCGTCGAGTTCGCGCAGCGGCGCCAGCCAGGTGTCGAGAAGCCGTTGCATCAGCGTCTCGTGGATGTCCTCCTTGCGGCGGAAATAATAGAGCAGGTTCGGCTTCGACATGCCGGCGGCTTCGGCGATCTGGTCGATGGTCGAACCGCGAAAACCGTTGGTGGAGAAGACTTCGAGCGCCGCCTCCAGAATGAGCTCGCGCTTTTCCAGCTGGATGCGGGTGCGGCGTGGAGCGGAGCTTTCGACCGCCCCCGTCACCTCGAACAACCTTCGCTGTGAGGAGCGTCTGGACCAATTCTCTGGACCAGTTTTTCCCCGCCCTGTGGAGCGCACTTCGAAAGCCGCATTTCCGCTAGTAATCCCTTGACCGCTGATAAGGCGGTGCTAACGTTTGTCCAACCGGTCAAAAATTTGCGTAGCACGAAAACGCAGCAAAGACCAAGTGTTGGAAAGACCAAGCGTTAGCCGCACCGAAACAGGTTACAAGGGGAAGTCTTGGTCATGTCCAACCGGCTGAAAGTCACGCCGAACGATCTCAGCGCATTCTGGATGCCGTTCACGGCAAACCGGCAGTTCAAGCAGGCGCCGCGCATGATGGTGTCGGCCAAGGATATGCATTACACGACCAGCGACGGGCGCAAGGTTCTCGACGGCACCGCCGGCCTGTGGTGCGTCAATGCCGGCCACTGCCGCCCGAAGATCACCGAGGCGATCCAGAGCCAAGCGGCAGAGCTCGACTATGCGCCGGCCTTCCAGATGGGCCACCCGATCGTGTTCGAGCTGGCCAATCGCCTGGTCGACATCGCCCCGAAGGGCATGGACCATGTGTTCTTCACCAATTCCGGCTCGGAATCAATCGAGACGGCGCTGAAGATGGCGATCGCCTATCACCGCGTAAAAGGCGAGGGCTCGCGCACCCGGCTGATCGGCCGCGAGCGCGGCTATCACGGCGTCAATTTCGGCGGCATCTCGGTCGGCGGCATCGTCACCAACCGCAAGATGTTTGGCACGCTGCTCGGCGGCGTAGATCACATGCCACACACGCATTTGCCGGAAAAGAACTCCTTCACGAAAGGCGTGCCCGAGCATGGCGCGGAACTGGCCAACGAGCTGGAACGCATCGTCGCCCTGCACGACGCGTCGACCATCGCCGCAGTCATCGTCGAACCGGTTGCCGGTTCCACCGGCGTCATCCTGCCGCCGAAGGGCTATCTGCAGAAGCTGCGCGAGATCTGCACCAAGCACGGCATCTTGCTGATCTTCGACGAGGTCATCACCGGTTTTGGCCGCCTCGGCACGCCGTTTGCCGCCGACTATTTCGGTGTCACCCCGGATATCATGACGACGGCCAAGGGCGTCTCCAATGGCGTCATCCCGATGGGCGCGGTGTTCGTCAAGAAGGAAATCCACGACGCCTTCATGACCGGGCCCGAGCATATGATTGAGTTCTTCCACGGCTACACCTATTCGGGCAATCCGATCGCCTGCGCGGCGGCGCTGGGCACACTCGACACCTACAAGGAAGAGGGGCTGCTGACGCGCGGCGAGGAACTGGCGCCGTACTGGGAGGACGCGCTGCACTCGCTGAAGGGCGAACCGAACGTCATCGACATCCGCAACATCGGCCTGATCGGCGCGATCGAGCTGGCGCCGATCGCAGGCCAGCCGACGAAGCGCGCCTTCTCGGCTTTCGTCAAGGCGTTCGAGCGCGGTGCGCTGATCCGCACCACCGGCGACATCATCGCTCTGTCGCCACCGCTCATCATTACCAAGGGCCAGATCAACGAATTGATCGACCATGTGCGCGAAGTGCTGAGGGCGGTGGACTAGATGCTCCCCAACATGTAGGGCGACGACGGGAACCGTCGTCCTAATGTGAGTAAATGAGAGGAACTTGAATGGCCGCCCCCGGCGAGAATCTGCGAATCAATTCAGACCGTTTGTGGGATTCGATAATGGAGATGGCGAAGATCGGCCCCGGCATTGCCGGCGGCAATAATCGCCAGACCGTTACCAACGAGGATGGCGAAGGGCGGCACCTGTTCAAGCGCTGGTGCGATGAGGCGGGGCTCGAAATGGGCGTCGACGAGATGGGTACGATGTTTGCCCGTCGCGAAGGCACCGACCCCAGCCTGCCGCCGGTGTATGTCGGCAGCCATCTCGATACGCAGCCGACCGGCGGCAAGTACGACGGCGTGCTCGGCGTGCTCGGCGGCCTGGAGGTTGTGCGCTCGCTCGACGATCTCGGCATCAAGACCAAGCACCCGATCGTCGTCACCAACTGGACCAACGAGGAAGGCGCGCGCTTTGCGCCGGCGATGATGGCGTCCGGGGTATTCGCCGGCGTGCTCGATCAGGCCGAAATCTATTCGCATGTCGACAAGGACGGCAAGAAATTCGGCGAGGAGCTCGAACGGATCGGCTGGAAGGGCACCGAAAAGGTCGGCGAGCGCAAGATCCACGCCTTCTTCGAATTGCATATCGAGCAGGGCCCGATCCTCGAGGACGAGGGCATCGACATTGGCGTCGTCACCCATGGCCAGGGACTGAAATGGCTGCAGGTGACGCTGACCGGCAGGGAGGCGCATACCGGCTCTACGCCGATGCCGAAGCGGCGCAATGCCGGGCTCGGCATGGCGCGGGTGATCGAATTGGTGCACGAGATCGCCATGGACTACCAGCCGGACGCCGTCGGCGCGGTCGGCCATATGGAGGTCTATCCGAACTCGCGCAACATCATCGCCGGACGCACCGTCTTCACCATCGACATCCGCTCGCCGGAAAAGGAGGTGCTGGACGCCATGGACGGCCGCATCCGCGAAGGCATCGACACGATCTGCGAGGCGCTCGACATCAAATATCAAATCGATCAGGTCGGTCATTTCGATCCGGTCACCTTCGACGCGGGCTGCGTCAAGGCTGTGCGGGATGCGGCGGAGCGCCTGGGATATACGCATCGCAACATCGTCTCCGGCGCCGGCCACGACGCCTGCTGGATCAACCGCGTCGCACCGACGGCGATGGTGATGTGTCCCTGCGTCGACGGGCTCAGCCACAACGAGGCCGAGGAGATCACCAAGGAATGGGCAACGGCCGGCGCCGATGTGCTGTTCCACGCGGTGGTCGATACGGCAGTGATTGTCGAATGAAGCCGCGTCGCAATCTTGACGAAGATCGGACGCTTAACGTGCTTCTGGGCTGGAAGGCAGATCAGCCTCCATTTCAAACCTCTCTCGTCGAACAATGCAGCATCGCGTTGGCAACGCCGCTGCGGAACCTTACGGGGGAGCAAATAAGGCTGCTGGTCAGCCAAGGATTCGGGCTGGAATATGTGGTCCCCAAAGCGATATCCATACTGACTGAAAACCCGTTGATCGCAGTGACGTTCCACGATGGCGATCTACTTATGAACTGCCTCAAGATTTCTCCGGAGTTCTGGATGGAAAACCAGGATCTTTGGATTGAGCTTGACGGGATCCTGCGATCGCTTGACCAAACCATGTCAGACATCGGCAAGCATCGGCCACAATTCGATTCCGCCTGGGAAATTTTGAGCGGTCAGGACGCGGGAATCGCAAGATCGAAGAAAGCTTAAGCTTGCCAACGCGGACATATAGGGGAACAAGAAAATGTCCAAAGTCATCAAGAATGGCACCATTGTCACCGCCGACCGGACGTGGAAAGCCGATGTGCTGTTCAGGCACGGCAAGATCGTCGGCATCGGGCCGGATCTGCATGGCGACCATGAGTTCGACGCCAGCGGCTGCTATGTCATGCCGGGCGGCATCGACCCGCATACCCACCTCGAAATGCCGTTCATGGGCACCTATTCGGCCGATGATTTCGAGAGCGGCACCCGCGCCGCGCTCGCCGGCGGCACGACGATGGTCGTCGATTTCTGCCTGCCGGCGCCGCAGCAGTCGCTGCTCGAGGCCTTGCAGATGTGGGACAACAAGACTTCGAAGGCTTCCTGCGATTATTCCTTCCACATGGCGATCACCTGGTGGGGCAAGCAGGTGTTCGACGAGATGGCCACCGTCGTTGACAGGGGCATCACCTCGTTCAAGCATTTCATGGCTTACAAGGGTGCGCTGATGGTCGATGACGACGAGCTGTATTCGTCGTTCCAGCGCTGTGCCGATCTTGGCGCGCTGCCGCTGGTCCATGCCGAGAATGGCGACGTGGTGGCGGCACTGTCGCAGAAGCTGCTGGCGGCGGGCAATAGTGGTCCGGAGGGACACGCCTATTCGCGCCCGCCGGAAGTCGAAGGCGAGGCGACCAATCGTGCCATCATGATCGCCGACATGGCCGGCGTGCCGCTCTATGTCGTGCATGTCTCCTGCGAGCAGGCCCACGAGGCCATCTGCCGGGCGCGCCAGAAAGGCATGCGGGTATTCGGCGAGCCGCTGGTCCAGCACCTGACGCTGGACGAGAGCGAATATTTCAACAAGGACTGGGACCATGCGGCGCGGCGCGTTATGAGCCCGCCCTTCCGCAACAAATGGCATCAGGATTCGCTGTGGGCCGGCCTGCAGGCTGGGTCACTGCAAGTGGTGGCGACCGACCATTGTGCCTTCACCACCAAGCAGAAGCGCAACGGCGTCGGCGACTTCACCAAGATCCCGAATGGCACGGGCGGGCTCGAGGATCGTTTGCCGGTGCTGTGGACGACCGGCGTCAACACCGGCCGGCTGACGATGAACGAGTTCGTCGCGGTGACCTCGACCAACATCGCCAAGATCCTCAACATGTACCCGAAGAAGGGCGCCATCGTCGAAGGCGCGGACGCCGACATCCTTGTCTGGGACCCGAAGCGCAAGAAGAAAATCACGGCCAAGAAGCAGCAGTCGGTCATCGACTACAACGTCTTCGAAGGTTTCGAGGTGACCGGCCTGCCACGCTACGTCTTCTCGCGCGGCGAACTGTCGATCGAGGAAAACGAGGTTAAGGCAAAGCCCGGCCATGGCGAGTTCGTCGCTCGCGAGCCGAACGCGGCGGTCAACCGGGCACTGTCGACCTGGAAGGAAATTTCCGCGCCGCGCAAGGTGGAGCGTACAGGCATCCCGGCGACGGGCGTTTGAGCTTGGCGAGCCACGGAGCGATCATCTCAATGGCCGCGGTGATCCTTGCCTCCGGGCCGGCGGCGGACGTCCTTGCCGGCTCCTTTGGCAATGAGGTCGGTTGCGCTGGTGTACGGCTCGGTTATCAGGACCGCGACGATTATGTCGTGCTGACCGCCGAGGGCGTCGAAACCTATGGCAGCGGCTGCGAGTTCGCACAGCCATTGACGACGACGCCTGGCACCCAGTTGTTGAGCTCCACCTGTTTCGCCGAGGGCGAGGAGGGGACGACCACAGATGTCGTCAAGGTCATCAACAAAGGAGGGGACGGTTTCTTCGTGACCATTCCCGGCCTTGAGGAGATAGGGCCGCTGAAATCATGTTCGTGACGGTGCCGATGACGGCCGCCGCCTCGACCCAGTCCTCAGGCGACCAACCCGTCCAGTTCCGGCAGCAGGACGACGCTTTCCTGTTCGTTGGGATCGGTGCGGGCAATAACCGCCGAGGCGGGGCTGTCGCTCAGATTGGCCGGCAGATGCGGCACACCGGGGGGAATATAGAAAAGATCGCCGGCCTTGACCACGATATGCTGTTCGAGCCGGTCGCCATACCAGGTATGGACTTCGCCGGAGAGCACATAGATCGCAGTTTCATGGTTTTCGTGCATATGCGCCTTGGCGCGGGCGCCCGGAGGCATGGTCAGCAGATGCATGCAGATACCGGAGGAGCCGACTGTTTCGGCGGCGATACCGGCGAAATAGCTCAGGCCCTGCTTGCCTTCATAAGAGCTTTCAGGGCGGATAAGATGGCACGTCGGTTTGGGCGACATCGGGGCAACTCCGGGCGTCTATCTGATGGGACAAGGGCACGTAGAACTGGGGCGCGTAGAACTGGCGCGAGTAGGACTGGGCGAGTGGAAAGCAACATCGGGGTAAAATCAATCGGATTCCGGCCGGTGGCGCAGTGGCCGGAAGCGACAGGCTACGGCCGATGACGGGAGCATCGCCAGCCGTTGTTTCGGCAAGCAAGCTTGGCCTGACCTTCCAGACCAATGACGGTCCGGTGCAGGCGCTGTCGAATGTCGACCTGACCATCGGCAAGGGCGAATTCGTGTCCTTCATCGGGCCCTCCGGCTGCGGCAAGACGACCTTGCTGCGCGTCATCGCCGATCTGGAGAAGCCGACATCGGGAGCCATTTCCGTCAACGGCATGACGCCCGAGCAGGCGCGCCAGCGCCGCGCCTATGGCTATGTCTTCCAGGCGGCCGCACTTTATCCGTGGCGCACGATCGAGCGCAATGTGGCGCTGCCGCTGGAGATCATGGGCCTGTCCAGGGCGGAGCAGGCGGCGCGCATCAAGCGAACCCTCGACCTCGTCAACCTCAGCGGCTTCGAGAAGAAATACCCCTGGCAGCTTTCGGGCGGCATGCAGCAGCGCGCCTCGATCGCACGGGCGCTCGCCTTCGATGCCGACCTTTTGTTGATGGACGAACCGTTCGGCGCGCTGGACGAGATCGTGCGCGACCACCTCAACGAACAACTGCTGGAGCTTTGGGAGCGGACCAACAAGACCATCTGCTTCGTCACCCATTCGATCCCCGAGGCGGTCTATCTGTCGACGCGCATCATCGTCATGTCGCCGCGCCCGGGGCGTGTCAGCGATGTCATAGAATCGACGCTGCCGAAGAAGCGGCCGCTCGATATCCGCGAGACGCCGGAGTTCCTGGCCATCGCGGCACGGGTGCGCGACGGGCTGAGGGCAGGGCACAGCTATGATGATTGAGCGGGATGAGGGTCCTCCTCTCCCCG